>DDXK01000028.1:17354-19858 GCA_002347185.1 Desulfobulbaceae bacterium UBA2262 | reverse complement strand
CCAGCTCCTGGTCGAGATGGACGGCTTTGAGGCCAACGCCGGCATCATCATCGTCGCGGCCACCAACCGGCCAGACATCCTTGATCCTGCCCTGAAAAGGCCGGGCCGCTTCGACCGGCAGGTCATCGTCCCCATCCCCGACGTGCGCGGCCGGGAGAAGATTCTCAAGGTACATGCCGCCAAGGTGCGGCTCGACACCGATGTGGACCTCGCCGTTATCGCCAAGGGCACCCCGGGCTTTTCCGGGGCCGAGCTGGCCAACATGGTCAACGAGGCTGCCCTGATGGCGGCCCGCTTCAAGGTGGGCACCATCACCATGGAGCTCATGGAAAAGGCCAAGGACAAGGTGATGATGGGGGCGGAGCGCACCAGCATGATCCTCACCGCACGCGACAAGGAGATCACCGCCTATCACGAGGCGGGCCATGCCCTGGTCGCCCGGTTGCTCCCCGGCACCGATCCGGTGCACAAGGTGACCATCATCCCGCGCGGCCGGGCCCTGGGGCTGACCATGCAGCTGCCCACCGACGAGAAGCATTCCCAATCCAGGTCGTTTCTGCTGAACACCCTCTGCATCCTCCTGGGCGGCCGGGTGGCGGAGGAGCTGATCTTTGGCGACGTCACCACCGGTGCGGCCAACGACATAGAGCGCGCCTCGGCCATCGCCAGAAAGATGGTCTGCGAATGGGGAATGAGCGAGGAGATCGGCCTGATCAACGTGGCAGGTCCCGACGAGCATGGCCGCGGCAAGCAGGCCTACAGCGGCGAAACCGCGGTCCGGATCGACAAGGCTGTTCTGGCCCTGGTGCAGGAGGCCCGGGATACCGCCACCCGCCTGCTCACCGAGAACCGAGCCGTCATGAAGGCCATGGCCGATGCCCTGCTCGAAAAGGAAACCATCACCGGCGAGGATATCGAACGGCTGCTGGCCGCCTGAGTTATTCTCGCGGAACGCAAAAAAGCGGCCCGGTTGTTCTGCCCGGGCCGCTTTTTTTGGCTGAGGTTCTGCTTGACAGGGGCGGCCGGCAAGGTTAGTGAAACTGTTTCAAAAGAAATTTGCAGGATGCTGCCAGCTTGCCCTGCCCGCCATAGCCAAGGAGAATCCCAGATGCTTGACGCCTACAGAAAACATTGCGCCGACCGCGCAGCCAAGGGGCTGCCGCCGCTGCCCCTTTCCGCCGAACAGACCGCCGCCCTGGTCGCACTGCTCAAGAATCCGCCGACCGGGGAAGAGGCGATCCTGCTCGACCTCATCACCAACCAGGTGCCGCCGGGTGTGGACGAAGCATCCAGGGTGAAGGCGGAGTTTCTTGCCGCCTTGGCCCAGGGCAAGGCCACCTCTCCCCTTCTGGACAAAAAGGCGGCCGTAAAGTTGCTGGGCACCATGATGGGCGGCTACAACGTCGCCCCGCTCATCGACCTGCTGGCCGACGCCGAACTGGCCAAGGAGGCGGCGGCCGCCCTTTCCAACACCCTGCTGGTCTATGATTCCTTCAACGAGGTGGTGGCCAAGGCCAAGACCAATCCCCATGCCAGGCAAGTCCTGGAAAACTGGGCCGAAGCCACCTGGTTCACCTCCCGCGCCCCCATGCCGGAATCGCTCACCGTCACGGTCTTCAAGGTGCCGGGCGAGACCAACACCGACGATCTCTCTCCGGCCTCCGAGGCCTGGAGCCGACCCGACATCCCGCTGCACGCCCAGTCCATGCTGATGAACCGCCTGCCCGGCTCCCTTGAGGTCATCGCGGAACTCAAAAAGAAGGGCCATCCCGTCGCCTACGTGGGCGACGTGGTGGGTACCGGCTCCTCCCGCAAGTCCGGGGTCAACTCCATGCTCTGGCATATCGGCCGCGACATCCCCCACGTTCCTGCCAAGCGCACCGGCGGCGTGGTCATGGGCGGAACCATCGCCCCCATCTACTTCAACACCGCCGAGGATTCCGGCATGCTGCCCATCCAGTGCGAGGTGAACGGCCTTGAAAATGGCGACGTGATCACGATCGACACCAAGGAAGGGACCATCAGCCGCGACGGCGCCGTCCTGACCCGTTTCAAACTGGCACCCTCCACCCTGCCGGACGAGGTCCGGGCCGGCGGCCGCGTCAACCTCATCATCGGCCGTGGACTCACCACCAAGGCCCGTGCGGCCCTCGGACTCTCCCCCGCAACGCTGTTCACCGAACCCGAGGTGCCCAAGGAAACCGGCCGCGGCTACACCCTGGCCCAGAAAATCGTCGGCAAGGCGTGCGGTCAGGCCGGCGTGCGGCCCGGCACCTACTGCGAACCCAGAATGACCACGGTGGGCTCCCAGGACACCACCGGCCCCATGACCCGCGACGAAATCAAGGAGCTGGCCTGCCTGAAATTTTCCGCCGATCTGGTCATGCAATCCTTCTGCCACACGGCGGCCTACCCAAAGCCAGTGGACGTGCGCACCCACAAGACCCTCCCCGGCTTCTTCAGCGACCGCGGCGGCCTCGCCCTGCGCCCCGGCGACGGCGTGA
>DDXK01000028.1:7689-17250 GCA_002347185.1 Desulfobulbaceae bacterium UBA2262 | reverse complement strand
CGACCTGGTCAACGCCATCCCCTATGCGGCCCTGCAAAAGGGCCTGCTCACCGTGGAAAAGAAGGGCAAGAAGAATGTTTATGCCGGAACCGTGCTTGAAATCGAGGGGCTTGACCTGAACGTGGAGCAGGCCTTCGAGCTGGCCGATGCCTCGGCGGAGCGCTCGGCGGCCGCCTGCACGGTGCGCCTTGCCAAGGAGCCGGTCATCGAGTTCCTGCGCTCAAACGTCGTGCTGCTCAAGAACATGCTCACCCGCGGTTATCAGGCCGGCAAATGCATCGAAAGGCGCATCGCCGCCATGGAGGCCTGGCTGACCGACCCGCAACTTTTGGAACCGGATGCGGATGCCGAGTACAAGGAGATCATCGAAATCGATCTCAACGCAATCACCGAGCCCCTGCTCTGCTGCCCCAACGACCCCGACGACGTGCGACCGCTTTCACAAGTGGCCGGCACCCAGATCGACGAGGTGTTCATCGGCTCCTGCATGACCAACCTCGGCCATTTCCGGGCCGCGGCCAGAATCCTCGAAGGAGCGCCGCATGTGGCCGGCCGCCTCTGGGTGGCGCCACCCACCCGCATGGACGAGGCCCAGCTCAAGGACGAAGGCCTGTACGCCATCTTCGGCAAGGCCGGTGCCCGCACCGAGATTCCCGGCTGCTCGCTCTGCATGGGCAACCAGGCCAGAACCCGCGACAACGTCACGGTATTCTCCACCTCTACCCGCAACTTCGACAACCGCATGGGCAACGGGGCGAGGGTATTCCTCGGTTCGGCCGAACTGGCCGCCATTACGGCCAGGCTGGGCAAACTGCCCACGCCAGCCGAGTACAAAGCCATCATTGCGGAACGGGTGGCGGCCAAGGCGGGTGAGATCTATCGGTCTTTGAGCTTCGACACGATCCCTGGCTACGAAAGGCTGGGCTGGTAGGCGCCCTCGGGGGGGCAACTCCGCCCCTTGAACCACGCGGGCTTACTGGCCCCTGCGCCGCTCGGGAACGTACTGGTGGGCCACCTTGCCTTCCCGCCAGGCTTTGGAGACATAGAGGTTGCAGTAGCAGCTCCCGTACTCTTTCACGTCCTCTTCCCGGTAGGCGCAGGGGCAGAGGATATCCCGATCCCTTTCGCGGTTGCCCGTGGCGAGCCGGCAGGGACAGGACATGTAGCCGTAGCGCTTTTTGTTGGTCAGAAGGCCCTGAAGCAGCTCGCGGGTGCTCTCCTCGTCCCCGGTGAAATGATAGCCCTTCTCTTCCTGGCTCTTCCGCAGGGTCTGGTACAGGGTTTCAATATCCATCTCCTCAGCTCCCCAGCGCCCTGACGATCTCCTCTTCCCGGAAGCCGACAATGACCGTGTCGCCGATGAGGATGGTGGGAAAGGAGACCCTCGGGTTGACTTTCCGCACCTCGGCGAGGACGCATTCCTTTTGCTCCCCATCGAGGAGGTCCACGTCGATGACCGTACGGGAAGGGCTGCGCCCCTCCAGCATGCGCTTCGCCTTTTTGCAATGAAAACAAGTGCTCAGTGCATAGATCCGGATCGTTTTCTCGCTGGCCATTCCGGCCTCCTCCTGTGCCGATGAGAATCTGGCCCGCCTGCGCCGGCGGGAGCGATCGTCAGCCTCGAACCGGGAAGTGGTTGCCCGCCCGAAAAAGAGAGGGTATATACCTTCGGCTCATGAGGAGATGGTACAGGATCTGTTTATTTTCAGCCAGGCGTTTTGCCAGGGAAGGAGGAAGCATGGATGCGCGAGGGGAGAGCCTTGAAAAATTCATCGCCAGTTGGCAGGAAGAAGAGGCGGGCAGCAAGGCGAGCTTTCTGCGGCTTGTCGATTTTCTGGCCGCCCAGCCCGGCATCCGCCTCGACTTCCAGAGCCGGCCGGGTCTGACCCACTCACTCCGCGCAAGCCACCTCAGCCAAAAAAAGCGGCCCATGTTCGCCATGGTGGACGTCATCGAGGGGGAACCGCGCTGGCTCTCGGTCTGCTTCTACGACGAGCTGATCTCCGATCCGGAGGAGCGGGGCGACTTCGTGCCCGGTGGCCTGCTGGGCGAGGATGCCAGATGTTTCGACCTGGAGGGATGGGAGGAAACCGCGACAGGCTACCTTGCAGCAAGGCTGGCGGAAGCCTGCCGCAACGGGCAGGAAGAGGGATAGCGGCAAGGGCGGGACAGAGGAAAAAGCTTCTTACTGCAAAGGCAGGCCGGCCCGCTTCCAGGCGCTGATGCCGCCCTGCAGGTTGTAAATCTCCGGGTAGCCCTTCCGGGAAAAATACTGCCCCACCGCATAGCTGCGTCCACCCACCGCGCAGATCAGCAGGAGCGGCCGGCCGGTGGGCAGGGTCATCCTGCCGCGGGCAAGCTCGCCGATGGGCACCAGTTGCGAGCCCGGGATGGATCCTTCCCGTAGCTCCTCGGGCGAGCGGACATCGATGAGCAGCAGATCCTTGCGGCTCTCAATGAGCGCCGCCGCCTCCCTGGGCGGAATCGAACGGAAGATCGGCCCCTGCTGCTGTCCACTCTGGCCGGGGGTCGACGCCTGCCTGCTTTCCGCCAAATCACCATCCCCGCAGGCAATGATGGTCGAGAGGATGGTGAAAACAGCCAGGGACCAGAGATATCTTTTCATACAATCAATCCTCGTTCGTGTCATGACCCGGCGAAAACCGACCCGCCAGGCGCTCCTCCAGGAGGACACTGTACCTCCTTGCGGCCGCCTCCGCAAGCCCCGCCCCCCCCGCCTTTTTTGCCTGTGGTCAGCCTTGGCCGCCCCTGCTATACTTTGAAAATGAAGCAGAAACCGCAAAGGAGAGAGGAGCCATGCGCAAAAAACTTTTCGCCCTCGCCAATGTCGCCCTGGGCCTCTATGCCATGAAATGGGGCTGGGAGCAGCAGGGAATCTATCTCCCCACCGTATTTTTCGCCGGCAGCGTCATGACTGTTTTCGGGCTGGTGCTCCTCCTTCTGCCCCGAAAAAAGAAAACGCCCCTCGAATACAAGGACGTCTACCAAAGCAAGGATTAGCGCCCCTCGCCTGGCAGCATACCGGAGAAATAGCTTATCCGCGCGGGCCTTCCCTTGAGGCGACGGTCAGGAGGAGGCGCTGATGCTGGCAAGCGCCGCGAGCGCGGCCTTTATATCCTCTTCGCTGTTGAAAAAACCAGGGGAAAGGCGCAGGGTGCCATCGGGAAAGGTTCCGATGCTGCGGTGGGCGGCCGGTGCGCAATGCAGGCCGGCCCGGCTCATGATCCCATGGTGGCGGTCTAGCAGAAAGGCGAGCTCCGCCACGCTTTTCCCAGCCATGCGCAACGAAACCGCCGAACCGCGCTGCCGGCCGGTTGGAGGCCCATAGACGGTAACCCCCGGCATCCGGGCCAGCCCGTCGAGAAGAAGGCGAACCAAGGCCTCCTCATGTCTCCGGATGGTCTCCATCCCGGTCTTCCTGATAAAAGCAAGTCCCGCGGCCAGGCCGGCGATGCCCAAGGTGTTGGGGGTTCCCGACTCGTAACAGTCCGGGGCAAGACCCGGCTGCTCCTCCGCCTCCGAATGGCTGCCGGTCCCTCCCAGCATCAGCGGCGGCAGCGCCAGCCCCTTGGCAAAAACAAAACCGCCGGTGCCGGTCGGGCCGAAAAGGGCCTTGTGCCCGGTAAAGGCGAGAAAATCGATGCCCACGGCCTCGACATCGATGGGAAAAACTCCGGCCGACTGGGCCGCATCCACCAGGAAGAGCGCCTGCCCCTTGCGGCTGCCGATGGCGGCGAGGTCGGCCAGGGCGCCGGTGACATTGGAAGCATGGTTGACGATGAGGAGGCGGGTATTTTTCCTCAGTCGCGCCGGGATGTCGTCGGGATCGATCTCGCCGGCTGCCGAGGTGGGCAGCATCTCCACCGCGACCCCCCGCTTTTTTTCCAGAAAGCGCAGGGGGCGCATCACCGAATTGTGCTCCACCCCCGTGGTCAGGACATGGTCCCCGGGCTGGAGCAGCCCGAAAATCCCGACATTGAGCGCCGTGGTGACATTGCTGGTGAAAACGGTCCGGCTCGAGTCCCGGCAACCGAAGAATTCGGCCACTGCCTCCCGGGCCTCGAAGATCACCCGGCTGGCCGACAGCGAAAAAGCGTGGGCCGAGCGGCCGGGGCTGAGGGAGCCCTCCCGCAGCAGCCGGGCCATGGCCTGTTCCACCTCCAACGGCTTGGGGAAGGAGGTGGCGGCGTTGTCGAGGTAGACGTTTTTGGGTGTTTGCATGACGCTCGTCGGGGAAAAAGGGGCGCCGGGGAAAAAAAGCGCCGCAGAGATTCGGCAGCCCTTGCCTGCCGCTCGCCCCCTTCTCAATAGGGGCTGATCACCTTCCGCGCCTTGGCCATGGAATCGAGGATGTCGTACATATTGGTCACCTCGCCCACCAGGAGCTTTTCGGAAAGATGAAAAAAATCGAGACAGGTGCCGCAGGAATAGATCTTCACGCCCTGCCCGGCAAGCTCCCTGAGCGGCACGATCAGATCGGACTCCGTGGCGGTGAGCTTCACCCCGGTATTGTAGAAAAAGATCTTTTGGGGCAGGGGCGAAACGCTCTGGATGGTCTTGATGAAGGCCCGCATCAGCACGTTGCCCAGCGGGTCGTTGCCGCGCCCCATGGTGTCGGCGGGGATAACGCAGACAAGCTCCTCCTGCCCGGGCACCTCGCAGGTATAATCGCTCACCGACGCGGCCGACGCCTCGGCCCTTGCCCCCTTGCCTTTGTTGATGATCACATGATGGGTTTTGCCGGAGGAACGGATCTCCACCTCGCAGCCCTGGCTCTTGCCGAACCGGGCCACGTTGCTTTTCGAAGCCTCGTTGTCGACGAGAACCTCGACAACGCCGTAGGCCAGTTCGTCGAGAACCTCCTTGGTCTTGATCACGGGCTGGGGACAGACCATCCCCCGGCAGTCGATCACGGTGCGCATGGCGATTTCTCCGCAAGCCTGGGTGAAGGTTTGGCGTCAATCATTGAAGCTGAGCCGGCGCACCAGGGAGTGGATGATCTCCTTGGTGTCGTGATCAACGGTGGCTGCGGAAAAACCGGTATCATAGAAATCAGGGTTGATATCGTTGCTGCTCCACATGCTCTTGGCCTCGAAGTAAAGGTCTTTCTGGGCGAAATAGCCTTCGGGCAGCATCATGCGCAGGCGGTAGATGCGGCCGGCGGGGATACGCTGCTTGCTGACCAGCTTCAACCCGCTGGTGGTGATATCCACGAGATGCCCGAGAAGCTCGTTGGCCTCGTCGTCGTACACCTCGAGGTAATAGACAAGATGCCTGCGCTTTAAGGACCGGGCCTCATCCTCCACCATGCCTTCCTCCTTGGGGTCGCGAAGGTTATCGGAATTTTTGGGGGTCAATGCGTTCCAGCATGGCGGCGATCACTTGGTCGGGGCTCATGTTCGAGGAGTCGATCACGATGGCGCCCTCCGCTGCCTTCAGAGGGGCCAGAACCCTCCTGCTGTCATCATAGTCACGTTTCTTGATCTGGTCCAGAATTTCCTGGTAGTCGGTCTCCTGCCCCTTTTCCCTGAGCTGGGCATGGCGGCGGCGGGCCCGCACCTCGGCGCTGGCATCGAGAAAAAACTTGAATTGCGCCTGGGGAAAAACCACGGAGCCGGTATCGCGGCCCTCGGCGACGATCCCCCCCTTCCGCCCCAGCTCCTGCTGGAACCGGGTCAACTTTGCGCGGACCAGAGGGTTTGCGGAAACCCGGGAGGCGACCAGCCCCATCTCCGGGGTGCGGATAGCCCGGGAAACGTCCTCGCCGTTGAGGAAGATCCGGATATCGTCATCCTGGTTGGGCTCCAGGCGCAGTTCGATGCCGGCCAGACAGTTCGCAAGCGCCTCGCTGTCTTCCAGCTCGACGCCCTCCCGCTCGATCTGCAGCCCCACCGCCCGGTACATGGCGCCGGTGTCCAGGTAGGTGAAATTGAGCCTGGCGGCCAGCCCGCGGCTGATCGTGCTTTTCCCGGACCCCGAGGGCCCGTCAATGGTGACGATGGCTTGGCGGTCAACCATACTGGAGCTCCTTGAGGGCCACGGCCAGGGCGGCGACAAAACGCTGGTTTTCGGCCGGCGTCCCCACGGTGATCCGGATATAGTCGGGGAAGCCGTAGGCCTGCATGGGGCGGACGATAACGCCCTTGGTAAGCAGCTGCTCGTAGAGCTTCTTGCCGTCCCCCTTCACATCGATGAGGAAAAAATTGGTCTGGCTGGGGAAGGCCCTGCAGCCGAGCTTTTCCACCTCCCGGCTCAGCCAGACGATCCCCTCCCTGGTGAGGGTGAGGGTGTTCTGGTAATGCTCCTCGTCGGCCAGCGCAGCCAGAGCGCCCGCCTGCCCGGGCAGGTTGACGTTGAAGGGCTGCCGCACCCGGTGCAGATAATCGGCTATCCCGGCGCGCATCAGGCCGTAGCCCACCCGCAGCCCGGCCAGGCCGTATGCCTTGGAAAAGGTGCGCAGGGCCACCACCGGCACCCGGTGCTCGAGAAAGCGGCGGGAGTCGATCTTTTTTGCGGCCTCGACAAAATCGACATAGGCCTCGTCCAGGGCGACGATGACCCCCTCGGGCACCTTGGCGAGAAAGGAGGCAAAATCGGCCTCGCTGAAAACAGTGCCCGTGGGGTTGTTGGGATTGTCCAGGAAGATGAGCCGGGTTTTCGGGCCGATGGCCGCGGCGATCGCATCCAGATCGTGGTGCATCTCCTTGAGGGGCACCACGACGTTGAGGCCGCCCTGGGCCTGGACCACCTTCTGGTAGACAAGAAAGGTGGGGTGGCTGGTGACCACCTCTTCCCCCGGCGCCAGAAAGGCGGCGATGAGCAGCTGGATGATCTCGTTGGAACCGTTGCCGAAGACGAGCTGCTCCGGGGCCACCCCGATCTTTGCGGCCAGCGCCTGGGCCAGGTAATAGCAGCTGCCGTCCGGGTAGCGATGCAGGTTCTTCAGGCAGTCGGCCACCGCGGCCACGGCCTTGGGCGACGGCCCCAGGGCATTCTCGTTGGAGGCCAGCTTGATGGAGCCGGTGATGCCGTATTCGCGTTCCAGCTCTTCCAGCGGTTTGCCCGGCGGGTAGGGGATAAGGCTTGCGATGTTCTCACGGATGGGAAGGGTCATGGCGGATCCTCAAAAGAAAGAAGAGGCCACGCACTCCATGAGACAACACGAAACGGTTCTGCTTTCGGGAAGAAAAGGGAAGTCAGCCCGAGCCATGCCTTTTCTTTCGTGTCCTTCCGTGGATTTCGTGGCGGCAGTTTTTATAATTCCGGCTTCCGGCCCACCAGGCCGAGGCGCTGCTCCAGGGCATAGGCGGCCCGGAAGAGCTTCTCCTCGGCAAAATGGGTCGCCTGCAGCTGCAGACCGATGGGAAGCCCCGCTGCGCTCATGCCGCAGGGCACCGACATGCCCGGCAATCCGGCCAGATTGGTGGAGATGGTCAGAATGTCGGAGAGATACATGCTCAAGGGGTCATCGATCTTTTCCCCTATCTTCCAGGCCGGGGCAGGCGTTACCGGCGAGACCAGCAGATCGCACCGGGCAAAGGCCTTGCGGTAATCCTCGACGATGAGGGTGCGCACCTGCGAGGCCTTTTTGTAATAGGCGTCGTAGTAGCCGGAGGAAAGCGCATAGGTGCCGATGATAATCCGCCGCTTCACCTCGTCGCCAAAGCCTTGGGAGCGGGTATGGCGGTACATCTCGAGCAGATTTTCCTGGGCCAGGTCGCGGAAGCCGTACCGCACCCCGTCGTAGCGGGCCAGGTTGGAGCTGGCTTCCGCCGGGGCGATGATATAGTAGGCGGCCACCCCGTATTCGGTGTGGGGCAGGGAGATCTCCACCGTCTTCGCCCCGGCCTCTTCAAGCAGGGCGATGCCGTTCTTGACCGCCGCCTCGACCTCGGGCGCGAGGCCGGCGCCGAAATACTCCCTGGGAATGCCGATGGTCAGCCCGTCGAGGTCGGGAACAAGGGCGGCGGCATAATCGGGCACCGGCTCATTCACGGAGGTGGAATCGCGCTGGTCGTAGCCGCTGATCGCGTTCAGCATAATGGCGGCGTCGCGCACATCCTTGGTGATCGGGCCGACCTGGTCGAGGGAAGAGGCATAGGCGAGAAGGCCGAAACGGGAGACCCGCCCGTAGGTGGGCTTGATGCCGACCACCCCGCAGTGGGAGGCGGGCTGGCGGATNNGGGTTGGCGGATGGAGCCGCCGGTGTCGGAGCCCAGGGAGGCGATGCACTCGTCCGCCGCCACCGAGGCGGCGGAGCCGCCGCTGGAGCCGCCGCAGACATGGGCGAGGTTCCAGGGGTTTTTCGGCACCCCATAGGCGCAGTTCTCGTTGGAGGAGCCCATGGCGAACTCGTCCATGCTCACCTTGCCGACGATGACCGCGCCGGCCTCCCTGAGCTTGGCCACCACGGTGGCGTCGTAGGGAGGGATGAAGGGTTCGAGGATTTTTGAGCCGGCGGTGGTGCGCAACCCCTTGGTGCAGAGCACATCCTTCACGGCAAGGGGGATCCCGCAGAGGCTGCCCGCCTCTCCTTTGCTGCGGCGCGCATCCGCTTCCGCGGCCTGGGCCAGCGCGCCCTCCCGATCGAGGGTGATGAAGGCGTTCACCCTGGGCTCCACCGCCTCGATGCGGTCGAGCACCGAACGGGTAAGTTCCACGGCAGAAATCTCTTTCTTGCCAAGAAGCTCCCGCAGGGCGTGTATGGTCAGGCCATGAAGTTCCATAACTCTTACGCGGCCGGGGCAAAATCCGACCACGCCTCTTGTGCTGAATTGCTCAGGCCGCACCGGGGGAGAAGGGCTCCGGTGGAGCCAACAAAAACGGACCTCTGTTCAGGAGGTCCGCAAGAAGCCAGCCTGCCCCGCAGGCAGGAGAACGGGAAAACGCCCGGCTCAGATGACCCGGGGCACCACAAAGGCCTCGCCGTTCTGGCAAGGCCCATTGGCCAGCGCCTCGGCCTGGGGCAGCGAGGGCTTGACCTCATCGCCGCGGAAGGCGTTCCGCACCGCCAGGGCGTGGGTGGTGGCGGGGACGCCGGTGGTGTCGAGTTCGTTCAGCTTTTCCACATAGCTCAGGATGCGGTCCAGCTGGGCGGTGGTTTTTTCCACCTCAGCCGGACTCAGCTCGAGCCGTGCCAGCCTGGCCACGTATGTCACTTCTTCCGGGGTGATTTTCATGTGTTGACTCTTACCGCATTCCACCGCACAAGTCAATTTATAAGCGGACAGGAAGATTTCCGAGGGACCGCGCACAGGGGGGGCAAAATGTTGCCGGCACAGCAAAAAAGCGAGGCGCTCAGGCCAGGGCCGACTTGCCCTGCTTCTGCAGGATCTCGACAAAGACCGTGACGATCTCCGGGTCGAACTGGCTGCCTGAGCAGCGGTGCAGCTCGGCGATGGCCTCGGGGAGGGCAAGATTCTGCTTGTAGCTGCGCTTGGAGGTCATGGCGTCGTAGCTGTCCGCCACGGTGATGATCTTGGTGAGGTGATCCAGCTCGTCGCCGAGCAGGCCGTCGGGGTAGCCCTTGCCGTCCATGCG
>DDXK01000028.1:0-7677 GCA_002347185.1 Desulfobulbaceae bacterium UBA2262 | reverse complement strand
TTTTTCATGAGGATCCACTCCTCGTCGGAAAGCGGCCCCGGTTTTCTGATGTAGTTGACATCGACAACCAGCTTGCCGATGTCATGCACCTGGCAGGCCCGCTCCAGCACCACCACCTCCTCCTGCCCAAGGCGCATGGCCCGGGCGATGGTCATGGCGTACTGGGTGACGCGGGTGGTGTGGCCGGCCGTGTACATATCCTTTTCTTCCAGGGCGGTCTGCAGGGTGAGCATGGTATTGAGGGCGGAAACCTCGAGGTTCTGGCTGTACTCCTCGAGGAGCATGTTCTTTTCCGCCAGCTCCCTGGTTTTGTTGCGCACCTCGATCTCGAGGTTTTCCTTGTACGCCTTCTCCTGCAGCACGTACATCCGCTTCTCGATGGCCCGCTTCACCTTGATGTTGAAGATGTCCAGGTCCTCGATGGGCTTGGGAATGAAATCGTAGGCGCCCAGGTTGATGGCCTTGACCGCGTACTCCATGGAGCCCGCGCCGGTGAGGAAGATCACCGGGATGCCGAGATCCTTTTCGTTGAGNNGTCCAGCCCCGGCATGTTGATGTCGAGGATAATGAGGTCAAAATCGCTGTTGATGGCGGCGATGGCCTCCTCGCCGCTGGCGCAGGGAGTGACCTCATGGCCGAACATGTTGAGGATCTTGTGCACCGCCTCCCGGACCAGGGTGTCGTCGTCCGCTATGAGAATCTTTGCCTGCGCCATGCTGATTGCCGTACCCGCTCTGAATTGTCTTGCCGTGTAAATTCGCCGGAAGCGGTCGGGAAAATGCCGCCGCCATTCTCAATAACAACGATTTTCCCTTAAAAAGTCCAGTATTTTTTTGCCGCCTTGATGGCCGCATCCAGGCCCGGCAGAGGCTTGCCGGCCTGCCGGAGAACGGCAAGGCTCTTGTCCGCCAGCACGCTTTCCCCAGCCATCTCCCCGAGGGTCGCCAGGACGCCATCCTTGAGCCCCTGGAAGTTGTAGCCGCCCTCCAGCGCCATGACCAGACGGCCGCCGCAGAGTTCCTCGGCCAGCTCGACCAGCACCCGGGTCATGTAGGCAAAACCGTTGGCGGTGACCGCCATGGTGCCCAAGGGGTCGGAAACATAGGTGTCGTAGCCGGCCGAGACCATGATGCAGTCGGGCCGGTACTGCCGGGCGAGAGGAGCGAAGAGTTCGTTGAAGATGCGGGCAAAGGAATCATCTGTCTGCCCGCCGGGCAAGGGCACGTTGACGGTATAGCCCTCGCCCCTGCCCTGCCCCGTCTCCTGCAGGCCGCCGCTGCCGGGGAAATAGGGGTACTGGTGGGTCGAGCAGTAGAGAACCTGGTCGGTATCGTAAAAGGAGTGCTGGGTGCCGTTGCCGTGGTGGAGATCCCAATCGACGATGAAGATCCGCTCCATGCCGAGCTGCCTCAGTCCGTAATGGGCACCCACCGCGATATTGTTGAACAGACAGAAGCCGCGGGCGAAATCGCGTTCCGCATGGTGACCCGGCGGCCGCACCAGGGCGGCGGCGTTTTCCGCCTCCCCGCCCGCCACCAGCCTGAGCCCTGCAATCACCGCGCCTGCGGCAAGACAGGCCGCATCGTACGAGCGGGGCGAGGTGTGGGTATCCGGATCGAGAACGGCAAACTGGCTGCAGGCGGTCTCGGCAATGCGATTGATATGCGCCTCGCTGTGGTTCATGGCCAATTCGGAAAAGCTCGCCGGCGCAAATTCCGGAAAAAGAAAACGCTCCTGGTTTTCCGGCTTGTCCAGCTCCTCATAAATGACGGAAAGACGCTCCGGACATTCCACATGGTCAAAGCCGGGATCGTGTTCGAGAAAGAGCCGGTCTTTCAGGACCGCGGTTTTTCTGCTCATGGCCTTTTGCCCCCCATCTGGATGGTTCTTGTTTCGGTGACCAGGGCGTGCAGGCGCTGGTCGTGCGGGGCCAGAGGCACCCGCGCGACCACCTGCAGGTCGAAGGCCAGGCCGATGCGCAGGGCCTGCGGCGCCTCCCCGCTCAAAAAACGGTCATAGTATCCCCCGCCGTAACCCAGCCGCCCTCCCTGGTCGTCAAAAACGCTGCCAGGGACCAGCACCAGGTCAAGGCTGGCCGGATCCACGACGGGCAGCCCCCTGGCCGGCTCCGGAATCCGGCAGTAGCCGGGGACCAGATCGCGGTCCGGGTCGGCAAGGGCATGGGCCCGAAGACGGTGCTCGGCGGCAAGCGTCAGGGGCACGCTCACCTCCTTGCCCCGGGCCAGGCATTCCCTGAGCAGGGGCAGGGTTTCCACCTCGCTGCGGAAATTGACATAGAAAAAGATCTTCCTCGCTTCGGCAAAGGCGGGCAGGGCCCAGAGCCGGTCGGCAATGGCGCGGCTTTTCGCGGCCCTCTCTCCGGCCGGCAACCTGTCCCTTGCGGCAAGGATCTCTTTCCGCAGGGCGCCCCGCTCCTCCGCCTCTCCCTCTTTGTTCGCAGCCATCGTTTTTTCTCCACTCGCCAACCACACCTTCCAGCTAACCACATTGCCACTATTTTGCCAATCATCACTTCCAGATACCGCCGATTCTCCCAGAAAAAATCGCCGCCGTTCCGGGCGGATCGCTCCCCAGCTCTCTCCTCCCCGCGTCGTTATCTCCTTGCTCTTGCGAAAAGAGGCCGGTATTTTAGTTGTTGCTTCACAATCCCCTGACTCATTTTTTTGCCCCGGGAAGCCCCCTTATGCTTGAAGAATGGCAACGCCTCACCGTCACCGGCATGCCGGTCTATGTGCATCCTGAAAAACCGGACTGGTTTGTCCCCGATTCCGAAGCGGACCGGGCCCTGGCCCTGTTCCGGCAAAGCAGCTCCGCGGACCAGGCAGCCTGCGCCGCCGATCCGGATCAGTCCTCCCTGGCGGCACGGCTGCTGACCGCGCACCGCCTCGCCTCCCGGCTTGCGGGCGAAGCCCTCCCTCCCTACCAGGGCCGGGCCGGCCAGCTTTCTCTGAGCAGGCTCAAGGAATGCTGGCTGCACCTCACCAACTGCTGCAACCTGAGCTGCCGCCACTGCCTCTTCGCCTCTTCGCCGGCCCAGGCCGCCACCCTGCCCAGGGAGCTGCTTGACAAGGCCATTGCCGAGGCCAAAGAGCTGGGCTGCACCCTCTTCTGCTTCACCGGCGGCGAGCCCTTTCTCTACCAGGATTTTCCCGCCATCCTTGCCGAGCTGCTCCGCGATCCGCAGGTGCATGCGGTGGTGCTCAGCAACGGCCTGCTCATCGGCGAGCATCTCGCCGCCCTGGCCGCCCTGCCCAAAGAGCGCCTCCATTTCCAGCTCAGCCTGGACGGCAACGAGGCGCAGCACGAAGCGCTGCGCGGACCAGGCACCTTCGCCCGGCTGCGGACAGGACTGCGCCTCCTGCGCGAGGCGGGCTTTGCGGCCACCCTTTCCGTCGCGGTCAACCGGGGCAATGTCCGCGAACTGGCGGGCCTGGTCGCCTTTGCCAAGAGCGAAGGGGTGAAAAACATCCACCTGCTCTGGCACTTTGTCCGCGGCAAGGGCAGCCGGGCGCAGTTCGTGCCGCCCGAAGAGATTTTGCCCGAGCTCATCCGGGCGCGGCAGGCGGCCCAGGCCTTGGGCGTCACCATCGACAACGTGGAAGCCCTGCGAAGCCAGGTCTTCAGCGCTCCCGGCACCCGCTTCGACCTGGCCAACACCGCCTGGGAATCACTGGCGGTCGGCCCCGACGCCAGAATCTACCCCTCCCCGGCCCTGGTGGGCATCCCGGAGCTCGACTGCGGCGCCCTCGCCCAGGGCCTGGCCGCAATCTGGCGGGAGAGCCCGGTACTGAAAAGAATCCGACAGGCATCGCTTATCGACAGCGAAGCCAGCCGCGAAAATCCCCTCAAGTTCCTGGTCGGGGGCGGCGATATCGACCACAGCTTTCTTGCCGGCGGCGCCTTCGTCGGCCACGATCCCTACCTGCCCCTGTACAACGGCCTGGCCCTCTGGCTCATCGCCGAGCAGGCCCGGCAGTACCCGCCGCCAGCCGGCCCGCCCGGCCTTCTGCTCAGGATGGGGGAAGTCCGCCACGACTGCCCGGAGGGCGGCGAAGTGAGCCTCACCCACTGCAACTGCGTCCTCTCCCTTTCCGACGACCTGGGCCACAACACGGTCCGCGAGTTCTATGCCGCCGCCGCCCTGGTCGCCAAGGAGGATATCGCCAATCCCTTTGCGCCGGAACAGGCCCTGGCCGCATTCATCCCGGAGGAGTCGAAAAAGAAATCCTACGGCTGCGGCAGCCCGGTCAGGGATGCGGCACCAAAGCCCGGCGAGGTGCTGGTGGATCTCGGCAGCGGCAGCGGGGTCGAGTGCTTCATGGCCGCGGCCGAGGTGGGGCCAGGAGGGAAGGTGGTCGGGATCGACATGACTGAGGAAATGCTTTCCCTGGCCAACGCGTCGAAAAAAGAGGTGGTGGCCCGCCTTGGCTACGACAACCTGGAGTTCAAAAAGGGCTTTCTCGAGGCCCTGCCGCTTGCGGACAATTCCGTGGATGTGGTGATCTCCAACTGCGTGATCAACCTCAGCCCGGACAAGCGCCGCACCTTCCACGAGGTGTTCCGCGTCCTCAAGCCGGGCGGCCGCCTGGTGGTTTCCGACATCGTCACCGACCAGGCCATCCCGGTGCGGATCAAAAACGATGTGAACTTACGGGGCGAATGTCTGGGCGGCGCCCTCCAGCAGGAGGACCTGCTCGCCATGCTCACCAGCTGCGGTTTTGACGCAACGCGCCTGCTGAAGCGCTTCCCCTATCGCACCGAGGGGGGCGTACGCTTCTATTCCCTCACCTTCCAGGCCGTCAAGCCCGAGGCCGGCGGAGAAGTGGAGGTGATCTACCGGGGGCCCTTTGCCGCCGCGCATACCGGAAGCGGAGCCCTGCTCCTGGCCGGCCGGCGGACGCGAATACCCCTGGCCGAGGCGCAAAACCTGGGCGAAGCGGTTTTCATCCTCGATGCGGCAGGCGCCGTCACCAATATGCGCATGGAAAACAGCTGCTGCACCGGGGCCCCCAGCGCAAAGATTCTGCCCATGGCCGCCCCGCCGCCGATTTTTCCCCTGGCCGGCGGCTGCGAATCCGACCAGGCCAGCGGCTCGGCAGCGTGCGGCTGCGCAAGGGAGGCGGGGGAGGCCACCCCGGCCAAGATCGTCCCCCTGCCCAGCCTCGGCAGGGGCGGAGAGGCAGATCGTCACCAGGCCGGCTGCATGGCCTGCGGCAGGGAGCTCACCTACCTGCGACACGAAGAAACCCACCCCTGCCATTACTGCGGGGGCATGCACAAAACCAGCGCCATCTGCGTCAGGGGCCACTATATCTGCGACGATTGCCACCAGGAGGATGCTCTTTCCGCAATCCGGGTCCTCTGCTGCGAAACCAGGGAAGAGGACATGCTCGCCCTGCTCGCCAGGATCCGCCGGCATCCCGCCGTGCCCATGCATGGCCCGGAACACCATGCCATGGTGCCGGGCATCATCCTCGCCACCTTCCGGAATCGGGGCGGAAACATCAGCCGGGAGGCGATTCTCACCGGCATCGCCCGGGGCAGCAAGGTGCCCGGCGGAGTCTGCGGCTTCTGGGGTTCCTGCGGGGCCGCAACCGGGGTGGGCATCGCCTTCAGCATTCTTCTCGACGCCACGCCGCTGACCGCCAGCCAGCGCCAGCTCGCCCAGGAAATCTCCTCGCGGGTCCTGGGCGAAATCGCCCACATCCAAGGGGCCCGCTGCTGTCAGCGGGAGGCGGTGATCGCCCTCAGGGAGGCGGCCCTCATCTCCCAGAGCCTGCTGCCGGTGCCCCTGCTTGCCGAGACGGAATTTTCCTGCCGCCAATCCGCCGCCAACCGGGAGTGCATCCACAACCGCTGCCCCCTCTGGCAGCATCACGACAGAATCGAGAGCCGCCGCGCCCAGGAGCAACCATGACCCCCGCAACGCAAAAAACCAGAGGCGTGGGGAAGGCGCTGGTCTTCCTGCTCTTCCTCCTCGCCGCCGTCGCCCTCTTTCGCTATACCCCGCTCAAGGAGCATATTTCCCCCGCCTCCCTGCAGGACCTGGTCCACTCCTTCGGCCCCTGGGGACCGCTGGCCTTTATTCTGCTCTATGCCGGCGGCATCTGCCTCTTTCTGCCGGCCACCCTCTTCACCGGGATCGGCGCCGTGCTCTTCGGCACCCTGCACGGTTTTTTGTACAACGAGATCGGCGCCATGCTCGGCGCCTCCGCCTCGTTTTTCATCGGCCGCTACCTGGGTCGCGATTTCGCCGCCAGCCTCGTCGGCGACCGGCTCAAGGCCTACGACGAGAAGATCGCGGCCAACGGCTTTGCCACGGTCCTCTACCTGCGCCTGCTCTTCTTCCCCTTCACCCCGCTCAACTTCGGCATGGGCCTGACGCGGGTCTCCTTCAAGGAGTACTTTTTCGGCACCCTGCTCGGGATCATCGCCGGCGGCTTCGTGCTCACCTTCTTCTTCGCCTCCCTGGCGGAGGTCTGGAAATCGGGCGACTGGCGACAACTGGCCAACTGGCAGACCCTGCTCTCCTTCGCCCTCTTCGTCGGCTCCTTTTTCATTCCCAGGGTGGTGAAACACTTCAGGCCGGAGCTCCGATGATCTTTCCGCAATCCCTGTTCGCCGAGGAACGCTGATGCCTGAGTTGCCCGAAGTGGAAGTGGTCTGCCAGGGCCTCGCCCCCCTGATCAGCAACCGCAAGATCCTCGCCATCTCCTACAGCAACAAGAGGCTGCGCAAGCCTTTCCCCAGGGCAAAAATGTATGCCCACGTGGAGGGCGCCTTCATCCTGGGTGTCCGCCGGCGGGCGAAGTATATTCTGCTCGAACTCACCAGCGGGACGCTCATGGTTTTTCATCTGGGCATGACCGGCAAGCTCGGCCTTTTTCCTGCGGCAAGCCCCCGCAGGAAGCATGACCACCTGCGCTTCCTGCTCGACAACGGCAGGGAGCTGCGCTTCCACGATGTGCGCCGCTTCGGCTCGGTTGAGGTCTTTCCCGCGGGAGAGCTGCGCCGGGGAGACCCTTTTGCTGGCCTCGGGCCGGAGCCCTTTTCCGCGGAGTTTTCCGCCGACTATCTGCTGGCCAGGGCCAGGGGCAGGACGCTGCCGGTGAAAAGCTTTCTCATGGACAACTCCGTGGTGGTGGGACTGGGCAACATCTACGCCAACGAAACGCTCTTCGCCGCCTCTACCCATCCCGAAACCCCAGTCAACCGCCTGCTGAAGATGGAATGGCAGCTTATCGTCAAGCTGAGCCGGATCATTCTCGAAAAAGCCATCACCATGGGGGGCTCCACCATCTCCGATTACGAAAACGCCAGCGGCAGGCCTGGCTACTTCCAGCTCGAACTTGCCGTCTATGGCCGCCAGGGCAAGCCCTGCCCGCGCTGCCAAGAAACGATACGACGAACGGTCATCGGCGGACGCGCCACCTTTTTCTGCCCAGACTGCCAGAAACTCCCCAGCCCACAATGAGTCCGCCTCACGCCACGCCTTCTTTCCGGCGCCGTCGCCAGAAAGAACAAAAGCATTGACCTGCCGGGCAAACGCTTGTTTTACTCCTGCGTATGCCTCGGCCCCACCGCTCAGTTTTCAAGCAAAGGAATGTCATGCCCACAAAAGGACAGAAGACCAGCCGCCAGCCCCCTCCCGGAGCA
>DDXK01000010.1:58059-98546 GCA_002347185.1 Desulfobulbaceae bacterium UBA2262 | reverse complement strand
GGCGACAAGATGGACGAGGCCATCCTTCATTATATTAAACGCAAACACAACCTGGCCATCGGCGAGCACACCGCCGAGATGATCAAAACCACCATCGGCGACGTCATGCCCGAACCTCCATACGAAAGCATGGAAGTCAAAGGCCGCGACCTTGTCTCCGGAGTGCCCAAGACCCTGACCATCACCTCGGAGGAAATCCGCGCCGCCATCACCGAGCAGGTCGACGCCATCGTCGAGGCGGTGAAAATGGCCCTCGAGTTGACCCCCCCGGAACTCTCCGCCGACATTGTTGATCAGGGCATAGTCCTCACCGGCGGGGGCGCCCTCCTGCGCAATCTCGACCAGCGACTCAAAGAGGAAACGGGCCTGCCTATTATCATCGCCGAAGACCCGCTTTCCTCGGTGGTCCTCGGTTCCGGCAAGGCTCTGGAAAATATCGACATCCTCAAAGAGGTCATGACCACCTGAAGAAGGGCCGGTCCCCAAAAACAACTACGGCCTATCCCGTCGCCGCCCGAGGCGTCGGGTGTGCCCCCTGACTGCCGATCTGCGGTAATTGCCCGCTGCCAAGGGGGCCAGGGCGGGCCAATTTTTTTTCATGCCGCACCGAGATAAAACCTACGCCCAGAGCCCGCAATGAGGAAAAGGAGTAAACGCACCAAACAGATAAAGGGCTTTCTCCTTTTCGGTCTTCTGCTCACCCTTATCCTCATTCTGATCGTTTCCGTGGTTGGCCGCCAGGAGTTCAACGCTCCACACAAATTCGCCCTGGAGGTACTCGGCTCGGCCCAACAGGGAATTTCCAGGGTATCCGCCTCGCTCAGCGAAGTCTGGCAAAAATACAGCGAACTGCTCCGAGTGCGGGAAGAAAACCTGCGATTGCGCGAAGAACTGCAGAAATACAAGGCGATCAACAACGAATACCGCGAGGCGGTGGCCACCAACGTCCGCCTGGCCAAGCTGCTCGCAATGAAGGAAACCCTGCCTGCGCCGACGCTGACCGCGGAAATCATCGGCATGGATCCCTCCCAGTGGTTCAAGACCGTCATCATCGATCGTGGCAGCAGCGACGGAGTGCAGGCCGGCATGCCCGCCACCACGGTTGACGGCGTTGTCGGCCAGGTGGTGAATGCCTCCCCCCACTTCGCGAAAATCCTTCTGGCCAACGATCCGAACAGCGCCATCGATGCTCTGATTCAGCGCACCAGGGTCCAGGGCATTGTCAAGGGCAATGGCGCCGCCTATTATATGGACTATGTCCTCAAAAACAGCGATGTCCAGAAAGGGGACACCATCGTCACCTCGGGAATCGGCGGCGTCTTTCCCAAGGGCATCCCGCTGGGTACGGTTTCGCATGTCGAAAAAACCCGCCGCGGCATGTTTCAAAAGATTGAAATTGAACCATCCACAGACTTCAGCGAACTGGAATACATCATCATCGTCATGAAAAAAGATCCTCTCGCGAAATGACGCATACCCCATGGTCGTAAGTGCTCTTTTTCTTCTGGGGACCATTCTCCTCATCCTGCAGACCACGGTTCTGCACGCTCTGCCGGAGTGGTTTGGTCGCCCAAACCTGCTCTTTTTGCTCGTCGTCTTCATCGCCACCAATCTGGACGTCTACAAGGGAGCGATGCTGGCCCTCCTCTTCGGCCTCCTCATGGACATCTTTTCCGGGATCTTCCTTGGGCTCCACCCCATAGTCTACCTGCTTCTCTTTTTCGTGCTCCAGGGAGTTTCCCGCACCCTCGCCATCAACGAAGCCGTGCACCAGATGCCGCTCGTTGCCCTCAGCTATCTTGCCACCGCGAGCAGCATCTATCTCTTCGCCACCATCCTCGCTCCCGAAAGCACTTTTTACTGGGCCTGGGGCAATGAAATCCTCCAGGTCCTCATTCTGGCCATTATCTGCATCCCTTTTTTCAGCTTCTGCAAATGGATCATCGCCCTCCTGAACGACACCGGCAAGCGCAACCCCTTCCGGCGCCAGAAATCAGGCAATCGCTACCTCTCCTGACCAGGGCTTCACGAAGGAAACCATGCCACGCCCTCTTGCCAAGATAAACAAGATCGACCCGGCCGAGCTCAAGATCCTCAAGAAGCGTCTTGACATCGCCACGGCCGTCATCATCTTTTTTGTCGCCGTCCTGATCGCGAGACTCTGGTTTTTACAGATCCACAGCGGAACCGAATATGCCAGGCGCTCCGAAAGCAACCGCATCCGCATCCAGGACATTGTTGCCCCCCGCGGCAACATCCTCGACAGAAACGGCAAAACCATCATCACCAACCGACCGCGTTTCAACGTGGTCTGGAGCCGGGAAGATGCCCCCAACCCGGACGAGATCATCAAAATCCTGGCCAGAATTCTTGACGAGGACATCACCGTTCTTCTCGACCGAATTCGCGCCAGCGCCGATCACCCTCGCTATTTCCCCACCCGCCTCAAGGAGGACATCGACTGGAAAACCCTGGTAACCATCGAAAACAACCATTTCAACCTCCCAGGGGTCAGCATTGAAGTGCTTCCTTCCCGCGACTATCTCTTTGGCGATTTTGCCTCGCATACCATAGGCTACCTCGGGGAAATAAGCCAGGCAGAGCTGGAAGAACCGCAATACGCAAATCATCAGCGCGGGGATCAGGTCGGCAAGCTGGGCGTGGAAAAACTCTTCGAGGAAACCCTGAAAGGAGAAAAGGGGCGCAACTATCTCGAGGTCGATGTCCGCGGCTTCGAACAACGCCAGATCAATCTGCAGGAGCCGTTGCCGGGAAACGACCTCCAGCTCACCTTGGACATTGATCTGCAGATCGCCGCGGAAACGGCCATGGAAGGCAAGGCGGGCGCCGTTGTCGTCATGGAGGTTGACACCGGCCGCCTTCTGGTTCTCTGCAGCACACCGCCCCTGCGCCTGCAGGAGTTTGTCGGCGGCATCTCGAGCAAGGCCTGGAACGCCCTGCTCAATGATCCATTGAATCCGTTGATCAACAAGACCATCCAGGGACAGTATCCGCCCGGCTCCACCTTCAAGATCGTCACGGCCCTGGCAGCCATTTCCGAGGGAGTGGTCACCCCGGAGACCATTTATTATTGCGGCGGCTCCCTCAATTTCGGCAACCGCCGCTATGGCTGCTGGAAAAGGGGCGGTCATGGCGCGGTCGATTTCCACCGGGCTCTGGTGGAATCCTGCGACGTTTATTTTTACCAGGTCGGGCAACGGCTCGGGGTCGACACCATTGCCAGGTACGCACAGAGCATGGGGCTGGGCCAGAAAACCGGCATCGACCTGGAACACGAAAAAAACGGCATTACCCCTACCGCCGCCTGGAAAAAACAACGCTTCAAGGAGTCCTGGCAGGAAGGCGAGACGCTTTCCGTGGCCATCGGTCAGGGATACAATCTCACCACCCCGCTCCAGATCTGCCAGATGACCTCAGCGCTGGTCAACGGCGGCGTCCTCTACCGCCCCCAGCTCATCCAGACAGTGATGGATCCGGAAGGCAAACCGGTCTCAACCTTTGCTCCGGAAGTGTACGGCAAGAGTCTGGGTTCGGCACGGGGGCGCGCCCTCATCCAGCAGGCTCTGGTCGATGTGGTGAACTCGAAAAGCGGCACCGCCAAGGTGGTGCGGCTCCCCAATGTCATGGTGGGCGGCAAGACCGGCACGGCCCAGGTCATTCGCCTTTCCCACCTGGAAGGCCTTCGGGAACAGGCCATTCCCTACAAATACCGCGATCATGCCTGGTTCACCTGCTTTGCCCCGGCGGAGAAGCCGGAAATCGCCGTGACCGTCCTGGTGGAACATGGCCTCCATGGCGGCTCCGGCGCGGGCCCCGTCGCCAAGATCGTCCTCAGCCGCTACTTTGAACAAAAATACGGCCTGCCCGCCACAGAGAACACGGCCGTGGACACTTCGGCCAGCGCCGAGCCAGAGCCGGGAGATTAGCCATGCTACGCTTCGACCGCAGATTGCTCCTCAATTTCGACTGGGTGATGGTCGGCGTCGTGGCCATTGTCGTCCTCATCGGGCTCGCCAACCTCTACAGCGCCTCACATCTCTACGAACACCATGGAACTTCGGTATTCGTCAAGCAGCTCACCTATTATCTCCTGGGCGCCGCAGTCATCCTGCTCATCATCAGCATAGACTACCGGGTTCTCATCACCTGGAATTATGCCCTCTACGGGCTGATGCTCCTCATGCTTCTGGCCGCCCTCTTCATCGGCCAGACCATCGGCGGCTCCCAGCGCTGGATCAATCTCGGCTTCTTTCGCCTGCAGCCCTCCGAGCCGGCAAAGCTGATTCTGATCATCACCGTGGCCAGCTATTATTACCGGAAGGACAGCGGCAAGGGCTTCGGCCTCAAGGAACTGGCGATGCCGGCCTTCCTCACCCTGCTGCCCTTTCTCCTCATCGTCAAGCAGCCCGATTTGGGCACCGGCCTGATGCTCTGCTTTGTCTTTGTCTCCATGACCCTTTTCGTGAAGCTGCGCTGGAGCACCCTGGCCATCCTGACCAGCGTCTGCCTTTCCGCTATCCCCATCGGCTGGAAGTTCTTCCTCAAGCCTTATCAGCGGCAACGCATCGAAACCTTCCTCAACCCGGAAAACGACCCCCTGGGCACGGGCTACCACATCACCCAGTCGAAGATTGCCGTGGGCAGCGGCTTAAAATTCGGCAAAGGATTCATGAAGGGAACTCAGGGGCAGCTCGATTTCCTGCCGGAACGGCATACGGACTTCGCTTTTTCGGTCTGGGCGGAAGAGTGGGGTTTTTTCGGTTCAGTGGTCTTTCTGGCCTGCTACTTCTTCATGGTTCTCTGGGGGCTCAACATCGCCATCTCCTCGCGGGACAAGTTCGGGGTGCTGCTCGCCTTCGGCATTGTTTCCCTGATCTTCTGGCAAGCCCTGATCAATCTGGCCATGGTCCTGGGGCTGCTGCCCGTGGTGGGCATGCCTCTCCCCCTTTTCAGCTACGGCGGCTCTTCGCTGCTCACCACCCTGGCCGGCATCGGCATCCTGCTCAACATCCGGATGCGCCGCTACATGGGCACCAGCTGAAAAGCGATCCCGTCAGGTCTTCAAGGATTTCAAGGCCGCGCACCCCTGCCGCTGCACCTCGGTCATCTGCCGGCCGGCCTCTGAGCTTTCAAGATCCACGCAGCCGTCCTGGGCCTTTTTCACCCGCTCCCGCAGTTCCGCGACGGTTTCATTGATGCTGGCGGCAAAATCCTGCAGGGTATCGCCGCTGCGCAGGGTGATGGTCACGGTCAGATCGCCCTTGCCGATCGCTTTCAAATCCTCTTCGATCCGGAACAGTGGCCCGGCGATCTTCTGCGGCAGAAAAACGGCCAGCAGCATCCCGCTCAGCAGGCTCACCGCCGAGCCGGCCAGCACCACCGGCCAGAGCAGGTCGCTCACCCGCCGGATGGCGACGTGGGCGGTATAGAAGGAATCGCAGATCTCGGTCCGAGCATAGCCATAGAGAATCAAAGCCGCCACCACGGCACTGAGGATCACCGCCAAGAAAATGCGGCCGAGCAGCCAGCGCTGAAACTCCTTCTTGACGTTCAGGTTCAATTTTTTCCGTTTACTGTGCGCCATGGATCGCCCCCTCCTGCTCCTCGGTTCAACCAGCCAACTCAATTGATATTGCGATGACAACCCAGACAGAGTTCTTTCTGGGTCGGCCGCACCAGCCTGTACTCGGTATCGGAAGCATGGGCGGTATGACAGGTCTGGCAACTCATCCTGCCGTCCGCCAGCATGCTGTATCCTTCCGGCACCTGCATGCCCGGCGTGGGAAAGACCTCCACGGGGTGAGACATCGTTCCCCGGTAGTCGGGATGACACTTGTCGCAAACCTTGACATTGAGGAAATACTGGTCCGTGAGGGGCAGATGCTCCGGAGGGAGCACGGTCTTTTCCGCAAAGGAGAGCGGGAGAGGCCCCCCGCTTTCGTCGACGATATGGCACTCCACGCAATTTTGCTGGGAGACCGGGGCATGCACATAGCGCCTGGTGTTGGCCTCCTCGCAGACTTCCTGATGGCAGAGGCAGCACTCGGTAGGCAGCGCTTCGCCCACGACCCGCCGGCTCCCGCCCAGGAGAGCCCAGGCGGCGGCGAACACCAACAGGACCACAAAGGCGGAACTCCGCACCCAGCGCCGTCCCGAGCTTTTTCCCAGCAGCCATTTCTTCATAAAATGCCTCCACTCCCCCCAGGGACGGGGAGATGCGCGGAACAGGCAAGCGCCTCCCGCCAAACAGCCCGGATCTATTCTACGCGAAGCGCTGCCCGCTTTACAAATCCTAAATAGCCATCCTGCCGCACCTCGCCACGATAACGGCCAACCCCGCGAAAGCCCAACACTCAGAGCCAGTCCTGCCGGCGGCAGGCATCCAGCACCAGAGAGGCAAGGCCCCTGATGAAACGCGGCTCGCTATTGAGGGAGGGGGTACGCTCAAGCCGCATGCCGAGATCCCTGGCCTGCCCCTTGTAAAGCAGGTCGATCTCATACAGTGTTTCCACATGGTCGGAGACAAAGCTGATCGGTACCATGAGAATATTCTTGCAACCCTGCCCGGACAGCGATTTCAGCATATCGGGGGTTGAGGGGGAAAGCCACTGTACCGGTCCGCTTCTGCTCTGAAAGCAGAGTTGTCCAGACTTGCCGGTCATTTCCTCCACCGCCCCGATGGTCTGCCTGATCTGGTCGAGATAGGGGTCGCCCTCTTCGATGAATTTCACCGGCAGACTATGGGCGCTGTAAACCAACTCCACCTGTTCGCCGCCAAAAGAAGCCAAGCCCTTGCCGATGGCCTCGGCCAGGGAGGCGACATAGTCCGCCTGCATGGGCCACTGACGCACCTCGGCCATGGCAAAAGGGGTCTGCGCAGCCTGCGCGGCCTTCCGCAGGTCATCAAGGGAGGAGCCGGTGGTAGCCACGGAATAGTGGGGATAGAGGGTCAGGGCCACCACCTTGCTGATCCCGGCCTGGGCAAACATCCGCAGGGTCTCCTCGGCCTTGGGGTACCAGTACCGCATGGCCATGCGCACCTTGAAGGAGCCGGCCGCGGCCAGAACATCTTCCAGGGCATGGCCCTGGGCCGCGGTGATCCTTGCCAGGGGGGAACCGCCGCCGATGAGCCGGTAAGCCTCACGGCTCTTCGGCGCCCGTTTTTTCGCGATCCGCGCGGCAATGAACTTCTGCAGAAAAGGAAAGGGGGAAAGGCGGATGATCTTGCGGTCGGAAAAAAGATTGAAAAGAAAGGGTTCCACATCCTCCAGGGTGTCGGGCCCGCCGAGGTTTAAAAGGATGACGCCGATGGTTTCCCTGCTCTGCTGATCACTCATGCGAATCCCATGCGCCTGAGAAGCGCGAATCGAATTAAAAGGGGGAAATCTCCTCCGCCTCCGCGAAGAGAGGATACTCCTGAACCAGACCCGCCAGATCCCGCGGGGCAAAGGGCAGCACCGCGAAGAGCCGCGCCTCTATCGCATGGGCCTGGATGAAGTTCCCGCGGATCCGGGCATGAAGCGCCTCGTCGCCGTTCCCGTAACGCTCGATGATATAGTCCAGCCGCGCCTCAAGATCGACGACCGCATCATGCAGCACCCGTTTGTCCGCGTAATAGACGATCTCCTTTTCCGTGCAGCAGGGTTGCGGCACCCCGCCTTTCAGGACCACATGCTCGGCCACGATGTCGGCCAGCTCGTGAAAGCCATGCGCAAGGCAGATCTCCCGGCCCAGTTGGTCATGGCGCAGATCCTTGCCCAGGGAGGCGGTTTTGGCGATATCGTGCAAAAGCGCCCCGCTCACCACCAGCTCCGGCGAAACGGCCCAGCCGGCCTGGGCCACCCCTCGGGCGATGAGGCCGGCAACCCGGCCGACCATCAGGGAATGCTCCCGGATATTGGCGAGCATGGCATACTGCTCCATGAGCGCCAGACATTGACTGACAGACGGAATCATTCTCCTCGCCACCCGTCGGTCGTTACTGCCTTTTGCTGAGCCGATGCACGGTCTCGACAAAGAACCTGGCCTGCTCCGGCGGAATCTCCGGCACGATGCCGTGGCCGAGGTTGAAGATATGGCCCCGCGCCCCCCTGGCCTGATCGAGGATATCGCGGATCAGCGCTTCCATCTTTGCCGGCGGCAACAGAAGGGCGATGGGGTCCATGTTGCCCTGGAGCGAAACCTTTTGCCCCACCACCCTGACCGCATCGTCGAGGCGGATACGCCAGTCAAGCCCCAGAACATCGGCGCCGCTCTCAAGGGACTGGGGGAGCAGGGTGGCGCCGTTGTTGGCGAAATAGATGATGGGCACCGTAACGCCGCGTTCTTTCAGGGTGCTGATGATCCGTTTTACGTAAGGGATGGCGAATTCCGCGAAATCGTTGGGCGCGAGCACGCCGGCCCAGGAATCGAAGATCTGCAGGGCCTGGGCTCCGGCAGCGGCCTGGGCGGCAAGGTACTCGATGGTGCAATCGGTGATCTTCACGAGCAGATCCCGGTACAGCGCAGGATCGGTATACATCATTTTCTTGGTGAGAAAATAATTCTTGGAGGAGCCCCCTTCGATCAGATAGGTGGCCAGGGTAAAGGGCGCCCCGGAGAAGCCGATGAGGGGGACGCGGCCGGCCAGCTCCCGCCGGAGGATGCGGATGGTTTCGAGCACGTAGGGCAGTTCCGTCTCCGGCTCCGGCACGTGCAGCCTGGCCACGGCGGCCTGGTCCCGGATCGGCTCGGGAAAGACCGGGCCCCGTTTTTCGTGAAACTCCAGGGGAGTACCCATCTTCTCCAGCGGCACCAGGATATCGGAGAAAAGGATGGCCGCATCCACCCCGAGGATATCGACGGGCTGAATGGTCACCTCGGCCGCGGCCTCCGGGGTCTTGCACATCTCCAGAAAGGTGTATTTGCTGCGGACCGCATGGTATTCGGGCAGGTAGCGGCCCGCCTGCCGCATGAGCCAGACCGGGGTATAATCAACCGCTTCGCCGCGGCAAGCCTTCAAAAAGGTATCGTTCATCACTTCCTCCAGTTGGGGAGCTCAAAATGAGAGGGAAAACAGCGCCAAGGGAGAAAGCAGGTCATCGGCTTCCGCCTCCCGCCCTTCTTCATTCTGAACCCTTAATTCTTCATTTTCTTCGGCACATAGGTGCAAAAAGGCTCCTCGGCCATGTAATCGCCGGAAACCGCATAGGCGCGGGCCCGACAACCGCCGCAAACATTGACATACTCGCAGGAGCCGCAGCGCCCCTTGTAGGCCTTGAAATTGCGCAGATCATGGAAGAGTTCGGACCGCTCCCAGATCTCCTTGAAGGATTTCTCCCGGATATTGCCGGCCGCCATGGGGAAATAGCTGCAGGGCAGAACATTGCCGTCCACATCGATCAAAGAGATCAGCTGGCCGGCCAGACAGCCCTTGGAGCCGCCGGTGGAGAACTGCAGGGTCCTGCGCTTGAAATCATCGCCCTGCTCCTTGGCCTTTTGCAGCACCACCCGGTAATAGTTGGGCGCGCAGGTGGGTCGGACCAGGAGATCGTGCTCGTCCTTCTCCATCTCGTAATGCCATTCCAGAAGCTTTTCGTAATCCGCAGGCGAGATCAGCTCATCCATGATCTCTTCCCCGCGGCCGGTGGGGACGATCATGAACATGTACCAGGCCGTGGCCCCCAGTTCCTTGGCCAGTTTGTAGATCTTCGGAATCTCGTCCTGATTGCGCTTGGTGAAGGAGGAATTGATCAGAAAGGGGATGGCGTTCTCGCGAAAAAGCCGGGCCGCATTGAGGGTGCCGGCAAAGGCGCCGGGCTGGTTGCGGAAGTTGTCATGCACCTCCGCGCTTGCGCCGTCCAGACTCAAGGAAACCATGCGGATGCCGGCCGCCTTGATCTTGTCGCAGATCTCCTGAGTCACCAGGGTGCCGTTGGTGGCCAGACACATGCGCAGTCCCTTCTGCGTTCCGTAGGCGGCGATCTCGAAAACATCAGGCCGCAGAAGCGGTTCCCCGCCGGAGAGCACCACCACCGGCGCGGCATAGGAGGCGATGTCGTCGAGCACCCGGGTGGCCTCGGCAAAGGGGAAATCAGGGTGCCCCTTCGCCTCAAGCTCCGAGGAGGAGCGGCAGTGCACACATTTGAGATTACAGCGGCGGGTGATCTCCCAGGCTATCCATTTCGGCTCGAAATCCACGGCGGCTCCTTATTTTTTTCCACAAAAGGCGACGGGCGGAAGTTCCCCTTCGGACTTTGGCGGAGAATTCTTTGTTAAGACACCCTCGTCTCCATTTCGTTCCCACGAAGATGGATTACAAAAAATCGGCGGCCGCGGCGGCCAGGACGCTGCGTTCGCTCTTGAGCAGGGTGACATGGCCGTGCAGCTTCTGCTGCTTCAGGCGCTCCACCGTGTAGGTCAACCCGTTGCTGCTGGTATCGAGGTAGGGATTGTCGATCTGATACGGGTCTCCGGTGAGCACCATTTTCGTTCCCTCGCCCGCCCGGCTGATGATGGTTTTCACCTCGTGGGGGGTGAGATTCTGCGCCTCATCGACGATGACGAACTGCCTGGGAATGGAGCGTCCCCGAATGTAGGTGAGTGCCTCCATCTCGATCAGATGGGAGTTCAGGAGCTTGTCCACCTTCTGCTTGGCAGATTCGTCCTTCTCGTGTTCCTTGCGCTTGTTGCCGTCGCTCATCAGGTAGGTGAGATTGTCGAAGATCGGCTGCATCCAGTGGGCCAGCTTTTCGTCCTTGTCGCCGGGCATGTAGCCGAGATCCTTACCCAAGGGAATGATGGGCCGGGAGACCAGGATGCGGTCGAAACGCTTCAGGGTGATGGTGCACTCCAGGGCGGCGGCCAGGGCCAGCAGGGTCTTGCCGGTGCCGGCCTGCCCCACCAGGGTCACCAGCTGGATGGACGGATCCATGAGCAGCTCAAAGGCCATGCGCTGCTCCTTGCTGCGCGGCCGGACATTCCAGACCAGTTCATACTCTTCATGCAAAGGGCCCAGGGTAATCGCATCCGCGGCCCGGGTGAGGGCAGTGTGCTTTTCGTCGTTTTCATCGCGCAGGAGGACAAACTCATTGGGCATCAGCTCAAGGCCCTCGGTTTCCACCCGCTTTTTTTGATAGAACTCGTTGACCACGCTGCCGGGCACCAGCACCTCGCGCTGGCCGCGGTAGAGCTCGTCGATGTTCACCTTCTGTTTTTCAAAATCCATGACCTCGATGCCCAGGGCGTCCGCTTTCAAGCGGGCATTGATGTCCTTGGAGACAAAAATGACCTTCTCGCCTTTCTTTAACAGGGTATAGGCCACGGCCAGGATCCGGTTGTCCGGCACATGCATGTCGAGGCCGGGATCAACGCACCTCCCGGTTTCGGTGAAGATCATCAGGGTTCCGCCGTTTTCCATGGGCACTCCCTCGGCCAGCCTGCCTCTGGTGCGGAGGGAATCGAGCTGGCGGATCACATGGCGGGCGTTGCGCCCCAGTTCGTCGTTGTGGCTCTTGAACTTGTCCAGCTCCTCGATCACCGACATGGGAAGAACCACGGTGTTGTCGGCAAAGGAAACGATGGAATCGGCGTTGTGCAGGAGAACGTTGGTATCGAGGACAAAAAATTTTTTCACGCAACACTCCGGGTGTGGGTGTTCGGAGACCGCAGGCTTCCGGCCGGGGAGGATTGCCTATGCAGGGGCTGAAAGACATACATCTCCAGGCAAGTTAGCCCGGCGACGCAGTCTTTGGCAAGCAAAATGTCGCACCCGGCGGAGGAAGGGAAACAAAGGCTTTTTTCATGCCAATTCATGGCCGCCATGCTATGATAGCGGCCATGAAAATCGCCCTGATCCAGTACAATCCGCTCATCGGCGACTTTGCCGGCAACCTGGTCGCCATCGGCGGCTGGCTCGCAAAGGCCCGGGCCGCGGGCTGCGAACTGGCCGTGCTCCCGGAACTGGCAATAAGCGGCTACCCGCCCCAGGACCTTCTCGAACGGCCCGCCTTCCTTGCCGATCATGACCTGGCCTTTGCCCGGCTTGTCGCCGAAACCCGCGGTATCGCCGTGGTCTGCGGCCTCATCACCCGCCACACCGGACCAAACGGCAAGCCTCTCCACAACAGCGCCGCCCTCTTTGCCGACGGCCAGGTGCTCTTCACCACGGAAAAACGGCTGCTGCCCACCTACGATGTCTTTGACGAGTCGCGCTACTTCGAACCGGGTCGGGAAAGCAGGTCCTTTCTCTACAAGGGGCTGCACCTGGGGCTGACCATCTGCGAAGACATCTGGAACGACAAGACCATCTTCAGTCAGCCCCTTTACGCCGCCGACCCGGTGGGGGAGCTGCTGACCCTTCCCCAGGGCAAGCCGGATCTCCTGATCAACCTCGCCGCTTCCCCATTCAGCCTGGGCAAGACGCACGTCAAGCAGCGGATCTTCACCAATATCTGCCACCGCTACCAGATACCCCTTCTCTATGTGAATCAGGTGGGCGGCCAGGACAGCCTGGTCTTTGACGGCGCCAGCCTGGTCATGGACCGGGCTGGCGAGGTGGTGGCCAGGGCGGCCAAATTCCAGGAAGATCTGGTGGTGGTGGATACCGACACCTGGCAGGGGGAGATACATGGCCCGCCCCCGGAAGCGGAAGAGGAGAGCGCCGAAGTGTATCAGGCCCTGGTGCTGGGCACCCGCGATTACGTGCGGAAATGCGGTTTTTCCCGGGTGGTGATCGGTCTTTCCGGCGGGGTGGATTCGGCCCTCACCGCGGCCATCGCCGCCTCCGCCCTGGGAGCGGAGAACGTGCTGGGCGTGGCCCTGCCCTCCCCCTATTCCTCGCCGGAGAGCATGGAGGACGCCGAGCTGCTGGCCAGAAACCTCGGCATCGATTTCACCGTCCTGCCCATCAGCGACCTTTTCCACGCCTTTCTCGCCGCCCTGGCTCCGCATTTTGCCGGGACGAAACCGGACGTCACCGAACAGAACATCCAGGCCCGCATCCGCGGCAACCTGCTCATGGCCCTGGCCAACAAGCAGGGCCGGCTGGTGCTTTCCACCGGCAACAAATCGGAAAACGCCGTGGGCTACTGCACCCTGTACGGCGACATGAGCGGCGGCCTGGCGGTGATCTCCGACGTGCCCAAGCAGCTGGTCTATGCGCTCTGCCGCCACATCAACGGCAACGGCGAGATCGTGCCCTGGCGCACCATCACCAAGGCACCTTCGGCGGAGCTTGCCCCCGACCAGAAGGATGAGGACGATCTGCCCCCCTACCCGGTGCTGGACCGGATTCTCACCGCCTATCTCGAAGAAAACCGCACCCTTGAGGAAATCGTCGCCATGGGCTTTGCGCGCCCGGTGGTGACGGACGTCATCCGCCGCATCCGCAACAACGAATACAAACGCAAGCAGGCGCCCCTGGGCCTCAAGGTCACCAGCAAGGCCTTCGGCTACGGCCGCCGCTATCCCACCGCCGAAGGCTACCGGGAAGGGGGCTTGCCGTGAAGCCGCTCTCGTCCCGCTGGACCGTTCTCATCCTGCTCCTCATCGTCCTGGCCCTGGTGATCCGGGAAAACCTGAGCAGGCGGCCGGCAAGGCTCCATACCCTGGTGAACGGCAATGTGGAGATGTGCCTGGCCTGCCACAAGGACGAAAAGCTCGATGCGGGCCATGGCGCCGAGCTGCTGGGCTGCTCCTCCTGCCACCTGGGCGATGCGCTCGCCACCGACAAGACGAAGGCGCACAAAGGCATTGTCAAGAACCCCGGCGACCTCCGGGTGGTGGAAAAAACCTGCGGGGTGGAGGGCTGCCACGCCCAGGATGTCAAGAAGGTGAAGAACTCGCTGATGGCCACCAACCGCGGCATCCTCGCCACCCTCCGCTATTACTGGGGCGAAGCCCCGGATCAGAACGGCGACTTCTCGGTGGAGGAGCTTCTGAAAACCGGGGAGACTTCCCTGGCCATCGACTATTATCGCAAGCTCTGCGCCACCTGCCACCTCTGGAAGCAGAAGGGGGACATGGAAGGATTTTTCGGCGAAAAGGGCGGCGGCTGCACGGCCTGCCACTTTGTGCGACCCCAGGCACCAACGGCCGAACGGCCATGGGAAACCTTTCTGCGCTTCGGCAAAGAGAAAAAGAAAGCCCACCCCCATATCGTCAAAAAAGTCCCCACGGAAAGCTGCCTCCGCTGCCACAACCGGAGCGGCCGGGTGGGCACCTCCTACGTCGGCGTCTATGAAGGGGAAAACTACGGCACCCCCTACGAGAAGGGCGAGCGTTCGCAGAAGAGGCTGCCCGGCGACCGCTTCTACCTGGAGCTGGCCGACGACATCCACCACAAGCAGGGCATGGCCTGCATCGACTGCCACACCCGGGACGAGGTAATGGGCGACGGCGAACGCCACGCCCATTACGAAGAGGCCCTGGAAATTTCCTGCGAACTCTGCCACACCAGCGGCAAACCCGGCCTGACCCGGAAAAAAAAGGAATTGAACAATCTCCGCCAGGAGGCGGACGGCCGCCATGTGCTGGTTGGCAAGCTTGACGGCAAGCTCCACCCCCTGAACCCGCCGAAAAAAGAGGCCTGCGAATATCCCGGCCACAAGCGCCTCTCCTGCGCTTCCTGCCATTCGAGCTGGATCCCGCAATGCTACGGCTGCCATGCCAAGCGCGACCTGCGCGACACCCATCTCGACAAGCTGACCGGAGAGGAGTCCAAAGGCTGGTGGGAGGAGGGCCGCTCCTACCTCCGTTACGAACGGCCCATGCTCGGGGTCTGGAAGGACAAGGTGGTCACCGTCACTCCGGGCTGCCAGGACATCGTCACTCTGATCGACGAAAAGGGCGAATCGGCAGGTTCCTTCAACTCATTCACCATGGCGGCCCTGAGCCCGCACACCACCCAGAAGGCGGGCCGCGCCTGCGCCGACTGCCACACCTCCACCAAGACCGTGGGCCTTGGCGAGGGCAAGGCATGGAAGGAAGGCGGCCAATGGCGTTTCGCCGGGGTGGATCAGGGGGTGCAAACCGAAGCAGGCCTCAGCCCGCCCCTGGACGGCTACGTGGACATCACCGGCAAGCCGCTCCAGAAGAGCGCCCGCCCGGACCTCAGGCCCTTCAATGGCGAGGAGCTTGCCCGCATCCTGCGGGTAGGGCAATGCCTGCCCTGCCACAAGGATTACGCGGACAAGATCTACACCAACTACGACCCGAAAAAAACCTGCCCGGTTTTTGACGAGGAAAACGGCGGAAAGGGGGAGTGAAAGGACGGGTCTCCGTCTCCCAGAACACTGCCCCCTCCGCAAAAATTGCAAGCCGGCAGCAGGAATCTTATCACCGCCCCCACAGACTGACGTTTTTTGTCATTTGCGCCCTTTTAGGGCACCTCCTCATGCAAACCAGCAAGGCATCCAGATACCAGTTATAGAATTCTGGACAATCCCGAAGCCCCCGCAGTCAGAAATGGCCAAAATCTCAGACAGGGGCTATTTGATGGAAATTTCTCGCCATTTGAAAAAATATCAGACTGGCAAAAAGAGGGGAGCACACCCCTTCTTGCCAGTCAAGATCTGCTTCCCGGCTTTCCTCCGTTTACGAATGATACTTGAAGGAAAGCGAAACCCGGGCCCGGTAGGCGGCAACCTTGCCGTCCTCGATCTTCATGTCCAGCTTGGTGACTTCGGCGACCCGGAGATCCTGCAGGCTCTTACTCGCTGTTTCGATTGCCATTTTTGCCGCAGCTTCCCAGGATTCGGTGCTGGTGCCCACCACTTCGATGATCTTGTAAACGCTTCCTGACATGGGTTCCTCCTCTGCATGGGGTTATCAAGGATTACTGCTCGGCTCGCATTTTCGCTACGCGTCTTCTTCCAGTACAGAACGGTTCAGCGGCATTGTCAATTTTTTTTCGCTTTTCCTTGGCGACTGCCTTGACGGATCTCAAGATAGTTCCGTGATAAACTGCCTGTCCGCAGCCTTCCTCGCCGGCCAGCCGCTCAGTTTAGATATGCAAAATAAAATTAGTTTGTATTGCAAAATAATTATTGACAGGGAGCCCCTCCCCGATTAAAAAAGCCCCCTGAAGGCGTTTTTAACGCCGCGCCATGGACTCAAAAAGCTGCTGCCCTGCACCCCCCTCACGCGACGGGGATTTTTTTTGCCGGATAAATTAGGGATGCAAAACTTATTACATAATGCCAAACATAAAACCCCAAGGAGTACACCATGAAAAAAAGGATCCCCCTCCAGATTCTCGGCAGCATCCTGGCCGCGTCCGTCGGCCTGGCCAACCCGGTCCATGCGGCCACAGACCAGGATCGCATTGCCGAACTGGAGCAGAAAATGGAACGGCTGCTGGAGGCCCTCCAGCAAAAAGAGGCGAACATCGAGGCGCTGACCAGGCAGGTGGGCAAGCTTGCCGCCAGCAGGGACGCAGCCCCGGCCGCGGCACCTTCCTTGACGCGAAGCGGGGAAGAGGCGATAAAAGCCGTGGTCGAGGAAGTCGTGAAGAAACGGGAAGCAGCAAGCCCTCCGGGCAAATGGAGTTTCGGCGGCTATGGCGAGATCCACGCCAATTTCAGCGAAGGATCCGTAAACGGCCAATCCCGGGACCAGCTCGACATCCACCGCATGGTGGCCATGGTTGGCTACGAATTCAGCGACTGGATCAAGTTCCAGAGCGAGGTCGAACTCGAGCATGCCTTTGTCGACGACGGCACCAAGGGGGAACTCGAGCTGGAGCAGGCTTATGTGGATTTCCTGCTCAATGATCACGCCAATGTCCGGCTCGGCCGGGTGCTCACCCCTGTGGGACTCACCAACCAGCACCACGAGCCCACTACCTTCTACGGCGTGGAACGGCCGAATTTCGACAAGTACATCATCCCCACCACCTGGTGGTCCGACGGGATCGGCATCTTCGGCAACCTGGCCCCCAATCTGGGTTATGAAGCGTATCTGGTCGGTGGCCTGGACGGTTCCAAATTCACCAGCGACGGCATCCGCAACGGCCGCATCAAGGACATCCCGAGTCTGAACGACATGGCCGTGGCCATGCGGATGGATTACTTTCCCTTCATGGAAAGCGCCGCGAGCTGGGCCCAGCACCTGCGCCTGGGAGCATCCCTCTACCACGGCGGCTTCAACAACGGCGTCGAGGGCAAGGATCCCGGAAAAAACGGGGATCTCACCATATACGCGGCGGACTTCTCGGCCCGCTTCGGCAATCTCGATCTGAAGGGCGCAGCGGCCTTTGAAAAAATCGACGGCGCCGAAAAGCTCACCAATGTAGCCGAGGAACTGTACGGCTACTTCCTGGAGGCGGGCTACCACATCCTGCCCGAGGCATGGAAACGGGGCCGGCTGGCCAACGTCGACCTGGTGCCCTTTGTCCGCTACGACAGGTACGACACCCAGCACGCCATGCCGGAAGGCGTCATGGCCGCCAGCGGCAAGGATCGCCAGGACTGGACCTTCGGCCTCGCCTTCTATCCGGTGCCCAACCTGGTGCTCAAGGCCGATTATCAGGTGCTGAAGGCCGATGGCGCCAACGATCCGGACAACACCATCAACCTCGGCCTCGGCTGGCAGTTCTGACCGCCGCAAAGGAACGCCCATGCACACGCCATTTCTCCTCCGCCCCATTCTCGCCGGCCTGCTTCTCCTCTTCCTGGGCGGGGCAGGCTGTTTCGCCAGCACGGCGCCAAACCCACCCGGCCAGGCAGCGGCGCCGGCTGAAAATTCCCTGCCTGCGGAGCTGAGCCGGGGGCGGGCCTATTTCCTCCGCGAATGCCGGACCTGCCACCGCCTGTTCGCACCGGAGGAAAGGACGCCGGAAAGCTGGCAAACCATCCTGGCCAGAAAGGCGGCCAGGGTTTCGCTCACCAGGGAGCAGTACGAAAAGCTGCGCGCCTATGTCCTGGCGGCCAGCCAGACGGCAGTGGAAAATCGTTGATCCCCGAGGGGTCCGGCCGAAAAGGCCAGGCCCCCTCTTCTCTTTTGTGGAAAGATCGGGAAAACCCGTACTCGGCGGGAAAGAAAGGGGCCAGCTCATTCATTGTCGAGAACCCTGCGGATGGCAACGCCGATATCTTTTTTCAGAACCGGTTTCATGAGCAATTCGCGAACCCCGAGCATTTTTGCCTTCTCGCCGGTCAGGGCTTCGCTGAAGCCGGTGCAAAGGATCACCGGCAGATCGGCTCGCAGGGCAAGACACTGCTGGGTCAGCTGCACGCCGGTCAGATGCGGCATGGTCATGTCGGAAAGAAGCAGGTCGACCCCGTCTGGCCCCGCCTGAAAGGCGGCCAGCGCCTCCCTGCTGTCGGTGAAGACCCGTACGCTGTACCCGAGGGATGCGATCATCTTGGCCAGCATGAAAGCCAGCTCGCCCTCGTCGTCTACGATCATGATGCGTTCATTGCCGCGCGGTATTTCCCGCGGTTCGGAAACCACCCCAGAGTCGACCAGGCCGGAAATGAGCGGCAGGTAGAGATGAAAAGTCGTCCCCCGCCCCACCTCGCTGTAAACGGTGATTTCCCCGCCTGCCGCCTTGACAATACCATGAACAATCGACAGCCCGAGTCCTGTTCCTTCGCCCTTGGCCTTGGTAGTGAAGTAGGGCTCAAAGATTCTCTCCACCACCTGCGGAGCGATGCCTGAGCCCGTATCGCTCACCGACAGCCGGGCATACCTGCCCGGAGTGAGGGCGCTCTTGCTGCGAATATCCTCCGGACCCAATTCGACTTGGACGAGGGCCACCTCGAGAATACCGCCCTTCTCGCGCATGGCGTGATAGGCATTGGTGCAGAGATTCATGATGACCTGATGGATCTGGGTCGGGTCGGCCAGAACGTCGCCGCATTCGGGGTCGATCTCCTGCCTGATCTCAATAGTGCTCGGAATCGATGCCCGCAGGAGCTTGAGGCTCTCCTTGAGCACTGGCTGCAAGCGCAGAGGCTGAAGCTCCTGCTGCGACTTCCGGCTGAAGGTCAGGATCTGCCTGACCAAATCTTTGGCCCTGTTGCCAGCGGCGATGACCTGCTGAATGTCCTCGGAGCTCGCTTCTCCCGGGGGCAGGGTTTCCTTGACCAGATCGGCGTAGCCCAGGATCATGGTGAGAATATTATTGAAATCATGAGCAATCCCTCCGGCCAAGGTGCCGATGGCCTCCAGCTTTTGGGCCTGCCGCAGTTGATCGCCCATCTCTTCCTTCTCTTTCTCCACGGAAATATCGCGGAAGGTGAGAACCGCTCCCGCCTCTCGGTCGTCGCCTTCCATGGGAATGCTGCCGATCTCCACCGGGAAACTCGCCCCGTTCTTTTTCCAGAAAACCTCATCACTGGAGACAAAGGGCTGCCCGGTTTTTGCCGTCCGGCAATGCGGGCACTCTCCGGACGGGTAGCGGCTGCCGTCCTTCCGGGAATGATGGAGGCGCGCGTGGATTTCTGTCCCGAGGAGCTCCTCCCTGTCATAGCCGGTCAGGGCGAGGGCGGCGGTATTCACAAAGGTGGCCTTGCCAAAAGAATCAACGGAGATCACCCCCTCCCGCAGGGTGTTGAGGATGGAAAGCATTTGTCGGTGCAGGCTTTCCCTTTCCAGCTCAAGTCGGTTCCGCTTAACGACCCCCTGGCGGAGCCGGTTGTGCAGAAAAAAGATGATCCCCATCCCCGCCCCCCAGAGAAGCAGGTGAAAAAGAATGACCCCACGGCTGCGCTCCCGATAGATTTTCCAGTAGGGGGCCATGGGCACCGAGACTCCGACCGCTCCCCGCACCTCACCTCCCCTGTATCCCTGATGGGCGTGGCATTTGAGGCAATCATCCTCAGCAAACAGGGGGCTGATCAAGCGAAGATGGTCGGCCCCGTCCAGGATGGCAAGTTCCATCACCTCCTCGGCGCCCTGCTCGAAGTCCTCCAAGGCGGCCCGCTCCCAGGCATCCGGCGCATTCGCTGGATTCAAAGACTTCAGACTGGTAATCTTCCCCCGTACCCCATAGAATTCCGAATATTGCTCCATAAGCTGGCGGAGCATATAGGCGGGGTTCATCAGGGTCAGCCGCCGGCCGGAAGGGGTGACGAGGTCGCGCTCCGGGACATGGGCGAGGTTGGGGTTGGGCGGGGTGGCCTTGGACACCGGCACATAGATGCCGCCATGGGAGGCACCCCAGAATCGAAAGGCCTTGTCCTTGTTGTAATAGGCCCTGGCCGCCTGCCTGGCCAGCGTCACGGCCGCTTTCTTGCCGTCTATGATGTTCCAGGCCAGGGAGGTGCCGTGCAGAGCGGTCCAGACAAAGACCGCAGCCACGACAAAAATTTTGAGCAGCACCAGCTCCCGCTCGCTCTTCTCCGACATCGACCGGCTCTCTGTTTCTTTCATGACCACCTTCCCTCTTCTACTCAATGCCCGCCAGCGGCGCCAGGATCCTGCGCCCGTTCCGTGGCCAGCAGCAACTCTTTTGCCCCGGCCTTCCTGGCAATCTCCATGGCCTCCATGACCCGGTCGTAGACCACCCTTTTGTCGGCGTTGATGATCACCGGCTCTTCAGCGCCCCGCAACCTCAGCGAGAGGACGCTGAAAAGCCGCGCCCCGTCGAGCACCTTCTCCTCCAGCAGAAACCGCCCATCCTTGTCCACCACCACGATGAGCCGCTCCTCGACCTCCCCGAACTTCGCGCTGACCTGCGGCAGTTGCACCTCCACCCCCTCCCGGCTCACAAAACTGCTGGTCAGGAGAAAATAGATGAGCAACAGAAAGACCATGTCGATCAGGGCGGTGAGGTGGATATTGACCCGGGTCGGAGTGCGCCTGGCAAAGAGGAGCATGGCTCAACCCTCCTTCCGGCCCCGACTCAGCCAGGCCTTGAAGAAAAGGATGGCCCGCTCCTCCAGCTTGGCCTGGATGGCATTGAGGCGATTTTCCAGGTGGTTGTGGAGTATGATCAGCGGGATGGCCACGGAAAGCCCCAGGGCGGTGGTGAGCATCGCCTCCCAGATGCCTCCGGCCAGCACCGTGGCGTTGACCTTGCCGCCCAGACGCTCCACCGCGGCAAAGGCCTTGATCATGCCAAGCACGGTGCCGAGGAGTCCGAGAAGCGGGGCGATGTTGGCCAGGGTGGCCAGGGTGGTCAGATGGCGTCCCAGATACTGGACCTCGCGGGCCACGCCCTGGGAAAGCAGGAGCTCGATGGTTTCGCGATCCCCCCTGGCAAAGAGCAGGGCATCGTGCAGGATGACGTTGAGAGGCTGGCGGTGGCCGCGCCGCAGGGGATGCAGCAGATCCAGAGCCTCGGCGGTGCGGTTGCCGGCGAGCAGCTCGCAGATGAGTTCGAGGGTATCGTCGGGAAAGGCGATCTTCCGGTAGAGGATGAGCCGCTCGAAAAAAATGGTCAACCCGACCAGCGAGCAGAGCAGAATGGGCAGCACCAGAACCCCGCCCCGGCCAAGAATCTCCAGCATACCCCCTCCGCTTGCTCTCAAGAAACGGCGTTGCCATACCCTTTCTTGAGGGTAGGCCCGAGCCCCTGCCTTTGTCAAGGCGCGCAACCGACAGCGCCTGCACAATACTTTTGACTTTTCTCTTTTTTTCTCAATAGCATGAAAGAGGAATCTTCTTTTCCCTGAATCTACGGCAAGGAGGCGGGACCATGGCAAGAGAACGGAAAATGGGCAACAGGCCAGGACTGGCGGCCGCCTGCATCCTCCTGCTGGCCCTGGCATTCGGCTTTTCTCCGGCCAGGGGAGCCGAACCGGGGGAAAAACCAGTCCTGGTGGGCTTTGACGCCGAAGTCGGCCATAGCAGCAGCACCTCGGACGAGGCCATAAAAATCGGCATCCTCACGGCCATGGCCGAGGTCAACGCGGCGGGCGGAGTACTGGGCGGCAGACCCCTGGAGCTTCTCGTCAAGGATCACCGCTCCGTACCGGCGCGGGGGGTGAAGAACATCGAGGAATTCGCGCAAATCCCCGATCTGGTCGCGGTTGTGGGCGGCAAATTCACTCCAGTCATGCTGGAGGAGATTCCAGTTCTTCACGAGAAGAAGATGATCCTCCTCGATGCCTGGGGGGCAGGCGATGCCATCGTCGACAACGGCCGCAGCCCCAATTACTGCTTCCGACTCTCCCTCAAAGACAGCTGGGCCATCCAGACCATGCTCGCCCATGCCGCGCAGAGGAAAACCCGGCGGCTCGGTGTGCTGCTGCCCGTCACCGGCTGGGGCCGGAGCAACGACAAGGCGATCAAGGATTATCTCACTGCCCACCCGGAGCTGACCGTCACCACCACCCAATGGTACATGTGGGGGGACAAATCCCTCCTGAACAAGTATGAGGCAGCCCGCAACTCCGGGGCCGAGGCGATCATCCTGGTGGCCAACGAAGCCGAGGGGTCGATCCTGGTGAAGGAGGTCGCCGCCCTGCCACGGGAAAACCGCCTCCCCATCATCAGCCACTGGGGGGTCACCGGCGGCAACTTCACCATGCTGACCGGCGAGGCGATCAGCATGGTCGATTTTTCCGTGGTGCAGACTTACAGCTTCTTCGACAGGCGGAGGGAAGACAAGCTGACGCGGTTCTACCAAACCGCCGGCCGGCTCTTCCAGCTCGGCAGGCCCGAGGATATCCCCTCCCCGGTGGGGGTGGCCCATGCCTATGACCTGATCCATATCCTGGCCCTGGCCATCGACAAGGCGGGCACCACAGAAAGAAGCGCGATCCGGGACGCCTTGGAACAGGTCCGGGACTACGACGGACTGATCAAGGCCTACCCACGCCCCTTCACCCCGGAGCGCCACGAGGCGCTGCAACAGACAGACCTCTTCATGAGCCGATTCCGACCGGATGGCGCAATCCTGAGGATCACGGACTGAAGATGCCCCGGAAAATCGCCGACAAGATCTCCCTTGCCGCCCTTTCGCTGACCATGACCGTAGTCCTGGCCCTGGGCACGGCGAGCTATCTCTTCACCCGGCAGACCCTCAAGGGGCAGATCGAGGCACAGCTCTCCTTCGAGGCTGCCATGATCGCCCAACGCCTGGAAACGCGCCTGGACGGGATCAATGAAGACATGGAGGAGATGGCGGCCAATCTGCTGCTGGTCAACGCACTTGTCGACTCGGAAGGCAGACAGATGTACATCGAGCCCTTCCTGCGCAGCTACCGCGTCCACCGCGACATCCCCTGCCTGCTCACCCTCTGTGACTTCGAGGGAAAACCGCTCAGCTCCTGTCAGGGCGGGGAAACGCTGAGAAACTACGCCGACGCTCCCCTGCTGGCCAAGGTAATCGGCGAGGGATTCCCCCTGGCCTTTTTGCGGGATACCCAGGGAGAAACCACCCTGATCATAGCCCAGCCGATATTTTATGGGGCCACCAATCAGGCGGAAGGGATGCTGGTCATCGAAATTTCCTTTTCCTCGCTCATCATGAGCTGCCTGCCGCCCCCCCAGGAGGAGGACGGGGAAATATTCACCCTTCGCGGCTACTCCGGGGAAATCTGGACGAGCCACAAGGGGGCGGCAGGCCCGATGCTGAGCAACACCACCCGCCTCAAGACGGATGAGCCCCTCGATCACCTGGCCCTGGCCATCACCATCGGCCAGAGCCTGCAGAAGGCCTATGCCCCCCTGACCGCTCTGGCCGGCATCTATCTGGCCATCGGCCTTGCCGTCCTAGCCGCGGCCATCGCCATCTCCCGGGCCATGGCCCGGCAGCTGACCTCGCCCCTTCTTGCCCTGACCAGCGCCGCCAATCAGGTGACAAAAAAAGGCACCATCGAAACCCAGATCTCTGTACCGGGCGACGACGAAATCACCCAGCTCGCTTCTTCCTTCAACACCATGCTCACCCGCCTCCGGGACTCGCACGACTCTCTGGAACAACGGGTGGTCGACCGCACCAGGGAGCTGAAAATCCTCAACGGCAAGCTGGAAGACGAGGTGCGGGAGCGCATCCAGGCGGAAACCAGGGCCCGCGAGTATGCGGAGACGCAGGAAGTGCTGCTCCGCGAGGTCAATCACCGGGTCAAAAACAATCTGGTCGCCATCATCGGCATGCTCCACCAGGAAAAGGACCGGGCCCGGGCCAAAGGGCTGCACGAACACCAGGAGCGCATCCGGGAAGTGATCTGGCGGGTGACAGGGCTGCTCACCGTGCATCGCCTCCTTTCCTCGGCAAAATGGCAGCCTCTCCAGCTCAGCGCGCTCTCTGAAAGCGTCATCCTGGAAGCCCTCAAGGGACTCTCCGCCTCCAGCATCTTCTCCCTCACTGTCTCCCCTTCCGACCTCCGCGTGGACAGCGACCAGTCCCATTCCCTGGCCATGATCCTGAACGAATTGTGCACCAACACCATGAAGTATGGGCTGGCCGGACGCAGCAACGGAGCCATCACGGTTCAGATTGGCCAGGTCGGCAACCTGATCGAACTGACCTACCGGGATGACGGCCCAGGCTTTCCCGAAATGCTGCTGAGTGGCGATTTTTCCCAGGGCGGCATAGGCATCACCCTCCTGAAAGGGCTGACGACAAGAAACCTGCGCGGGACGATCACCCTGGCAAACGAGAATGGCGCGGTGGCCCGCATCACCTTTCCGGCCAGAGCCTCTGCCCCGGTGAATTGAGACAAGGAGAAACAGGCATGAGCGAGCGAAACATCCGCCTGGTGGTGGCGGAAGACGATTTTCTGGTCGCGGAGGAGATCAAGCGGTTGCTGCGGGGGAGCAATTTTGCGATCGCCGGCGAGGCCGGAGACGGCCAGGAGGCACTGCGCCTGGTGGAAGAACTCAAACCGGACGCCGTGCTGATGGACATCCGCATGCCGGTAATGGACGGCTTGACCGCCGCCCTGCGGATCACAGAAAAACAGCCAACCCCCATCGTGATCATGACCGCCTACGAGTCAGAGGAGCTCGTCAGGCAGGCAAGCGAGGCCGGGGTTGCCTCCTTCCTCACCAAGCCGCCTGCACTCGCGGAAATCGAACGGGCCATTACCATCGCTCTGGCCCGGCATGCCGACCTGATGGAACTGCGCCGGGTCAATCAAGAACTCAGGCAGGCCCTTGCCGAAATCAAAACCCTGCGCGGAATCCTGCCGATCTGCAGCTTCTGCAAAAAAATCCGCACCCCGGATGGCCAGTGGGAAGATGTGGCCACACACATCCTCAAACATACCGAGGCAAGGCCAAGCCACGGCCTCTGCCCGGATTGCTACAAAAAACATTATCCGGAGCTGCAGGACAATAAAGAGAAAAAATAGCCCGGCCAGGCGCTGCGCACGCCTTTTTCCCCTGCCGGCTCAACCGCGCCGGCCGCCCCCCCTCCCTTCTTTTTCCCAGAAGCCCAAGGTGATCCAGAAGACCCTGCCCAGGGAACGCAGAGGCTGACCCGGGCGGATCAGGTGGTGGAGTTCGTGCAGGGGCGGCTTGCCCTCCTCGGGGGGCAGGGAAAACATGCACGCCGTCGCCGCGAGCCCCAGGCCGCCGGCGAGAAGAAAGCAGAGCCGGAACCCGGCCAGGCCAAAAAAATCGATGAGCAGGCCGGCCAGAATCGGCGGCAGGCCGTTGGCCGCGGAAACCCCGAGGATCCAGAGGCTGGTGTAGGCGACCCGCCCCTCCTCCCCCACCCGGCAGAGCATGCCGCGGGCGCTGACCATGGTGAAGGCGGCGTTGAAAATGGTGGTGCAAACGATGATAGGCAGGGAGAGCAGGCCGCTGCAGGAACTGGCCGGCAAGAGGGCCAGCCAGGAAAAGGCGAAGAGAGCGTGCGCGCCAAGAAGCTGGATCATGGCCGGCACGCTGCCGAAGCGATCCGCCGCCCTCCCCCAGAAACGGACAGTGCAGGCCACCCCGATGCCCCCGGCGGCCAGAAGCAGCATGATCCTCGCCTCGGAATAGAGGAGGACGTCGCGCAGGTACATCACCGAGGCCGCGTTCAACCACATCAGGGAGGCGACCCCCAGCATGGAGAACAGAAAAAAGCGGCGATAGTCACGATCGGCCAGGGCCTGCCGCAGCTTGAGCGGCCGGACCTCTGCCGGGCCTCCCGCGGCCAGGGGCATCGCCCCGCCCGGAATTCTGGCGATGAGGATGACGCTGGCCAGCCCGGCACCGATGCCGGCCGCGTAAATCCAGAAAAAGCGGCCCAGACCGGCGCCAGAAGAGAGAATCCGCGCCATGCCCAGGGCGAGCAGGATCGCGATCACCTGGCTCATGGCGGTTTCAACGGCAAAGTAGGAGCCGAGCAGCGGCCGGGGCACGAGTTCGTGCAGCCAGGGATACCAGCCCCCCACCCCCACGGCCCGGACCAGGGAAAAGGCCAGGGTGGCGAAAAGGAGGACCTGCCAACCCGCCGCCTGCCCCCAGCGCTCCATGGCCCAGGGCAGGAGAAAAACCGTCATGGCCAGGAAGTTTCTCGCCAGCCAGGTGGAAAGAAGCAGCTTTTTCGGCCCCAGCCATGCCACCAGCGGCACGGCGAAGACCACCAGAACCATGGAAATGGGCAAAAAGGAAAGGAGCAGCCCCACCCAGGCCGGCGGCATCTCCACGGCGCGGGCAAAAAGGACCAGGGCCTGCCCGGCGATGCACTGCCAGGAAAAGACGTTGACCGCGGTAAAAAGCAGAAAAAGGCGGGGCGGGGCCGGCAGCTCCCGCAGGGCGCCCAGGTAGGAACGGAGCATGGCTTGCTCTCCTGGCGAGGGACTAAAAAGGACCAGGATAGCAGTTTGCCCGCCGCCTTGCAATGACAAGCAAAGCGGCAGGGCATCCTTCCGGAGAGACAGGGGGCGCAAAGGCGCGCCGTAAGGAAACAGCGCGCCTTTGCGCGAAAAAATTCTCTTTTCCGAGAGCATCACTTTTCTTCCCGGGAAAACGCTGGTATAGAGAGAGCAGTCACGGCTGCGCGCTCCGCCCCATCTCCACCGACCGCTGCAGCCCCATTCCCGAAGAGCCAAGAGGAACCCCCATGATCATCACCCCGGTCAGCACTGCCTCGGATGAAGGCAGGCGGATACTGCACAACTTAAGTGACCGCTTCCAGCTCGCGGACAGCACCTGCCGGCAGACGGTCGCCGAGATCATCGCCGAGGTCCGCGCCCGCGGCGACGCGGCGCTCATCGACTACACCCGCAAATTCGACTCCCCGGCCATGGCCATTGAGCGGCTGCGGGTCAGCGAGGAGGAGCTCACCGAGGCCTTCAGCCAGGTGGACGACGCCTTCATGGAGACCCTGGAGCTGGCCATCGAGCGGGTCTATCTCTTCCACGAACGGGAAAAGGAACAATCCTGGTTGATGACCCGCGACGACGGCGCCATTACCGGCCGCCTCGTCCACCCGGTGGATTCCGCCGGCCTCTATGTGCCGGGCGGCCAGGGCGGCAAGACCCCGCTGGTTTCCTCGGTGCTGATGAACGGCATCCCCGCCGCCATCGCCGGGGTGGCGCGGAGGGTCATGATGACCCCGGCCGACGCGGAGGGCAAGGTGAACCCGGCCCTGCTGGTGGCCGCCCAGGAAATCGGCATCACGGAAATCTACAAGGCGGGCAGCGCCTGGGCCATCGCCGCCCTGGCCTATGGCACTGAGACGGTGCCGGCCGTGGATGTGATCGTCGGGCCGGGTAACCAGTATGTCACCGAGGCCAAGCGCCAGGTTTCCGGCCGGGTGCGCATCGACATGATCGCCGGCCCCAGCGAGGTGCTGATCATTGCCGACGAAACGGCGGAGCCCTCCTATATCGCCGCCGACATGCTGGCCCAGGCCGAACACGACCCGCAGGCCTTGGCGATCTGCATCGCCACCGAACCGGACATGGCGGCGCGGATCGCCTCCGAGCTGGAAAAGCAGCTGGCCGAGCTTTCCAGGGCCGAAATCGCCCGAAAATCGCTCAGCGAACGGGGGGTGCTCCTCGTTGCCCGCGAGCTTGAAGAGGCCATCGTGCTGGCCAACGAGATTGCCGCCGAGCATCTGGAGCTGATGATCGCCGAGCCCTTTGAATGGCTGACCAGAATCCGGCACGCCGGGGCCATCTTTTTGGGCCGCCACACCCCGGAATCGGCCGGCGACTATCTGGCCGGCCCCAATCATGTGCTGCCGACCATGGGCACGGCCCGCTTCTCCTCGGCCCTGGGCGTGGAAACCTTTGTGAAAAAATCGAGCCTGATCGCTTATTCCCAGGCCGCCCTCAGCGCAGACAGCCCCCATATCCAGAGGCTGGCGAACCTGGAAGGCCTCACCGCCCATGCCAAATCGGCGGCCATCCGCACCAACCACATCGAGAAGAAAGGAAGATGACCATGCGCAAACTCACCAGACTCTTCGCAGTGGCCCTGCTGTCCGGCCTCTTTTTTGTTGCCGGCTGCAGCAAACTCTCCATGGAAAACTACGCCAGGCTGAAGGTCGGCATGGAATACAGCGAGGTGATCGGCATCCTGGGCAGCCCGGACACCTGCAGCGACGCCATGGGCGTCAAAAACTGCGTCTGGGGCGAGGAGGCCAGAAACATCACTGTGCTGTTTTTGGCCGACAAAACCATGGCCTTCACCAGCACCGGCCTCAAGTAAGAAAAAGAGGAGTCCGCGATGCCAGGAAAAACCGCGCCAGATCCGGCAGGAAAGGAGCAGCTCCTCCCTGCGGCCGAACGCGAACGGGAGCTGCGGCAGCAGGGCTACCGCGAAAAGGCCCTCAAGCTCTTCCCCTGGATCTGCGCCCGTTGCGGCAGGGACTTTTCCGGCCGGAAGGTGCGTGACCTCACCGTCCACCACAAGGACCACAACCACGACAACAATCCGGCCGACGGCAGCAACTGGGAGCTGCTCTGCCTCTACTGCCACGACAACGAGCATGGCAGAGAAGCGGTGGCCGAGGCCTGTGCACCCTTGCGGGCCGGAGCGGAGCAGGGGGCGCAGGCCTCCCACTCCCCTTTTTCCGGGCTGGCCAGCCTGCTCGACCGAAAGAAATAACCGCCAGGCCGCCCACGGCTGCCAATTGACCATTCAGCCGGCTTGGGCTATGATGCGTGGTCCGACCACCACACCCCAAACACGCCAACCCTTTGCTTGCCCATGAAAACAACCGCCGAAATATGGGACGCCCTCGGCTCCCTCTCCGAAGACGAGCTCTTCCATGTCACCACCAGGCTCTTTGCCTTTTACGAGGGAGAGCTGCAGCGCGACCCGGACAGCCGCGAGGCCCGGATCTTCTTCAAAAATCTCGACACCGCCATCAGCCAGGTGGACCAATGCAACCTCAACAGAAGATAGGCGGTGGTCCGGCCACCCGCTGGGGGACGGCCCTCCTTTCCGGTCTGGCCCTCCTCCTTTCTGCGGGCTGCGCGGCGGGCCAGACCGGAAAGGTGGACGCGATGAGCATGGTCAAAGAACACAATGTCTGGCGGGCCGAAGTCGGTGTGCCCCCCTTGCGCTGGTCGAAAAAACTGGAGAAACGGGCGGAGCAATGGGCCGCCACCCTCGAAAAAGAAGGCTGCGTCATGCGCCACAGCCCTGCCGGAAGCGGAGTCGGGGAAAATCTCTACTGGGCCAGCGGCAAACGAACCGCGACCCGGCGGGACGCTTCCGGCAACTGGCTCTGGAAAAACAGCCGGCAGCAAATCACGGCGAAAGAGGTGGTCGCCGCCTGGGGTGGGGAAAAAAAATGGTACTCCCACCGGCACAACAGCTGCAAGGCTCCACGCGGCCAAAGCTGCGGCCATTACACCCAGATGGTCTGGCGGACCACCAGCGAGCTCGGCTGCGCCCAGGCCATCTGCGGCGACCAGTCCCAGGTCTGGGTCTGCAACTACGCGCCGGCCGGCAACATCGTCGGCCGCAAGCCCTATTAGCCGACGGCGAGGCCGGAAATGGACAGGACAGGAGACGGCATTCGCGCCGCCAACGCAAACTGGGCCTTTTCCGGCGAGGTGGCGGAACGCTTCGAGGCGCATGTGGAGAAATCGATTCCCTTCTACCGGGAAAGCCACGACCTGATCGTCAAGCTGAGCGACTATTTCGTCAAGGAGGACTCGGTCTGCTACGAGCTCGGCTCCTCCTGCGGCACCCTCTCGGAGAGGCTGGCCGGCCATCACCATTTTCGCGGGGCCACCTTTGTCGGCATCGAAAAGGAGGCGGAAATGGTCGCCTTCGCCCGGCGCAAGTACCAGCGGGACAACCTCAATTTTCTCCACGACGATGTCCTCGGCTGCGCCTATGAAAAATCAGATTTCATCGTCTCCCACTACCTGATCCAGTTCATCCGGCCCAGCCAGCGGCAGCAGCTCTTCGACACCATCTACCAGAGCCTGAACTGGGGCGGCGCCTTCATCCTCTTTGAAAAGGTGCGCGCCTGCGACGCACGTTTTCAGGACATCATGACCGGCCTCTACACCGACTACAAGATCGAGCGGGGCTATTCCCCGGAGGAGATCATCAACAAGGCGCGCAGCCTCAAGGGAATCCTCGAGCCTTTCTCCACCCAGGGCAACCTCGACCTCATGAAAAGGGCCGGGTTCGTGGATATCGTCTCGGTGATGAAATACCTCTGCTTCGAGGGCTTTCTCGCCATCAAATAGAGCGCCTCCCCCCGCCCTTTCCCTTTTGCGCCTTGCCTTTCCCGTCCCTTCCCCTCTATCATGGACAGAGAGGCAAAAAACTCGGCGGCGCAGAGAATGGAGAAAGAACCCATGGAGCAAATGGAAACCCTGCAGACCCTGATCAACAAGGTGATCGAGTTCTTCGTCGATTACAGCTTCCAGGTGATCGGCGCCATCATCGTGCTCATCGCCGGCGTCTACGTCGGCAACCGCATCTCCCTTTTCATCGTCAAGCTCTGCGAAAAAAAGAAGCTCGACATCACCCTGAGCCATTTCCTCGCCTCCATCGGCAAGATCGTGGTGATCGCCTTTGCGGTGATCATCGCCCTCAGCAAGTTCGGCATCACCATCACCCCCTTCGTGGCCGCCATCGGCGCCGCCGCCTTCGGAGCAACCTACGCGATTCAGGGCCCGCTCTCCAACTACGGCGCCGGCCTGGCCATCATCCTCGGCCGGCCCTTTGTCGTGGGCGACACCATTGAGGTGGCCGGGGTCTTCGGAGTGGTGGATTCGGTGCAGCTCTCCCACATCACCCTGCGCACCGAGGACGGCGTCATCATCACCATCCCCAACAAACAGATCGTCGGGGAGATCCTCCATAACTCCAACGGCTACCGGATCGCCGAAGGCAAGGTGGGCATCAGTTACAGCGACGACCCGGAGCGGGCGATCCTGGTCATCGGCGAGGCGATCGCGGCCTTTGCCGAGCTGCAGGAAGGCCCCCCGCCCCAGATCGGCATCGGCGGCTTCGGCGATTCCGCCATCACCATCGACTATCGCTTCTGGGCGCCCACGAAAAAATACATCGAAACCCTGCACGCGGTGAACCTGGCCGTCTACAAGGCCCTGGGCAAGGCAGAAATCAGCATTCCCTTTCCGCAGCGGGTGGTGACCATGGCAGCCCCGCCCAGATCCTTCTGAAAAAATATCCCGCCAACCAGCCCATGCCCCGACAACCAGCCCTCGCCACCGCCGATCTGCTTCGCCTCGCCACCTATGCCTCCACCGCCACGGCCCTGCTGCTCATCGCCGTGAAGCTGGCGGCCTGGGTCATGACCGGCTCCCTGAGCGTGATGGCCTCGCTGGTCGATTCGCTCATGGATGCGGCCGCCTCCCTCATCAACCTGCTCGCTGTCCGCTACTCCCTGAAATCACCGGATGCCGACCACCAGTTCGGCCACGGCAAGGCCGAAGCCCTGGCCGGCCTCGGGCAGGCCTCCTTCATCTGCGGCTCGGCCCTCTTTCTGCTCATGCAGACGGCGGAGCGGCTGCGCCACCCACAACCCCTGAAGGCGGTGGGGGTCGGCATCGGGGTCATGGCCTTCGCCATCATCGCCACCCTTCTCCTCCTTGCCTTCCAGACCTACGTGATCAAGCGGACCGGCTCCACGGCCATCAAGGCGGATGCCCTGCACTACAAAACCGACCTGCTCACCAACGCGGCCAGCATCAGCGCCCTCTTCTTCGTCTCCGCCGGCTGGCCGCTCTTGGATCCCCTCTGCGCCGCGGGCATTGCCGCCTACATCCTGCGCAGCGCCTGGCAGATAGGCCAGGAGGCCATGCAGGTTCTCATGGATCGGGAACTGCCCGACACCACCCGGCAGGCCATCTGCGACCTGGCCCTCTCCCATGCGCTGGTCCTGGGCATCCATGATCTGCGCACCCGGCAGGCCGGCCAGGTGATGCACATCCAGCTCCATCTCGACCTCGACAGCGGCCTGCCCCTCTCCGCCGCCCATCAGGCGGCCAAGGAGGTTGAGCAGCGTATCGAGCAGGCTTTTCCCGGCGCCGATATCATCATCCACCAGGATCCCAGCGACCCCGCCCAATACCACGGGCAACGCCGGGAGTGCCTCTGACTTTTCCTCTCTTTCCAGGATGGCGGCACCACTTTTCCCTGTTATAATGGCGCCGAACAGGCCCCGCAGCGTAACCCCGGAAAACGATCAGCGCCCATGCCAGAGCAGCAAGCCATTCAGTACGGAAAGTTCCTTCTTCTCGACCGCATCGCCCGCGGCGGGATGGCCGAGCTCTATCGCGCCAAGATCATCGGTTCGCAGGGCTTTGAAAAGCTGGTCGCCATCAAGAAGATTCTCCCCCACCTGGCGGACCAGGAGGAGTTCGTTTCCGCCTTCATCGACGAAGCGCGGCTCGCCGCCTTTCTCCAGCACCGCAACATCGTGCAGATCTTCGATTTCGGCGAGATGGCCGGCAGCTACTTCATCTCCATGGAGTACCTCTCCGGCCTGCCCCTGCGCACCCTGCTCAACAGACGGGAAGCGGCCGGCGGCCAGCTGCCTCTGGGCATCGCCCTCTTCATTGTCAGCGAACTCTGCGCCGGGCTGGATTACGCCCACAACCTGAAGAACTTTGCCGGGGACCCCCTCGACATCATCCACCGCGACATCGGGCCCCAGAACGTCTTCATCACCTATGACGGCCAGGTGAAGCTCATCGATTTCGGCATCGCCAGGGCGGCGAGCCACAACTCCGCCACCGGCGCCGGCTCCCTCAAGGGCAAGATCGCCTACATGTCGCCGGAGCAGGCAAGCGGCCAGGCGATCGACCGCCGCTCCGACCTCTTTTCCGCCGGGATCATCCTCTACGAACTGCTGACCGGCAGGCACCTCTATACCGGAGAAGACGCCAAACAGCTGCTGGCCAGGGCCGCGAGCGCCTCCTTCCTCCCGGCCCGCGAGGCTTGCCCGGAGCTGCCCGTGGAGCTTTCCGCCATCCTGGACAAGGCGTTGGCCAGGGAGCCTGCCGATCGGTACCAGAGCGCCGAGGCCCTGCGCAACGAGCTGGCCGACTGCGCCCGGCTGCTGGACGCCCAGACCTCGGCCCGGGAGCTTGCCGAGCTGCTCCGCCACTGCTTTACCGAAGAGGTAGCCGCAGAGGAAGAAGCGCTGCGGGCGGCGGCCAGCGTGGAACTGCCGCCCGCCGAGGAGCTGCTCGCCACCGGCGCCTCACCCCTTGACCAGACCCTTTTTCTCCCCGGCGAACAGCCGCCGCCCCCCCCAGCCCGCCGCTGGCCCATACTCCTTCTTGCCGCCCTCTGTGCGCTGCTGGCCCTGGCCGCCTTTCTATTCTGGCCTCGGCCTGCCAGCCGCCAGGTTGCAGAGACGGGAGCGCCCCCGCCGGAAAGCGCCCAGGAGGCGGGCCAGGTCGATCCGCACCTGAAGGCGCGTCTCTATTTCAACCGCCTGCTTGCCGCCCCGGCGGAAGCCGGCCCGGCCCTGGCCCCGGCGGACCTCGCCGAACTGGACGGGCAGGCCGACCATCTCATGGAAAAATTTCCAGCCGAGGCCCAGATCCTCCTGACGGACCTGGCGGAAAAATACCCGCAGTGCGCCCGCGTCCATTTTCAGCTCGGACGCCTCCACACCCTGCGCAAGGAAAGCGCTCCGGCCCAGGCTGCCTACCAGCGCGCCCTGGCCCTGGATCCGGAGATGGACGAGGCATTCTTCAATCTTGGCTTCCTCCATGCCCAGGCAAAGGAGTACAGTAAGGCACGAGAAATGTATGCCCGGGTGATCGCGCTTGCCCCCTCTTACATGGACGAAGCCCTATTCAACCTGGCCCTCATTGAAAAAAACCTTGGCCGGAGGGAGGAAAGCATCGCCTATGCCCGACTGGCCCTGGAAAAAAATCCGGACAACCGCCAGGCGGCGCGCCTTCTGGCGCGTCTGACCAGGCAGGAGAAAAGCCCATGAAGCGCGCCTCCTTTCTCTTTTCTCTCGTCCTCCTCTCCGCCCTCGTCTTCCTGGCAGGCTGCGTGGCCACCAGCCCGACCCCGGATTGGCAGCCCCTGGCGCCGCAAAAAAAATTTCCGGTTCATGTTGTGCAATGGCCCGGCGAAACGCTGCCCATGATCGCCCAATGGTACACCGGCCAGAAGGAGAACTGGGAGGCACTGGCCAACGCCAATCCCAATATCGCCCCCGAGCGCCTGAGCCCGGGCGACAGGATTCTGCTGCCGCCCCAGCTGGTAAAGACCGAGAAGAAGATGCCCAGGGAATTCATCTCCTCCTTTGCCGGCAAGGCGCGAGCCGGCTCCCGGAAAACGCCGGGCAAGGCGAAACCAGGCCCGGAAGGCGAGGAGGAGTTTCAACTCTATGGCCCCAAATAAACAGAACCAGCCCCTCCGCCTCGCCGGCCTGCTCCTGCTCTCCACCCTGTTCTTCCCCTGGCCGGCAGGCGGGGGCGAGGACCCGCCGCCGCTGAGCCCGGCCGAACGGCGACAGATCCTGGAGGGAACCCGGGTCTTCCAGCAGACAAACCTTGCCGGCCAGGATCTGCGGGAGGCCGACTTCAGCCAGGCCCGCTTTTCCGGGGCAAGCCTCTCCGGCGCCAATCTGGGCAAAGCGCGGCTCAAAAACGCCATCTTCAACGACAGCGACCTCTCCACTGCCCGACTTACCGGCGCCGACCTCAACGGCGGCAAGCTCCACAACGTCAACATGGAAGGCGCACAGTTCGACGAAGCCCTCGGCAACCGCCTGGTGGTCCGCAAGAGCAGGCTCAAGGGCCTCCTCGCCAGCCGCGCCATACTCCGGGGCGCATTCTTCGAAGAGAGCGAGCTTGCCGGCGCCGACCTGAGCGGCGGCGACCTGGGCAACGCCACCTTCAGCGGGGTCGATCTCCGGGAAAGCATTCTCAAAAATGCCGACCTGCACGCAAGCAGCCTCCAGAAGGTTCGGCTGCACGGCGCCGATCTGAGCGGCAGCAACCTGAGCGGCGCCAATCTGCTGGCGGTGGACTTCCGCAAAACCTCGGGCGGCGGGGCACTGCTGGCCGGGGCAAACCTCAATCACGTCCTCATGGGGGAAGTCGCCCTGCCCGAGGCAGACCTGCGTGGCGCCTACCTGCTCGGCGCCTTCCTCCAGGAATGCGACCTGACCAGAGCCAACCTCGGCAACGCCACCCTGACGAGCGCCGAGCTCCGCGACTCGGATCTGCGCGGCGCCGACCTCCGCGGCGCCGACCTCGCCCACGCCTTCCTGAGCAACCTCAGGCTCGATGGGGCCAACCTCTCCACCACCCGCCTCGAGCAGGCCTGGCTGCGCAACTCTTCCCTGGGCAAAGCCCTGCTCCGGGAAGCCAATCTGCGGAAAGCACTACTGCGCGAGGTCGACCTGCGCGGCGCCGACCTGGGCGGAGCGACGCTGGCAGAGGCAGAGCTGCTCACCACAAACCTCTCCGAGGCGTCCCTCGCCGGCGCCGATCTGAGCGGAGTGCTCTTCAGCGGCGTCGCCCTGCAGAAGGCAGATCTCAGCGGCACGCAGCTCGCCAACGCAGTTTTTCGCGATTCCGATCTCAGCGGCGCCGACCTGCACGGCGCCCGCTTCGCCCAGACCCGCTTCCCCGGCTCCAGCCTGCGTGGCGCCAACCTCAGCGCCGCGAATCTGGCCGGCCTCTCCCTGACCGGCCTCGATCTGCGGGGGGCCGACCTGAGCGCGGCCAATCTTGCCGGCGCCGACCTCGGCAAGGCCGACCTGCGCGGGGCCAGGCTCGCCGGGGCCAGGCTCGACAACTGCAACCTGGCAGGGGCGAACCTGGCCGGAGCCGACCTGAGCAGCACGGGGCTGCGGGGGGCGGACCTGGCCGGAGCCGACCTCAAAAACGCCGATTTCAGCGGAGCCGACCTGGGGCAGGCAAAAAATCTCGACAGCACCCTGAACGCGGAAAAGGCAAAGGGTTTTCCTGCCGCGCCTCCCTCCCAAAGGAGCAGGCCATGAGCGTCACCTCCCAGGAGATCACCAGCAAAAAGATATGGCGGCCGTTCGTCATCAATATCAGCCTGGTCATCCTGCTGATGATCCTTGGCATCTTCCTGGGCATGTTTATGAACAACCAGCACCTCATCGAGGCCGAGCTAAAAACCAGGGCCCGCTCCCACCTCAGCAGCATCGTCCTCACCCGACGCTGGAACGCCATGCACGGCGGAGTCTATGTGGAAAAAAAAGCCGGGGTCGCTTCCAACCCCTATCTGGAAAATCCCGACATCACGGGCACGGATGGCACGACCTACACCAAGAAGAATCCGGCCCTGATGACCAGGGAGATCTCGGAACTCGCCACCGCGGACGGAACCTTTCAATTCCACATCACCAGCCTGAACCCCCTCAACCCGGGCAACAGGCCGGACACCTTCGAGGCGGAAGCCCTCAAAGCCTTTGCCGGCGGGAGCAAGGAGATGTTCAGCAAGGAACGGCGGGGCGACCGCGTCTTCTTCCGCTACATGGCCCCCCTGCTCACCGAGGAATCCTGCCTGGCCTGCCATGGCAGGCAGGGATATCGGGTGGGCGAGGTGCGCGGCGGTATCAGCGTCACCTTCGACATCGACGACATCGAAAAGGCCATCCGCCTGCACCGGGTCATCCTCCTCGCGCTCTTCTGCGCGGTGGTCACCCTGCTCCTGGGGATCATCTATTTTTACATCCTCAGGCTCATCCGTCAGCTGGAGGCGGCCCAGAAAAAAATCCAGGAGATGGCCAGCAGCGACGAACTGACAGGGCTCCACAACCGCCGCTACTTTTTTGAACGGTTCCATGCAGAGTTGAGCAGATCGATCCGGCAGAATCATCACCTCGGCTGCCTGCTCATCGACCTCGACCATTTCAAAAAAGTCAACGACACTTACGGCCATCTGGCCGGGGACGCCGTCCTGCGGAAGATCGCCGGCCTGCTGCGGGAAAGCAGCCGCAAGGCCGATATTGTCGCCCGCTACGGAGGCGAGGAATTCATCCTTCTCCTTCCGGAATGCACAAAAGAGTGCGTCCTGGCGGCGGCGGAAAAACTCCGGCAGCGCATCGCCCGGGAGGGCATCCCCCTGCCAGACGGCAGCCTCTTGCCGGTCACCGCCAGCCTCGGCGCGGCTTCCTTCCCGGCGGAAACGCTCAAGAAGATCGGCCAGGCCACCCACCTCATCAATCTGGTGGATCAGGCCCTCTACCGGGCCAAGGCCAACGGCCGCAACCGGGTCGAGATCTGGGAAGGCTGAACCGCAGGGCCGCATGCCCACCCAGGCTTCGTCGCGCTTGCCAAGAAGGGGTGCGCAGTGTAGAAAGGTTTTTTCCCGGTGAGCAAGCCCGTCGCGACGGGGCGACCGGCGGCAAGATTCCATGAGGATGCAAAAGGGGCGGGTGAAAAGGGTGAAGAAAATCGAAGAAGGCCTTCTCGTCTATTGCCTGGCGCTGGCCGCCATCCTTGCCTTCTGGTTCCTGGCCGGCAGGCCGCAAAGCCTCCCGGAGCCGGAGGTGGCCCGCGACCAGCGGCTGCAGAGTGTTTCCTACACCCCCTTCATCGGCGCCCAGTCTCCCTTTGATTTCGCCAAGGGATTGACCATAAGCGACGAACGGCTCGACCAGGACCTGGCCCTCCTCTCCCGCCGCTTTTCCGGCCTCCGCACCTACTCGACCACCGGGCTGGGCTCCCTGCCCGATCTCGCGGAAAAGCACGGCATGCAGCTCCTGCTGGGCGCCTGGGTGAGCAGCGACGCCGCGACCACCGCCCAGGAGCTGCTCGACGTGGTCGCCCTGGCCCAAAAGAACCCGGCCGTGATCCGCGCGGTGGTGGTGGGCAACGAAACCCTGCTCCGCCGGGAAATCACCGGCAGCCAGCTCGCCGCCTACATCCGTCAGGTCAAAGCCGCCCTGCCCGGGGTGCCTGTCACCTACGCCGACGTCTGGGAATTCTGGCTCAGACACCCCGAGGTGGCCGAGGCGGTGGACTTCGTCACCATCCATATTCTGCCCTACTGGGAGGATGAGCCGGTGGGGATCGAGGAGGCCATGGCCCATGTGCAACGGATCAGGGCCGAGGTCGCCGGCAAGATCCCGGGCAAGGAGATTCTCATCGGCGAAACGGGCTGGCCCTCCCAGGGCCGGATGCGGGAACGGGCCCTCCCCAGCCCGGAAAACCAGGCCCGCTTCCTGCGGGGCTTCATCGCCCTGGCCGAGCAGGAACAGTGGCAGTACAACCTGATCGAGGCCTTTGACCAGCCCTGGAAAAGAATCAAGGAAGGCGCGGTGGGCGGCTACTGGGGCCTCTACACCACCGACCGGCAGGACAAGAACCTCCTGACCGGCGAAGTGAACAAGCTCGGCAACTGGCAACTGCTTGCCGCCCTTTCCGCCGCCATCGCCCTTTGCGCCCTGCTCGTCACCCCGCGCCCCGCCGGCATGGGAGGGAAGCGCTTGGCGCAGTTCACGGCGGGGCTTGCCGCCGGCGCCGTTCTTCTTGTCCTGCAGGGCCGGCAGTTTGCCATCATCTCCCTGGGCCTTGCGGACCACCTCTGGGCCGGCCTCGTGCTCGGTGCCGCCGCAGGCGTTTATCTTCTCAGCCTGCGCGCCATTGCCGGCGGAGGCAGCCTCCGCTATGCCAGCCTCGACACGGCCCTCGACTTTCTGCGGGGCAAGGCCGCCTGCAATCCCGAAACCCTGGGCGGCCTGCTCCGCCTCACCGTGACGGCCTGCGCCCTCATCGCCGCCGCGGGCCTCCTTTTCGACGGCCGCTACCGCAACTTCCTCAACGCCGGCTTTGCCATTCCCGCCCTTGCCTATCTCCTCTGGGGAATAAAAGGGCAAAGGCGCGACGCCGCCGGGATGCTCGAAAAACTCGTCAGCCTCCTCCTTGCCACGGCAGCCGTTGCCATCCTCTCTCTGGAAACCTGGCACAACTGGCAGGCGGTGATCTGGTACGCCATCTGCCTGCTGCTCGCCTGGCCGCTCTGGCGGGAAGGCCGTCATGCCTCCCTGCGGCCGCTCCTGCCCCAGGCCCTGCTGCTCTTCATCGTCTACGGGCTGCTTTTCCTGGTTCGCCACAAGATCTTCGTGGCCGAGGAACTGGTGGCAGTCTGCGCCGAAACGCCGGAGAGGCTGATCTGCCAGACCCGGGCCCTGCTCGGCAAGCTGATGTATTTCGGGATCTTCGGCTGGAGCGCCATCGGCCTGACCCTGCTCTCCCTCTGGCGGAACGGCACCTTCCTGACCCTGCTCGCCCTCTGCGCGGCCCTGGCCAGCCTGCTCTTCTACAACGCCGGCGTGGGGGCGGTGGCCTTTGTCCTTGCCCTCATTTCCCTGGCCCACGGCAGGCAGCGTCATGGCTGAGGCGAGCAGCAGGCAGCTCCTCGCCCAGGGCCTGTCCACCATGGGCATCGCCCTCGACCGGCAGGCGGAAGAGCGGCTCCTTGCCTACTGCGGGGAACTCCTCAAGTGGAGCGAAAAAATCAACCTGGTTGCGAAAATGCCCCTGGCCCAGGTCTGGGAGACCCATTTTTTCGACTCCCTCACCCTGCTGCCCCTGCTCACGGCCTCACCCCTGGCCGACATCGGCACCGGCGCCGGTTTTCCCGGCCTGGTTGTGAAAATCGCCAGGCCGGAGCTTGAGGTGATCCTGGTGGAGCCCAGGCAGAAGCGGGTCTCCTTCCTGCGCCAGATGGTCCGTACCTTGAGGCTCGAAGGCGTCCAGGTTCTCTGCGGCAGATTGGAGCCCACAAACCCGGTCATCGCCGGGACTCCCGTTTCCGCTCCGCTCGTCACCAGCCGCGCCTTCACCGCCATCCCCGCCTTTCTCCTCCATGCCGAGGCAATCAGCCCGGCGGGCGGCAGGGTGCTCTGCATGAAAGGGCCTCGGGCCGAAGAGGAGATCGCCGCATGGCGGCGGGAGCAACCGAAAAGCCCTTACCGGCTCGCGGAGATTTGCGAAGCGACCCTGCCCTTTTCCGGCATGATCCGCAAACTCGTGGTTTTTGAAAAAGAGCTGTAACCAATGACAAAAGGCAAGAAAACCCCGGCCCTCATGTTCCAGGGCACCTGCTCCAACGCCGGCAAATCGGTGCTCACCGCCGCCCTCTGCCGCATCCTCCTGCAGGACGGCGTCAGGGTCGCGCCCTTCAAGGCGCAGAACATGTCCCTC
>DDXK01000010.1:0-58054 GCA_002347185.1 Desulfobulbaceae bacterium UBA2262 | reverse complement strand
ATGAACCCGGTGCTGCTCAAGCCCGCAAGCGACACGGGCAGCCAGATCATTGTCCTCGGCAAGCCGGTGGGCAATATGAGCGTCAACGACTACGTCGCCTACAAACCCACTGCCTTTGCCAGGGTGCAGGAGGCCTACGACTCTTTGGCCGCCGAATACGAGGTTATGGTCCTTGAGGGCGCGGGCAGCCCGGCCGAGNNCATCGACCGGGGCGGGGTCTTCGCCTCCTTTGTCGGCACCATGGAGATCCTCGACGCCTGGGAGCGGGAGCTCATCGCCGGCTACGTGGTGAACCGCTTCCGCGGCCAGAAGTCGCTGCTTAAAGACGCGCTGACCTACATAGAGCGAAAAACAGGCAAGCCGGTGCTGGCAGTGGTGGACTACCTGCCCAATCTGGGCCTGCCCGAGGAGGATTCGGTGAACTTCAAGGACGGGCTCTTTTCCGGGAAAAGGCCCGCCGGCGAGCACATCACCCTCGCCCTCATCGATCTGCCCCACATCTCGAACTTCACCGATTTCGAGCCCTTCCTGGCCGAGCCGGACGTCTATGTCAAGATCGCCAGAACCCCGGCGGATCTCACCGAGGCTGCGGCCGTGCTCATCCCGGGCAGCAAGAACGTGATCGCCGACCTCAAGTGGCTCAACTCCTCCGGCCTGGCGCAAGCGATCCGGGAGCGTGCCGAAAAAGACGCGGCCGAAATCGTCGGCATCTGCGGCGGCTTCCAGATGCTGGGACACGCCGTCGAAGACCCCTCCCACATCGAATCCGCCGGCGAATCCCTGCCAGGCCTGGCACTGCTCGACCTTGCCACGGTGCTTGAAAAGGAAAAAACCCTGACCAGACAGAACGGCCGCCATCTCGCCTCGGGGCTTGGCGTGCACGGCTACGAGATCCACCACGGTCAGAGCCGGGCCAGCGGCAGCCGCGAGACCATGCGCTTTGCCGACGGCAGTCCTGGCGCCATCAGCCACATCAGCAAAAGAATCTGGGGCACCTATCTGCACGGGTTTTTTGACGCGGATGGTTTTCGGCGCTGGTTCATCGACCGGCTGCGGGAAGAACGGGGGCTTACGCCGTTACGGCAGGTGCAGGCGAGCTACGATCTGGAGCCGGCCTTCGACCGGCTTGCCGATCTGGTCCGCGACCAGCTCGACATGAAAAAAGTCTACCAGCTGCTCGGCCTATGATCGCCCTGGAATACCAGCTCCTCATCGCCATTGTCCTCGACCAGCTCTGCGGCGATCCGCGCTGGCTGCCACATCCGGTGCGCCTGATCGGTACCGCCTGCACCACCTTCGAGAAACTGAGCCGCGCCATTCTGCCGTCCCTGGCCGCAGGACTTGCCACGGTGCTCATGGTGCTTTCCGTCACCGGCCTTGCCACCTGGGGCCTCATCTACGGCGCGAACCTCCTCCACCCCTGGCTGGGCACCGCCATGGGCACCCTTCTCCTCTACACCACCATCGCGGCCCGCGACCTGGTCCGGCACAGCCGCGCGGTGCATACGGCCCTGGCCGCCCGGGATCTTGCCGAGGCGCGCCAACGGGTGGCGATGATCGTCGGCCGCGACACCGCCAACCTCGATGAAAAAGGGGTGGCCCGGGCCGCCGTGGAGTCGGTGGCCGAATCCATGGTGGACGGCATCACCGCCCCGCTTTTTTTCGCAGTCCTGGGCGGACCGCTGGCCGCCATGCTCTACAAGGCGGTGAACACCATGGACTCCATGTTCGGCTACAAGAACGAGCGCTATCTCCAGTTCGGCCGGGTCGCGGCCCGGCTGGACGATGCGGCCAACTTCATCCCGGCCCGCCTCACCTCCCTGCTGATCCCGGCCGCGGCCTTTTTTCTGCGCCTGGACCTGAAGCGCTCTCTTTACATCCTCTTCCGGGACCGCCTCAACCACGCCAGCCCCAACTCGGCGCACAGCGAGGCGGCGGTGGCCGGCGCCCTGGGCGTGCAGCTCGGCGGCACCAACAGCTATTTCGGCAGGCCCGTGGTCAAGCCGACCATCGGCGATGCCACCCGCCCCATCGAGGCGGACGACATCCTGCGCACCAACCGCCTGATGCTCCTCGCCTCGGCCCTCACCCTGCTGGCGCTTTTCGCCCTGCGCCACCAGATCCTCCTGCTGCTCGGCGCCGCATAAAGGCTGGAGGCCAGGCTGCACCTTTGGTCGCTGAGTGTTCTTTCCCAGGAATACTGGCAAAGAGGAGATGGAGCGGCCTGTTGCGACTCAAAGGCCCCGGGGCCGGGAAAAGCTGCCGCCCCCCTGCAGCCGGGCAACCACCTCCGGGTCGGCCTGAAAAGGCCGCCAGGGCTCGGGGGGCAGGGGCAGAAAATGGCTGGCCGCGAAAGGAGTTCCCGCCAGTTTCAGGTTGCAGGCCTTCACCAGCAGCAGCTCCAGGTTGACGGTATCCTCCACGTTGTAGGCAAGGAGGGTCTCCAGAAAGCGGCGGTCCCGGCTCCGCTGGTACTCGTTCCAGAGAAGTACCGCGCAATAGCCATCCAGGCCGGCGAGCTGGCCGCGGTCAAGACCGAGCTGCCTTTCGCAGCCCTTGAGGCCGCCGACAAAACCAAGGCTGCGCAGGAGCGGGCGCAAGTCGATATGGGCCTGCCGGAAGCGAAAACCGAAATGGCCTTCGAGCATGGGCAGGTCAAAGGCGGCGCCGTTGTAAGTCACCAGGAGCTGGTAGCGGTCGATGTCCTCGCTGAACTGTTCCAGGTTTTCGCCCCGGACATAGGTGACAACGCTGCGCCCATCATAAAGGCTGATGGTGGTGATGACGCTTTCCCCGCTGCGCAGGCCTGTGCTCTCGATATCCAGGAAGGCGGTGGACTCCCGGTAGTGGGGGTAGAGGCGCCAGCGCTGGGCAGGAGGAAGATGCCGGGCGAAGTCGACGGCCGGACGGCCGAGAAGCTCCCGGCCCCGCTCGAGATGGGCGCTGATCATCCGGATCCGCTGCCCGGAGAGAAAAGCGGGATAGGGCGCGACAAAGCGATCCCAATCAAGAACCCCAGCCTCCCAGAGCCTCCGCTCCGTGGCCTCGCCGATGCCGGGAATATGGACAAAGGTGTGAAAAAGCATGGCCTTGCCTAGCCCCTGCCCCCGAGAGAGGCAAGATAGAGGGCAGCCTCTTCGCTGCCGTCCACGCCGAGCAGGCCATTGACCTCCCCGTCGAAGAAGGCCCCGACCGGACAGCCGCCGAAGCCCTGCGCCTCGCCGGCCAGAAGCAGATTCTGGCAGAGATGGCCGGCGTCCAGGCAGATGTAGCGGAAGCTCCGATGCCCGTATTTTGCCATGGTCCGCCGGAAAATGGCGGTCCAGATGAAGTTGACCGCAGCCCTGGCCATGAATCCCTGACCAATGCAGGCGGCGGCCAGCTCGGCGCCCAGGCTCCCCGTGCGCAGCCGCTCCAGCTGAAAACCCTGGACATCGAAATGGTACAATCCCGGGGCCAGCCCCTCGACCCGCTCGACGGCCAGATAGGTTTCCAGGGGATAGAGGGCGCCGGCCGAAGGGGCGGTGCGGAAGAGATAGGAACCGGCCCTGCCGGTTATCCCCTGGCAGGACCAGAGGAGCAGGGCCAGCCCGGCAAGGGAGAGCGGCTGGTCCGTGAATTTACGCAGGGAGCGGCGTTGCTGCAGGAGCGCGGCAAGATCAGGCTCCGTCGCCGGCCAGTCCCGGGGCAGGGCAATCTTCTCCGCCTCCGGATAGGTCTTGAACGGTTCTGTCCTGGCAATCTCGGGCCGCCGCTGGACTTGTGGCCCGTTGCGCGCCAGCTTCGTCTCCTGGAAATAACGATGTCCGAGAGAAGCGGTCAGTTCTGGCATAAAACCTCCTTATAAAAACAGGAATTCCACGGTATAATGGGCCAGCCTTCCCGGTTGCTGGCCGGACGCGACGAACCCAACCACCCTCCCGCAGAAAGGAGAAGAGATGGACAGCTGGCTCCTTCCCGCCTTGATCTCCCTCTTCATCTATGGCTTGTGGGGATTTTTCCCGAAACTGGCCGTGGCCCACATCCAGCCCACCAGCGCCCTGATCTATGAGATCGCCGGCGCCATGCTGGTCGGCCTCGGCTCTCTTTTCCTGATCGGCTTCGAGCCCGAGACCCACCCCAAGGGGATACTTTTCGCCATGCTCACCGGCATTGCCGGCATGCTGGGAACCCTCTTCTACTTCGCCGCCGCGAGCCGGGGCAGGATCTCGGTGGTGGTGAGCATGACCGCCCTCTATCCGCTGATCACCATCGTCCTGGCCGCCGTCTTTCTCCGCGAGCCCATCACCGTCAAGCAGCTTTTCGGTATGCTCTTCGCGCTGATCGCCATCGTTCTCTTTACCTCCTGAGGGAGGAGGCGGAGGCCGCTCCTCATGCCGGCCGCCAGAGCACGACCCGGTTGCGTCCCTGCTGCTTGGCCCGGTAGAGGGCCTGGTCCGCCCGTTCGATGAGCAGCGACTTCTCCGTCCCGTGCCGGGGATAGACCGCCAGGCCAAGGGACATGGTGACCCGCACCTGCTGCCCCTCATGGAGGAAGACCAGCTTTTCCACCTCCTGCCGAATGCGCTCGGCCATCTGCAGGCCGCCCTTTTCGCCGGAGGACTCGAGGACAAGCGCGAACTCCTCGCCCCCATAGCGGGCCGCCAGGTCCACCGAACGCACCGCCCGGCGCAGCACCCCGGCCACCTCCTTCAGAACCTTGTCGCCAAAGGGGTGGCCATAGGTGTCGTTGACCTTTTTGAAATAATCGATATCACAGAGCAAAAACGAGAGGGACCCGGCGCGCCGCTCCTCCCGCTTCAGCATCACGTCGAAACCGTGCTGAAAGGTGCGATGGTTGCAGAGCCCGGTAAGACCGTCGGTGGTGGCCAGCCGGTTGATCTGTTCGTGCGCCTGCCCCAGGTCGATCTTCACCGCCACCTGGGCGGCGATGAGTTCGAGGATTTCGCGCCGCCCCTGGCTGAAAAGCTCGGACTCGACAGCGGCGACGGTCAGGGCGCCCACCGCCTCCCCCTCCTCCTTGAGCAGGGGCACGACCAGCAGCGAGGCGTAGCCGTTCAGCAGATGCTCGGCACCAAAGACCGGGGTAGGACCGTGGCATTTGCCCAGGGCCGGCAATGTCCGCCTGATCTTCAGCACCTGCCCCACCAGCCCTTCTCCCCGCTCGAACTCCCGGCCCAGCAGCTTGGCGGCATCGGTGCCCTCCACCATGGCGATGCGGTGGCTTTCCTCCTGCGCCAGGCTGATGGAGACAAAATCGACCTTCACCAGGATGCGGACCGCCTTGACCGTAGCAACCAGCACCTGCTCCAGACCGAGCACGCCGTTCAGCTCCCTGAGGGCGATGCAGACCCGCTGGATGGCACTCCGTTCCTGGGCCATGGTCCGGAATTGCCTGCCAATGCCCAGGTCGAGGAGGAGCTTGCGGGCGGCCAGGCGCAGGGCCGCCTTTTCCTCTTCGCTCCATGGGGCCTGGCCTTGCCTGTCCACGCAGAGAATGGGCGCCACCTTCTTGCCGTCAAAGCCGAGCCATTCCCTCCCGCCGTCCGGCAGCCGCACGGCCAGGATGCCGCCGACCCCTTCCTGGCTGCGATAATAGGGGACTCCGCCCAGGGAGGAGGTAACCGGCGCCACGCCGATCAAATCGTTGCTGCCCAGCAGCGCCCCGCTGATGCCGACCCCCACCGGATATGGCCCGGAATCGAGGTCGCGGCGACCGGTGGCCACGCTGCGCAACCGGTATTCGCGCCCTTCCGGATCTGGCCAGAGCAGGGCGACGGTGCTGACCCGGAGGGATTCCCGAATCAGCTCAAGCTGCAGGGAAAAGGCGGCGTTGATGCTTTCCACCGCCGGCTGGCTGCCCGCCTCCGGGTCCTCCAGGCAATCGCCCTTGGGCAGAGCGCCGAGGATATCGGGCTGTGCGGCAAAGAAGCCGAGATCGCGGGCATACTGACGGTTGGCGGCATCCCGCTTTTCCCGGACCAGAACCTTGCGCACCCGGCGGCGATAGGTCTTGCTGCTCAAGAAGAGATGGAGGCAGAAGCCGGCGGCGGCGTAGGCGGCAAGGTTGCCGAGGAGCAGGCGCGGCCCCTGGAAGCCAAGCAGGAAGAGGCCCCCTTCCATCACCGCCACGAGCAGAAACGGGGCCAGGAGCAGGGAAAGGGGAAAGCTGATGACCAGCCAGGCGATCATACCTGCCGGAAGGAGCAGAAGTTGCGGCACCAGGGGGGAAAACTTCCGGAACAGCATCCAGCAAGCCACCAGCCAGAGCAGAATCCGACCGCTCTCCGCCAGCGCATCCGCCGGCCCGGGTCTGCCCCGGCGCAGAAAGTACTCGAGCAGGGCGAGAACCGTCACCGCCCCGGCAAGCGCCAGGATCGGCAGGCTCAGTCCGCTGGCCGGCTCAAAGAGGCCTGCCGCCACCGCGAGGGCGCCCGGCACTCCCACCAGGAAGCCTGCCCATCTGCCGATGAGGCCGTTGCTCTGTCGAACCCGCTCCCTCCCCTTCGCCATACCCCCCCGTTTGCCGGCTATGCCCGCACCCCGGGTCGCCGCGGCCCGTGCCCCTTGCCGACCCTGCGCGTGAATTGCCTGATCGCCCGGAAATAGAGCTTGCCGGTTTTTTCCAGGATATTGTTGTGGTCCGCGCCCGGAATCATCTGAAACTCCTTGCTCCGGGCCGCGCAGGCGCTCTGCAGCTCCTCGGCCTCGGCAAGGGGGATGATCCGGTCATGCTGGGCATGAAGGATGTAGGTGGGCTTGCGGACCTGCGCCATCTTTTCGAGATTGCCGAAACCATCCTCCTCGACGAGCCCCAGCGCCGCGACATCGACCCCGATGGTGGCGAGCAGGGGCAGGGTGCGGGCGATGCCGCTTTCGACGATGAGCCCACCCACCGCCTCTTCCGTGGCGGCAAGCTCGATGGCCGGGACACTGCCCAGGGAGCGGCCCATCACCACCAGTTGCCCACGCCGCCCGCGGGCGGCCAGCCATTCCCGCAGCTGGGCCAGGGCGCGGTGGGCATCCTGCAGCATGGCCCGCACCGTGGGCGCCCCGCCGCTGCCGCCATAGCCGCGGTACTCGACGGCGAGAAAGTTGAGCCCCTCGGCGACGTATTCCGGCCCCACCCCGTCGTAATCGGCAACAACCTCGCCGTTGCCGTGGAAGAAGATGAGGGTGACCGCCTCCGGATCCGCGCACGGGAAAAAACGGGCCGCGATGCGCACGCCCGCCTCCACCTCGATGGACAGATCCTCCGCCCCGGCGGGCGCTGGCCCGCAATCAGGGCGCGGGGCAAAGAGCAGCGGCAGCACCCGCGGGTCATCGAGCTTCTGGGGGGTGATCTCCGCAGAAGCCTGATTCTTTTCCGTTTCTTGCGAAGCCATTTCCATTTCCCTTTTTATTTTGCAAACTTGAACCTGTTCAGGTATGAAAAGAAAATTACCAGATTATTTTCTTTTGCCCCAAAGTTTTGTGCGGATCGCCGCAAAAACATTCACCACTGCCCAACCTGTCCACCCGGGAAAATCCGCCCCTGCGCATGCCGACCCTTTCCCCGGAACGACCAACCTCCCGGGGCCAGCCCATGTACTTCGACATCATCAAGCTCAACTACCTCCTGATGTATTTCATCTGCGGCCTGGCCTTTTTCAGCATGGGCCTGGCCATGGCCCTGGAATCGGGGCGCTCCCCGGATGTCGCCGAGGCGAACTTCCTCAAGCCGCTGGCTGTCTTCGGCATTCTCAACGCCATGCACCAGTGGCTGGAGATCGTTACCCTGCAGGGGCTCTGGCTGGAGATGGGCATCCCGAAATCCTTCATGCTGCTGAAGCTTTCCTTTCTCGCCTTTTCCTTCGCCGCCCTCACCGCCTTCGGGGTCCAGGCCTTCCGACCCAAGCAGCGGCAGGTTTCAGCCAGCCTCTATGTGAGCCTGGGCTTCCTGCTCTTTTATATCTTCGCCATCCTCATCAACCACATCCTGCCCTGGAAAACCGCACCCAACTGCCTGAAATGCGCCGACGCTCTGGCCCGCTACCTCCTGGCCCTGCCAGGCGCCCTCCTCGCCGCCATGGCCCTCAACAACCACGCCAGACTGAACCGGACGGAAAACCCGGCCCTGAGCAACTCCTTTTGCCTGGCGGCCTGGGGCTTTGCCGGCTATGCCCTCACTCAGATCTTTGCGCACCGGGCGGAACTCTATCCAGCCTCCATCATCAACAGCGAACTCTTCCAGGAGCATACCGGCATCCCCATCCAGCTTGTCCGCACCCTGCTCGCCCTCTTCACCATGGGCAATCTCATCCGCGCCTCGCATCTCGCCGAAAAGGGCCGGCAGCGCGAGCTGCTCAGGGCGCAGCAGGAAAAGCTCGAAGCCCTGCAACAGGTCCAGACCGAGCTTTTGAAACGCAGGGGCATGCGCCAGAAGCTGCTCCGGCACATCGTTCTTGCCCAGGAGGAAGAACGCAGCCGCATTTCCAGGGAACTGCACGACGACACCGCCCAGATCCTCACCGCGGCCAGCCTCAACATGGCCGCGCTCAAGAACGCCCTGCCCGAGGACCCCAAGGCCATCACCCTGCTTGAGCGGTCACAGGAGCTCTGCCAGGAGATGTCCCAGGCCCTTTACCGCATGGTGCATGCCCTCCGCCCGGCCCAGCTGGACGATTTCGGCCTGGTGCCGGCGCTCCAGCACCTCACCGAGGAAAAATGGTTCAGCCGCAAGGTGAAGATTTCCTTTGCCGTGGATGGGGAACAGCGGCGCCTCGATCCGGTCATCGAAACCGTCCTCTTCCGCGTGGCGCAGGAGGCTCTCACCAATATCCTCCGCCACGCCGGCACGGACCGCGGCAGCCTGCGCCTCTCCTTCCAGGGCGAGCAGGTCGTTCTCACGGCGCGGGACGAAGGGGTCGGCTTCACCCCGGAAACCCGGAAGAACGGCTTTGGTCTGGCCGGCATCACCGAACGGGTGGAGTTGATCAACGGCTCGGTGCGGATCGATTCGGCGCCGGGCCAGGGCACCACCATCACCGTGGTCGCCCCGGTCCATCTGCTTCCAAGGCTTGACGAGCCCCCCCCGCAAAAAACCTCGCCGGCGCAAGAGGGCGGAGAGGAAAACGCCGGCAGGCCAGCGGCTATTCCCCTCTGGCAGGCGCAGAGGCAGGAAGGGGACGCAGACGGATGAGGGTGACCTCGGGCGGCGCGAGAAAACGCAGGGGCGGCCCCCAGGTGCCTGCCCCGCGGCTGGTGTAAAGGTATTTCCCCCCCCCGAGCCGAAGGAGCCCGGTGGGATGGGGAAAGGCCCGCCGCACCAGAAAAACGAAGGGAAAAATCTGCCCCTGATGCACATGGCCGGAGAGCTGCAGATCAAAGGCCGCCTTCCCTTCCTCAGGCAGCAAGGGCCGGTGTTTCAAAAAAAGGCGGAAACGGTCGGCGGGCAGCCGGCCAAGAAGCAGCGCTTCCCGCGCCGCCTGCAACGCACCCTCCTCGCCTCTCCCGGGATCGTCACTCCCGGCCACCGCCAGCAGGCCGGCCACCTCCCGCGCCTCGTCCCGCAAAACCGTGAACCCGGCGGCCTCCAAAAAAGCCACGGCCTGCTCGACCCCCACGTACCGCTCGTGGTTGCCCAGGACGGCATACTTGCCCAACGGCGCGGGAATTTCCCGGAAAAGCGCGGAGCTGCCGTCCAGATGCGCCTCCTGCCCATCGACGATGTCCCCGGTGGCGACCAGGATATCGGGGCGCGCGGCCCGGACCAGGGCCAGAATCGTCCGCAGCCTGCTCTTTTCGAGGAGCGGGCCGAGATGCAGATCGGAGAGCTGCACCAGGCGCAATTCCGCAACCCCGGCGGGAATTTTTTCTGAAAAAATCGTGACCTCCTCCAGCACCGGTTGCCGCGCCTCCCGCCAGGAGAGGACGAAGACCAGAGCCGCCCCCCCAAGCGCAAGCAGGCAGAGTCCCCTGGCCGCCGCGGCAAAAAGCCCCCTTCTTCCGGCCAGGACAAAGGCAAGCAGGCTGACCGCCGCCCAGAGCAGCTCCAGCGCGGCCGCGCTCACCACGAAAAGGAAAAGAAGGCCCATCCAGAGATAGGCGAACCAGGCGAGGGGCTGGGAGAGGGCCGGATACTCGGCCCGTTCCAGAAAACGGGCCAGCATGGGGGCCAGGGCGAGGAGGAGGCAGAGGGGCGCCCAGCGCCAGAGGCGGCGGGCGGGGAAAGCCCTGGCCAGCACCCGCAGCGCGTAGGCGTGCATGCCGCCATAGACGAGAAAAAAGGTGGCAAAAAAACCGAGATAGCGCATGTGTGCTCCGTAGCGGCGAAAGGCTTGCGGCGGAGCACCCGCATGCGAGCCGAAGGGCTATTGTTCGTGAGAAGGCGGAAAAGGATGACCGCGCCAGCGCATGGTCACCCCTCTCCGCCCAGACAGCATTTCTTGTATTTCCGGCCGCTGCCGCAGGGGCAGGGCTCGTTGCGTCCCACCTTTTCGCGCTGGACCGGTGAGTGCCCCGGATTGATCCTGCCGTCGAGGTAAAGCCATTGCCCCGCCTCGCAGCGAAAGGCGGAGCGCTCGTGGAGGCGGTGTTCGACGCCTGCCGCCGAAAAGCGGGCGACAAACTCCACCTCTCCCTGCCGGTCGCCGGCTTGCCCTTCCACCGTGCCGAGGATTTCCAGGCCGAGCCAGACAAAACTCTCCTGGTCGCGCAGATCGAGCTTGGCCGGCCTGGTGGAAGGATGCCAGGTTTCAAGGAGGTACGCCGACTCTCCCAGGGAAAAGGCCGTGTAGCGGGAACGCATGAGCGCCTCGGCGCTGGGGGCTGCCTGCTCGCCCAGAAGGAAGGGCTGACAGCACCGGGCAAAGAGCTGGCTGCTCCCGCAGGGACAGGATGCGTCGGCAGCGGGCTGCGTCATGCGCCCTCCTTGCGCTGGCCGGCCGGCGGACTCAGCACCCTGGCCACCACGGCCCGCAGGTTGGCCAAGGAGACCGGTTTTTTCAGGAAATGGCGGATGCCGATCTCCCCGACCAGTTCGCGGGTGGTCTCCTCGCTGTGCCCGGTGGCGAGGATTACCGGCAGGTCGGGACGCAGCAGCAGGATGTTCTTGGCCAGCTCGAGCCCCGTAAGCCCCGGCATGGTCTGGTCGGTGATGACCAGGGCGTAACGCTCCGGCTTGTCGACAAAAGACTCCCAGGCCTTCCGGCTGTCGGCAAAGGCATCCACCTCATAGCCGGCCTGCGCCAGCATCTCGGCCAGAAAACGGACGATGGCCTCCTCGTCGTCCACGACCAGGACCACCTTCCTCGCCTCCCCCTGCCGGAGTTCGGCCTCGTCGCCGATGGGCTCTCCCCCGCCCTCCAGGGTCTCCCGGGCGAAAAGCGGCAGGTAGACCTGCACCCGGGTACCCCGGCCCGGCTTGCTGGCCACCTTGATGAGACCGCCATGCGTCTCGACGATGCCATGCACGGTGGCCAGCCCCAGGCCTGTCCCCTTGCTCCGCTCCTTGGTGGAGAAATACGGCTCGAACATCCGGGACGCCACCTCCTCGTCCATGCCCACCCCGGTATCGGCCACGGTCAACTTGAGCCAATTGCCGTTTTTCCCGTTGGCGGCGGGCCGTTCCTCGACCTCCTCCAGGGAAACCGTCAGGATGCCGCCCTTTTCCCACATCGCCTCCGCCGCATTGGTGCAGAGGTTCACCAGCAGCTGGTGGATCTGCCCCACCTCGGCAAGCACCTGCCCGCACTGGCTGCTGATCTGTTCCCTGATCTCGATGCTGGCGGGCAGGGTCTCGCGCAAAAACTTGAGAGACTCCTTGATGATCGGGGCCAGACAGAGGGGAAGGCGCTCCTTTTCCGTACTGCGGCTGAAGGTCAGAATCTGATTGACCAGTTCCGAAGCCCTCCGGCAGGCCGTGAGAATTTCGCTGAGGTTGTGCTGCAGCCCGCTTTCCTTGGGAAGCTTCAGCGCGGTCATCTCCGCGTTGCCGAGGATCACATAGAGCAAATTGTTGAAATCATGGGCGATGCCCCCGGCAAGGGTGCCGACCGCCTCCATCTTCTGGGCATAGCGGAGCTGGGCCTCCAGCTGCTCCTTTTCCTCCTGGGCCTTTTTGCGCTCGCTGATGGGGATCACCACCTCCAGGGCCGCCGAGACCTTGCCTTCGTCGTCATAGACCGGGGTGACGATGATTTCCGACCAGACCCGCCGCCCCTCCTGATCGCGGCTGCAGACCTCACGCCGCACATATTCGCTTTCCCCCTCAAAAATCTGCCGCGCCCCGCAATCGGCACAGATCTTCTCATCCCTGTTGAAGGCCTGGTAACAGGGCTTGCCGAGTGGGGCCCCGAAGATCTCGTCAATGACCGCGTTGGCCCAGACGATCCTGTAGTCCCGGGAGATGACGGCAAGGCCGGCGCCCATCATGCCGGTGATCTGCTCCAGCCGCTCCTTCTCCTGCCTGAGCTCAGCCTCGGTACGCAGCCGCTCGCCGTTTTCGACGGCCAACCGGTCCGCCTGCTCCTGCAATGCCTGTTCCATCCTTCTTCGCCTCGCCAGCTCCCGCCAATTCTCCACGGAAAAGACGAAAAAAATGAAAATGGGCAGCACCAGGATCTCCAGGTAATCCTCGTAGCGGTCGAAATGATCGGTGATTCCCATATGTTCGAGCACATTGGAGACCTGCACCAACAGGTAGGTGGCGAGGGAAAGACAGAGGAGCAGCCTGGCCGTGGAGCCATAACGCCCTGCGGGCAGGCGGCAGGCCCAGAAAAAGGCCAGGGAAAAGGCGGCCATGCCGACCAGGTCGAAAATGCCGATGAGGCTCATGGCCCGGGCTCTCCTTCGGGCGGCGCGGCAGTCATTTTCCGCAGGGCAAGAGCGAAGGTGAGTCCGCTCGCCGCGTAACAGCCATGCTCCAGGGTATTGAAGAAGCCGGGCAGAACAACCCCCTCGACGACGGTGGCGATCAGGGCGGCGACGAGCAGGAAGAAAGCCAGGAAGAGCAGGAAGAAATCCCGGAACTCCTCTCTGCGCACCAGGGGCAGGAGGAGCACGACGGCAACAACGGCCAAGGCAAGATTGACAAGTTCGCTTTCCTGAAACATCCTTTCACCATGAGGCAGAGGGGAGCTTCGCCAATTTATCCATGATAGCATAGTTTTTCCGCCAAAGGCAAAGCACCTCTTGGGCCGGGGGGAAAATTTTCCCGTCCGCCCCCCGCACCGGCAGCAGGCCGTTCGGAGAAATCACCCCCCGCTGAAAATGGCAAGCAGGCAGCTGTAAGGGCCGCCGGACGCGGCCAACTGCGCATGGGTTCCCTGCTCCACGATCCTCCCCCCCTGCATGACCAGGATGCGCTCTGCGCGGCGGATGGTGGAGAGGCGGTGGGCAATGACGATATTGGTGCGACCGGCAAAGGAGGCTTCCATCACCCCCTCGATGAACATTTCGCTTTCCGCGTCCACGCTGGAGGTTGCTTCGTCCAACAGGAGGATGCGGGGTTCCCTCGCCAGCACCCTGGCAAAAGCCAGCAGCTGCCGCTGACCGGCGGAAAGGTCCATGCCTCCCTCGCCCACCCTGGTGTCAAGGCCCTGGGGCAGCCCGGCCAGAAAGCGGGCAAGCTGGGCCCTGGCGAGAATCTCCAGGAGCTCGGCGTCGCTCTTGGGCTCATCGAGAACGATGTTCTCCCGGATCGTGCCCGGAAGCAGAAAAACCTCCTGCATCACCAGCCCGATCTGCCTCCGCAGCCAGTCCGGGGCCAGATCCCGCAGGTCAACGCCGTCGAGCAGCACCCGGCCGGCGTCCGGATCATAAAAGCGCTCGAGCAGGTTGATCAGGGTCGTCTTGCCGCTGCCGGTGGCGCCGACTATGGCCAGGGTCTCGCCGGGGCGGATCAAAAGGGAAAAATCGGCCAGCACCGGCTGGTCCGTCGCGTAGCCGAAAGAAACCCGCTCAAAGACCAGCTCGCCCCGGACCCGGGCCGGCCGCAATGGCGCCACCGCGACCGGCAGCTGCTCCCGACTGTCGAGCAGCTGGAAAATCCGCTCCGCAGAGGCGAGGGCGGATTGCACAATGGAATATTTCTGCGAGAGCTCGCGCAGAGGCTGGAAGAAAAGACGCAGGTAGGAGAGAAAGGCGACCAGCACGCCGAGACTCATCGCGCCGGCCATGATCCTGCCGCCGCCGTACCAGAGAATGGCGCCGATGGCCAGGGCGCTCAGCACTTCGATGGCGGGCAGAAAGATGCCGAAGATCCGGATCTGGACAAGGGCCTGCTCGCAATATGCCTGGTTCAGTCCGGAAAAGCGCCCGGCCGTGCTCTGCTCCCGCTGAAAGAGCTGGATGATGGTGAGTCCGGCGAGCGCCTCCTGCAAAAAGGCGTTGATCCGCGCCAGCTGGGTGCGGATGCGCCGAAAGGCATCCCGGGCCAGACGGCTGAACCAGACGGTGTTGAGGAGCAGCACCGGCAGGAGCAGGGAGAGAAGCAGGGCCAGCCGCCACTCCATCCAGAAGAGGACGGCGAAAATTCCGCCGAGCTTGAGCAGGTCGTTGAACAGGGTGACGACCACCGAGGTGAACATCTCGTGCATGTTCTGGATGTCGTTGGTGAGCCGGGTCACCAACTTGCCGGCCGGATTTTCGGCGTAAAATGGCAGATCCAGGCCAAGAAGCCGGGCAAAGAGCAGCTGCCGCAGCCGGTGCATGATCTGCTGGCCGGTGGCCTCCAGCACCAGAACCTGCAGAAAGTTGCCGGCAAATTCGAGGAGCATCAGGGCCAGAAAGGCCAGGGCCAGGCGGCCGAGTTTTTCCTGACGCAGGGCCGGGGCAAGCCCCTGGTCGAGAATGGCGCCGTCCACCCCCAGCTTGAGGAGATAGGGCAGGGAAAGGGAGCAGGCCACCACCAGCAGCGAAAGCAGCACCGCCAGCAAAGCGCCGCGCCAAAAAGGGAGGCCGAGGCGGAGGAGCCGCCGCCAGAGCCGAGCGTCGCCAAAGCGGCCCAGCTGGTCTTCCTCGAAATAGCCGTAGTTATCCCGCATCCTGCCCCTCCTCTGCGCCGGGGCGCCCCTGCCGACGGTTCATGGTGCGGTAGAATTCGCTTTGCCGCAAAAGCTCCGCATGGCCACCCTGGGCCAGCACCCGCCCCTCCTCAAGGACCACGATGCGCGACGCCGCCCGGAGGGGAGCGATACGATGGGAGACGATGAGACAGGTCCGACCGCGCAGATGCGCGGCCAGCGCACGGAGGATCTCCTGTTCGGTCTCCAGGTCAACGGCAGAGAGGCTGTCGTCGATGAGGAGAATGGGCCGATCGAGCAATACGGCCCGGGCCAGGGAAATCCGCTGCCGCTGCCCGCCGGAGAGCTTGACCCCCCGCTCGCCAATCCGCGTTTCGTACCCTTGGGGGAAGGCGACGATCTCCTCGTGGATACGGCAGAGCCGGGCCGCGGCCTCGATTTCCGCCCTGCTGGCCTCCGGCCTGCCCATGGCGATATTGGCGGCGATGCTCTCGGAGAAGAGCAGCACATCCTGGGGCGCATAGGCGATCCTGCTCCGCAGCCCGGAAACGGAGAGGCGGTTCACGTCCAGGTCCCCGCAGAAGAGTCTCCCCTCAGCCACCGGATAGAGGCGGGCCAGCAGGTGGCAGAGGGTGGTCTTGCCGCTGCCGCTTCTGCCCACCAGACCCACGATTTCGCCGGGCCGCAGCGAAAGACTCAGCCCGCGCAGAGCGGCCGGCCCGCCCTGGCCGTAGGAGAAGAAAAGGTTTTCCGCCCGAAGCGCCGCACTGACCGGCAGCTCTTCCGGAGCAGCGGGCTCGACCAGCGCAGAGTGAGCGGCAAAGACGCCGGCCAGACGGCCCAGCGAGGTCAGCCCGCGCTGGAAGAGATTGGCCACCCAACCCACCGCCAGCATCGGCCAGGTGAGCATGGCCAGATAGGAGATGAAGGCGACGAAATCGCCCATGCTGATGACTTCGGCAATGACCAGGCGGCCACCGAGGAAGAGCACCAGCACCAGGCTTGCGTTGCCGATCAGGCCGGAGACGGGGAAGAGCACGCCGTGCACCCTGGCCAGGCGGATGTTGTCCCGCACATACGCCTCTCCCAGGCGGGCAAAGGCCTTTGCCTGGGCCTCTTCCTGGCCATAGGCCTTGAGCAGGCGGATATTGTTGATGGCGTTTCTCGCGAATTCGGCCAGGCGGGAAAACTGCTCCTGCACGGCAAGAAAGCGCCGGTGCAGGCGGCGGGAAAGCAGCCTGGCGAGCAGGGCCAGCAGGGGCATGGGCAGGACGGCGATCAGGGTAAGGCCGGGGCTGATATAGGCCATGCAGGCCAGGGCGGCCAGCCCCATGAAGGCGGCATCGAGAGAGGCCACCAGCCCCATGCCCGCGGCGAGCTGCACCGCGTTCAGGTCGTTGCCGGCCAGGGCCATCATCTCCCCCACCGGTCGCTGCTGGAAAAAGGCGCGGTCCAGGGTGAGGAGATGACGAAAAAAGGCCTCCCTGAAGTCGCGTTCCAGCAGGCGGGAAAATCCGAGGAGCAGGAAGCGCCAGAGAAAACGGCCGGCGGCGATGGCCAGGGCGAGCAGCAGGATGGCCAGGGCGCTTCTGGCCAGCGCAGCCTGGGTGGCCGCTCCCTCTTCGAGCAGGTCCACCGCCTGCTTGATGAAGCGAGGAATCCCGAGCTGCAGGAGATCAACGGCCAGCAGGGCAAGGAGGCCTGTGGCCATGCGGAGGGCATGGCGCCGCAGGCAGGGCTTGAGCAGGCGCAGGCCCGCCGCCTGCCCCGCCCCGGGAACGCTGCGCTCCATGTTCACGAAGGCACCAGCCCGCTCAGAAACCAGCCCTGGCAGTTCATTTTCTCTCCATCACCCAGACCCCCTCCCAGTCCTGGGGCGGGTTGGCCTGCAGGGTCTGGCAGCGCTCCGCATAACGGGCGGCCGGGGCGTCCTCGTCGGCACAGACGCGGAAGCTTTCCCGGGCCTCAAGAAAGCTGCCGCGGTAATAGGCGGCAAGGCCGCGGGCGAAAGCGGCCAGCCGGACGGAAGCGCCATCCTCTCCCTCGGCCAGCGGCTCGAAAATCGTGATCGGCTCTCGCCTGCCCACTACTCTGACCCTGCCGATTTCGCGCACCGGCACCTCCCCGCCAAGCTGCTCCCTGGTCGCGGCGGAGATGAGGATCGGCGTGCCGAATTCCTTGTTTACCCCCTCGAGGCGGGCGGCGGTGTTCACCGCATCCCCCAGGATGGAGTAGTCGAAGCGCTGGCTGGAACCGAGATTTCCCACCAGGACCGTGCCGGTATTGATGCCGATCCGCATGAAGAGTTCAAAGCCGAAACGCCTCCTGAACTCCGGGCGCAGGGCGGCAAGCCGCGCCTGGCAGCAAAGAGCGGTGCGCACCGCGCGCCGGGCATGGTCGGCCTGGGCAAGCGGCGCATTCCAGAAGGCGAGGATGGCGTCGCCCTCATATTTGTCGATGGTGCCGCCGGCCTCTAGGATGATCTCGCTCATGGCGGAAAGATATTCGTTGAGCAGCAGGGTGAGCCGCTCCGGATCCAGCCCTTCGGAAATGGCGGTGAAGCCCTGCAGGTCCGAAAAGAACATGGAAAGCTCCCGCTTCTCGCCCCCCAGCCGCAACCGCTCCGGCTGCTCGACCAGCTGCTCGATCACCGCCGGATGGAGATACTGGCTGAAGGCCCTCTTGATATAGCGTTTTTTTCTCCCCTCGGTGGCAAAATTGCAGAGAACGCCCCCGAGCAGGGAAAGAAAGACGGCGAGGATCTGGACGGCGACGGGGAGCCACAGCCCCTGCCCGTAGGCGAGAAAACCGGCAAGGAGCGGCAGGGGGGGAAGGAGAAGAAAAGCCAGGGTCGAGTGCCAGGCGTTCCGGCACAGGAGGATGGAAAGGGCGGCAAGCGCGGCCCAGAACGCCACCCCGCCCACACTGAGCCAGGCAGGGCTTTCCCGGAGAAAATCGCCGACCAGGAGGTTGTCGAGCATGGTGGCGTGGATCTCGACCCCGGGATAGATGCCGGCCAGGGGAATCGGCCGGAGGTCATAGAGCCCGGGCGCGGTCATGCCGACAAAAACATAGGCATCCTTCAGCACGGCAGGATCGAGAACGGGCCGCTCCCCGGCCTGAAGCTGGAGCTCGGACTGCAGCACCGCCGCCATGGAAAAGGTGGGGATCGACTGCGCCGGCCCCCGAAAATTGAGGATGCTCCTCCCTTCCCGGTCTGCAGGCACGATCCGGCCGCCTATCCGCACCTCTTCTCCGGGCGGGGCCAGAGGGAGATCTTCCCCGCCCCCCACCAGATAGGCGGCCAGGGCCAGGGAGGGCACCAGCTCTGCGCCGACCCGCTTCCCAAGGGCGGCACGCCGGAAAATGCCGTCCGCATCGGGCTTGCCGCCGATGCTCGCCAGCAGGGCCGCCCCCTGCGCCACCTCGGAAACCGGTGGCACAAGGGCCCCGCCGGCAGGGGTATAACTGACCACCACCCTGCCGTTTTCGGCCATGGCCTTGCCCAGGGCCTCGTCATCGGCCACCCCGTAAAGCGAGGGCTCGCTGAAAAGCATGTCGAGGGCGATCACCCGCGCCCCGGCCCGTCGGCAAAAGTCAAAAACCGTGGCATAGGCCTGCCGGGGCCAGGGCCAGGAGAGGCCGTTTTCCCGGCTGCCCCAGTCGAGGCTTTTCTGATCCAGGGCGATGATGCGGACCTTGCCGCTGCCCTCCTGCCGACCGGCAAAGGCGGAGACCCGCCAGCGCCAGGTGGTGTTTTCCAGATCCTCGAGCAGGGCCAGCCGCCAGGAAAAAAGGGCGAGCAGGCTGGCAAGGAAGGCAAGCCCCAAGCCGGCCCAGAACTTTCTGGCCATCAGATCCGGGCCAGGGCGCGCTGGAACCGCTGCCGACGGAGCTCCTTCCCGCTTCCCGACGCCAAATCGTCCAGGAGGGGGGAAAGTTCCTTGATCCGTTCGGCCGGATCGGGGTGGGTCTTGGCAAAGTCCAGCCCCTTGGGGGTCAGGCGTCCTTTCATCTCCGCGAGCATGGCAAGCAGGGCGCCGGGGTCATAGCCGGCCCGGGCCAGGAGCGTCAGGGCGACGGCGTCCGCTTCCCGTTCAAAGGCCCGGGAATAGCCGCTGTCCACAAGGGTGGCGGTGACATCGTGGATGGAGCCCTCGAAAACCGAGGTCAGCTCCGCCAAGGCCGGGGTTCCCATCTGCTTGGCGCCCTCGGTGGCCATGAGCGAAAAGGCGCTGCTCAGGCGATTTTTCCGGATCGCTTGCAGGCCGTGTTTTTGCTGGACATGACCGATCTCATGCGCCAGCACCGCGGCCACCATGTCCTCGTCCCGGCAGCAGCGGAGCATCCCCCGGCTGACCAGGATCAGGCCGCCCGGAGCGGCAAAGGCGTTGATCCCCTCGTCGGAGGTGAGCAGGAAATGGTAGCCGCCGAAGGTTTCCGGGCGATCGGAAAAGCCGGCCAGGCTCTGCCCGATGAGGTTGAGGTACCGAACCGCCTCCTGATCGTCGCTGGCAGGGTATTTGGCAAGCAGTTCCGCGGCCACGGCCCGGCCAAGATAATACTCCTGCTCGGGCGTGATGTCGGTGAAAGCCCGCTCCATGGCCCTGGCTGTTTTTTTCAGGGAGGTCAGCTGCGTCTCACTGATGCCGATGCCGCCGACCTGAATGGCGCCGAGGGTGTCGAGCACCTGGGTGGTTTTGCAGCCAGCGGCGAGCAGACCGCAGGCCAGGGCCAGCACCATGGTGAATTTAAGAAAAATTTTCCTCATGGCCGCTCCTCCTCTCCGGCCAGGAGGCCACCCTGCCGCAGAAACAGCCGCTGCTCGTCGGCGTGGACATTGATCCCCTCCATCCGGTCCACCGAGGCGTAGTCCACCCGCCGGCCGCCGGCGCGGTAGCTCGCCTCGACCTGGGCGTTGAAGCCCTTGCCGCCCAAGGCCAGTTCGTCCTCTGACGCCGCCGGCCCTACCGTTTCCCCGGGGCGCAGGGTCAATTTCCTGTCGAGAAGGCTTGCCCCGTGCATCCAGCCCTGGAGCCCCTGCGACTCCTCCCGCACCTTGAACCAGACGCCCTGCTCGGCCAGGATCTCGACCCGCTCCCCGTAGGGGAGGGAGGCCACGATTTTGCCGAAGGGCATGGGAGAAAGGCGTAGCGCTCCCTGCCGCACGGAGACGCTCCGCCACCCCCCTGCGGCCAGGACGGCGCTGGAAGCCAGAAAAAAAAGAAGAAAGATCAGCGCGATTCTTGTTCTGCCCATGCGAATGTCCCCGGATTTTTTTTAACGCTCCCCTGCACGAATGCAAATAGTAGCACAGGAGCCGGGCCGGCACAATGGGCGGATGCCAGCCTCCGGGAAGAGTTGCCCCAAGGCCGCCAGGCCTTTAGTTGCGCAGCCACCCCTTCCCGAAACGGATCAGGCGCCGGCGGGGAAAAAAATATTGCCACAACAAATAATAATTACTAAAATCATTTTTTCCTCCGACAACACATCCCACGGAATCGCATCGCCGCCTGGCGCAAACAGGCGGCCAACCCCTGGAGAGCGCAGCGCATGAATTTCCACAAATTTTCCCTGGCCAAAAAGCTGGCCGCCGGATTTGGCTTTCTGATCGTGCTTTCCACCTTGGGGGCAAGCTTCGCCATCTTCAAATCCACGCAGATGCTGACCTCGGTCAGGGACCTGGAAGGCACGCACCTTCCTCTCGCCTACCTGGGCGGAGAGCTTTCCCTCCTGGTCAGCCGGCAGCAACTGGCCTCGGCGAACTTCGTCATCCACGGGGACGCGCTCTATCGGGAACGCTTCGACAGCCTGGACAGGGAAGCCGATGCGGCCTTTGCCCGGGCCAGGGCTGTGATCGAAGGGGATACCGAGCTGGTGCGGGCCGGCTGGCTTGAGACCATGGCCAAAATCATGGAACTGCACGACGCGCTGGCCCCGGCGGCACGGGAACTCATGGCTGCGGCAGAGGCGGACAACCCCGCCTTGGTGGAAGAAAAAGCAGACAGACAGGAGGAGGTGGCCGAAGAGATCCGCGCGGCCATCGCCTCCTTTGCAAAGCTGAACAGCACCGAAGGCGAGGAGGTTGCCACCAGCGCCTTGCAGGGCGGCAACGCCCTCCAGACCATCATCATCCTCATGGCCTTGGGCATTTTCATGGGCGGCTGCGCCCTGGCCTTCATCATTACCCGCGGCATCACCGTCCCCCTGCACAAAGCGATCTCCGGCCTGACCGCCGGGGCCAACCACATCTCCGCCGCGGCCGGCGAGGTTGCCGGCGCCGGGCAGCAATTGGCGGAAGGCGCCACCGAGCAGGCCGCCTCCTTGGAAGAGACCTCCGCCTCCATGGAAGAGATCGCCTCCATGACCAGGCACAGCGCCGACAACGCTCAACAGGCCAATGCGGTGATGAGCGAGGTGAACGGCGTGGCGACCCAGGCGGCTCTCTCCATGGGCCGACTCACCACCGCCATGGGGGAAATCGCCGGGGCCAGCGAAAAAACCTCAAAAATTATCCAGACCATCGACGCCATCGCTTTCCAGACCAACCTGCTCGCTCTCAATGCGGCGGTGGAGGCGGCCCGGGCCGGCGAAGCCGGTGCCGGCTTCGCCGTGGTGGCCAACGAGGTGCGCAACCTGGCCATGCGGGCCGCGGACGCGGCCCGGGAAACCGCCTCGCTCATTGAGCAGACGGTGGGCAAGGTCCAGGAAGGAAGCGTCCTGGTGGAGAAGACCAATCTGGAATTCAACAGGGTTGCCGAGGGAACCGGCAAGGTCTCGGTGCTGATCACGGAAATCTCCACGGCGGCCAGGGAGCAGACCGACGGCGTGAATCAGATCAACCACGCCCTCCAGCAGATGGACACCGTGGTGCAGAACAATGCCGCCACCGCCGAGGAATCCGCTTCGGCCTCGGAAGAACTCTTCGCGGAGAGCAACACCCTGCTCGCCCATGTGCAGGAGCTGCGGACGATGATCACCGGGGGGGCGACAGAGGGGAGGAAGGGCACAGCCAGAGCCGCCTCGACCGCTCGCCCCTCCGCAAAACGAATGGCCGCGGCCCCGGCCAGGAAGGCCCTGCCCCGCAGAGAGCCGAGCGCCCCCAGGGAAATGGCTCCCCGGGAGGAGGATGCCTTCGAGGACTTCTGAACGGCGCCCCAGGAGAGAAAGCCCCCGCGCCGCCCCCTACTTGAGAAAGGAGCAGCAGTAGTCGGTGAGGCTCTTCACCCTGAGGCTGAACCGGGAATTGGCCGGCACCTCGAAAGACTCCCCGCCTCTGACCGCTTGCCAGCCGCTGGCGCCGGGGAGCAGCACCTCGAGTTCGCCGGCCATGATCTCCATCAGCTCCGGCTCGGCGGTGCCGAACTCATACTCGCCGGGCAGCATCACGCCCAGGGTCTTTTTGGCGCCGTCGGCAAAGAGCACGCTGCGGCTGGTAACCTTGCCGTCAAAATAGACATTGGCCTTCTTCACGACGGTGACATTGCTGAATTCAGACATTACGCAGCCCTCCCTGCCCAGTGATTTTTCCCGCAACGCCAGAAGTCTGCCCGCAGGCGTTGAATCGTAACCAGCCTCTTTCTTTACCCAGCCCGGACCAAATTGCAAGCTTTTGCTGCCGAAACGGCGCCAGCCTTCATTGTTTCCGCCCGCAGAGCAGGCAGCCCTGCATGGAGAGCGGCTTTTCCAGCCGACACTCGGCGAGCAGCGCCTCATCGCGGAAGATTTCCCCGGTGGGGCCGTCGGCCCTGACCGCCCCCTGATGCAGAACTATGGTCCGCTCGCAGAGTTCGAGCACCATATCGAGATCGTGGCTGGTGAAGATGCGGGTGTGTTGAAAATCCCGGAGCAGTCCGATGAGCTGGCGCCGGGAGAAGGGATCGAGCCCGCTGGTGGGCTCGTCCATGACCAGGATATCGGGCGACATGGAGAGCACCGTGGCAATGGCGACCCGTTTTTTTTCGCCGCCGGAAAGATGGTAGGGCGGCTTGTCCAGCAGGTGAACCGCGCCCACCTGTGCCAGCACCTCACGCACCCTCTCTCCGGCCTGCTCCTGGGTGAAGCCCAGATTCAGGGGGCCGAAGGCGACATCGTCAAACACGGTGGGCATGAAAAGCTGATCGTCCGGATCCTGAAAGACCATGCCCACGGTCCGCCTGATCTCCGGCAGGGTCTGCCGGGTGAGGGGAAAGTCGCCGATGCGGATCTCACCGGAAGTGGGGGCGAGATAGCCGTTCAGGTGGAGCAGCAGTGTCGATTTCCCGGCGCCGTTGGCGCCGATGATCGCCACGGATTCGCCGTGATGGATGCGGAAACTGACCTCCGCCAGGGCCACGGTGGAATCCGGATAGACATGCCTGAGCTGCTTCACTTCGACAATGTGATGACTCATGGGAAAAACTCCAGCAGAAATCCGCCCAGCCACTGGCCGGGCGCCGCGAAACGCAGGAGGAGGAAGAGCGCCGACCAGATCAGGAGATAGGCCAGCTCCAGGCCGCCGAAACGGGAAACCTGGCGGGTATGGAATTCGCCCCGGAAGCCGCGGGCCAGCATGGCCATGTGGATCCGCTCCGCCCGCAGCCAGGTGCGGACCAGGAGATGACCGACCAGGGGGCCGAAGCTCGCCAGCCCCAGCCCTTGCCTGCCGAAGGAGCGCAGCGTGCGGGCCCGGGAGACCCGACTCGCCTCTTCGGCGAGGACAAAAATATAGCGGTAGAGGAAGAGCAACTGCACGGTGAAGGCCCTGGGCGCCCCCAACCGCTCCAGGGCTTGACAAACCGCGACAAAGCCGGTCAGGCCGAGCAGGCAGACAGCGGCTCCGACCGTGAGCACGGCGCGGACGATGATGGAGGCGAAGGAAACCATGCCGCCGCTGATGGGAAAAGGCCCAAGCTGCAGGAGGATTCCCCGGTCGAAGAGCGGGTTGAACAGGCCCACCAGCACGGCAAAAGGGATGACCACGCCGATCCGGGCGGCGATGAAGCGAAGAGGCAGGTTCCCTGCCGAGGCGAGAACCACCGGATAGAGGAAGAAGGGAAAGAGGGGGGCCAAGGCGTAGCGATCGAAGGAAACCACGGCCAGGATGAAAAAAAGGGTGGCGAGAACCTTGGCCCTGGCATCCAGACGATGCAGGGCCGTGTTGCCGTTGGCCAGCAGATCGAGCTGCTTGAATTCAATGACCGCGCCTTCGATGGACCGCACGCCGCCTCCGCAAAAAAGGGCCAGGGAGCGTGCCTCCGCTTCCTGGCCTTGGCTCCTGCCGTATCATACCCTTGCCGATTTCAAACCGCCTGCGTTCTTCTCCGCAGGATCAGCCCCAGCAGGCCAACCAGCAGAAGACTGAGCATGGCGCCGACCCCGCCGGAAAGGCTGGCGCCCAAGGCCGCCTCCCCGGCTGCCTCCCCTGCCTGCCGGCCGGCGAAACTGTAATCGGGAAGGAAGGAAAGCCGCTCCTGCACCCCGGCCAGGACGCCATGCAGCCCATCGGCTTGGCCGGCCAGCGCCTCTCCGCCGGTGACCCGGGCGATGGCCCACTCCAGGCCGTCGGGCTGCTCCGAGGCGAACCAGGAGACAACCCCGCCCAGGAACAGAGCGGCCAGGCCAAAGGAAAGGAGCAGCCGGGAAAAGGGCAGGCCCGGCCTGGGACTGGCCAGGGGCCCGGCCTGGAGAATCTCGGGCCGGGCCTTATGGACAAAGGCGACCACGGCCGCCGTCACCAGCCCTTCCCCGATGCCGATGGCCAGATGAATGGGCTGCATGAGCAAGAGAAAGGAGGAAAAGGGCAAGGCGGAAATGCCCGAGGCCGTGGTCTGCAGGACCACGGCAAGGGCGCCCAGCTGCAGGCCGAATACGGCGGCAAGTATGGCGGCCAGCGAGAGACGGACCGGCTCGCTGCCGGGCCCCGCGATCTTCCTATAAATCAGGGGATAGGCGACAAAAGCGGGGAAGAAGCCGAGGTTCATGATATTGCAGCCCAAGGCCAGGATCCCGCCGTCGGCGAAGAAGAGCGCCTGAACCACCAGCACCGAGGCGATGGTGAGGAAGGCGGCGTGGGGACCGAGAAGAATCGCCAGCAGAAGGCCACCGCCCAGGTGGCCGCTGGAGCCGGTGGCGGGGATGGTGAAATTGATCATCTGCGCCGCGAAGACGAAGGCGCCCAGCACCCCCATCAGGGGCACCTTGCGGTCGTCAAGCTCCCCTTTCAGACGGAGGGAGCATGAAGCGATGATGGCTGCGGTGGCGGCCCACACTCCGGCGCCCACCGCGGGCGACAAAAGAGCATCTGCCATGTGCATGGTTTTTCTCCTGCAATATCGTGTCCATTTCGTGCTACAAACTTATTTTCTCGTAACACGAGATGAATACGATATTGCCTTTCGTATGTCAAGGAGTATTCCGGCAGGAGTGCGCCTTCCCGAAGGAGAGGGGCGAATCCGCTTGTTTTCCGGGGAAAATAGGGTACTATTTTTAGGCAAAAATTAGAAGGAGTACGGTATGGGTAAGATCGTTCGCTTCGGCATCTCGCTTGACGAAAAACTGCTGGAAAGCTTTGACCAGCTCATCGAACACAAGAAGTACACCAACCGCTCCGAAGCGATCCGGGATCTGATCCGCGCCTCGCTGGTGGAGCACCACAGCGAGAGCGCGGAGGAGGCCATCGGCACCGTCACCCTCATCTACAATCACCACGTCCGCGACCTCTCCGACAAGCTCACCGAGCACCAGCACGCCCACCATGACCGGGTGATCTCCGCCCTCCATGTCCATCTCGACGCCCACAACTGCCTGGAGGTGCTGGTGGTCAAGGGGCCTGCCCGCGAGGTGCGGCAGATCGCCGACGAGTTGATCGGAGTGAAGGGGGTCAAGCACGGCAAGCTGGTGATGACCAGCACCGGCAAGGATCTGCATTGACGCACTTGCGCCCCGGCAATAAAAAAGGCTGCCCGCGGGCAGCCTTTTTTATTGGTTTGCCGGACGCCCTCGCTCAGCGGCTGCGGCAGACCCGGCCGAAGCCGCCGGGAATGGTGCCGGAGGCCCAGAACACCGTGGCCTGCTTGAAATCTATGAACCAGTAGCCGCCCGGCTTCCGCTGGTCGGCAAGAAAGATGAAGGGCTGCTCCCTGGAAAAACAGGGATGCAGGTGGATCCCCTTTTCGTTCGCCTCCCGCTCCAGGAGCGAAAGGGCCTCCTCCATGGTCGGCAGCCGCCAGTCCGTATGGCCGGCAAAGGCGCCGGCGTTGAGCTCCGCCACATACTTCTGCACATTGCGGATGGTGGTGAGATCACAGCCGCCCCGCTGCCACTGCAAACTGGTGCGCTGATCGCGAACGGTCAGGCCGTCGCCGCTGTCCACCAGGGAATTGGCAAAGTTGCCCCCGGGATTGTACTGGGCATCGTAAAAATTCCCTGCCTTGATCAGACCGGGCAGCTCTGCCTCCAGAAGAACCGTTCCGCGGCTCCGCAGGGAGACCCGGTCGGCAGGGGCGGCAATCTGCCCCTTTTTCGGCAGGCCTGTCTCCAGGGACTCCCTCTCCCGCACCTCGCGGATCGGCTCCACCCGCGAATAATCCTCGGCCTCGAGCACCTTTTCCAGAAGCCACTGCTTGATCCTGGCGTCGATGGCGTAACTCTGGTCGAACATCGATTTCCCCTGCCTGGCCACAGCCTTCTCGATCAGATCCTGGGGGCAGTCGATCCGGGCCAGAATCCGGGCATGCTTCACCCCGCGCTCCATGAGATGGAGCTTGGCCGGCGGATTCCAGTTGTCGATGTAGAAGTAGTAGTGGCGCTCTCCGTTGTTGCGGATTCGATCCCGGCCACCCCAGCTTTCGAAAATTGCGAAGGTATCCGCCGGGGTAAGCTCCCAGTCGATGGCCAGCTGCCCCCCCTTGATTCCCAGTTTTTCCGCAAGACCCATTGGTGCACCTCCTCGTTTTTTTTTCCAAACAGCCAAGAAGAACCGCTATAATGTTGTGAGCCTATTTCGTAAAAATGATAATTATTATTATAACCATCCTGCCAACAAGTCGCAAGGTGAATTCTTCATGCCCAGGCCCCGCTTCCGAACCGCCCCCGGCCACCCCCTCCCTCTCGGCGCCACCATCCGCCCGGAAGGGGTCAACTTCGCCATCTTCTCCCGGCATGCCGAGCGGGTCTTTCTCCTGCTCTTCCGCTCCGGCCAGGAAGAACCTGTGGCCGAGATCCCCCTGCAGGAAACCAGCAACCGCACCGGCGACATCTGGCATATCCTTCTCCCCGACCTGGACCCGGACCTTCGTTACGGCTATCGGCTGGGAGGCCCCCACGACCCGAAGGGTGAGGGCCATTTCTTCCAGGAGGAGAAGATCCTCATCGACCCCTATGCCAAGGCCCTGACCGGCAGTTCGGACTGGGGAAAGCTCTATTGCCGCACCGGCCTCTGCCTGCCGATCAGCAGCTTCCAGCGCCGGGGCTGCATCATCGACGACAATTTCGACTGGGAGGGGGACCGCCCCTTGAACATCCCGCTCAGGGAGACGATCATCTACGAACTGCACGTCCGGGGCTTCACCCGCCACAACACCTCGGGCGTCGCCCACCCCGGCACCTACCAGGGGCTCGTCGAGAAGATCCCCTACCTGAAGAAGCTCGGCGTCACCGCGGTGGAGCTTTTGCCGGTGACGGAGTTCAACGAGCTCGAAACCATCAACACCAACCCCCTCACCGGGGAAAAACTGAAAAACTTCTGGGGCTACAGTCCGATCTCCTTTTCCGCGCCCAAGGCCTCCTATGCGGTGAACGGCCGCAACGGCAACCAGGTCCGGGAATTCAAGGAAATGGTCAAGGCCCTGCATCGGGCCGGGATCGAGGTGATCCTCGACGTGGTCTTCAACCATACGGCGGAGGGCGGCGCCGATGGACCGGTGATCAGCTTCCGGGGGCTGGACAACGTCATCTACTATCTCCTCGACCCAAAAACCCGCGACTACCTGAACTATTCCGGCTGTGGCAACACGGTGAACTGCAACCACCCCCTGGTCCGCCACCTGATCCTCGACTGCCTGCGCTACTGGGTCATGGAGATGCATGTGGACGGCTTCCGCTTCGACCTGGCCAGCATCCTGGGCCGCGACCAGCAGGGCAACGTCCTGAGCAACCCGCCCATGGTGGAAAAAATCGCCGAGGACCCCATCCTCGCCCACACCAAGATCATCGCCGAGGCCTGGGACGCAGCCGGCCTCTATCAGGTGGGCAGCTTTTCCACCAACAGACGCTGGGCCGAATGGAACGGCAGATTCCGCGACGATGTCCGCCGCTTTCTCTGCGGCCAGGAAAACAGCGTCGCCGATCTGGCCACCCGGATCTCCGGCAGCGCCGACCTCTACCAGGACAACGGCCGCAGGCCATCGAACAGCATCAACTTCGTCACCAGCCACGACGGCTTCACCCTCTTCGACCTGGTGAGCTACAACGGGAAGCACAACGAAGCCAACGGCGAAGGCAACCGGGACGGCGACAACAACAACCTGAGCTGGAACAGCGGTTGCGAGGGCCCCAGCGACGATGCCGCCGTCAACAGGCTGCGCATGCGCCGCATCCGCACCTTCGCCACCATCCTCCTTCTCTCGCAGGGGGTGCCGATGCTGGTGGCGGGCGACGAGTTCGGCCGCAGCCAGCAAGGCAACAACAACGCCTACTGCCAGGACAACGAACTGAGCTGGCTCGACTGGGAGCTCGCGAAAAAAAATCGCGAGCTGCTCCGTTTTTTCACCCTGCTCATCGCCCTGCGCAAGAACCATCCGGTCTTCCGGCGCCGGGACTTTTTCCCCGCCCCCCAGCCGGGCCAGGATCCGGAAATCGAATGGCAGTCCACCCAGCCGGGCCGACAGGACTGGTCCCCTGCCTGCCGGACCCTGGGCTTTCTCCTCCACGGCTCCAGCCAAGGCCGGCGCCTGGACGACGATTTTTTCATCATGCTCAACGGGAGCCACGAGGTCAGCCACTTCACCCTCCCCCCGCCGCCGGCCGGTGGGGAGTGGCGGCGGCTCATCAACACCGCGGCCGCCTCCCCCCGGGATATCGTTCCCGCGGAAAAGGCCACCCCGGTCAGGACGCGGAAAATCACCCTGGCACCGCTGGCGGCAGCAGTCCTCGTCGGCAGGGGGGAATGAGGGTGCGGCTGCTCTTCCTTGGCGACTCCCTCATCGAGTACTGCGACTGGCAGGGCCTCTTCCCGGCCCATGCCGTTCGCAACGCCGGCCTGGCCGGGGAAACGTTGGAGGGACTGCTCTCGCGCCTGCCCGGGCTCCTTGCCCCTGGCGAGAAGCCGGAAAAATGCTTTCTGATGATCGGCACCAACAACCTGCTCGGGGAGGACTATTTTTTTCTCCCCGCTTACGGGGAACTTCTCGACTCGCTGACCGCCCTGGCGCCGGGGGCGGAAACCGTCTGCACCAGCCTGCTGCCCATGCCCCTGCCCTGGCTGGCTCCGAACGCGGTGGCCAGAATCAACGACCTGCTCCGCGCCCTGGCCAGTGCGCGGGGGGCCGGCTACCTCGACCTCCATTCCCTGTTCAGCAAGGGACCGCAGCCCGCAGCCGCCTGCTTCGAGGCAGACGGTGTCCACCTCAGCAGAGAGGGCTATGCACTCTGGGCCAGGGCCATCGCCGACCTGCTGCTGGCCCGGGGCTGAATCCCTGCCAATCGCCATGCCCGCATCCCGCGCATACTTTTTCAGTGCGAAAACAAACAAATTTGTTAAAATCGATCCCGCCTCGAGACCTCCTCTTTCCCAAATGATGAAATAAAGAGCCATGACCCCGCACAATCGCGAACTTGCCGACCTGACCACCCTCTACGAAATCACCAAGGCCCTCGCCTCCACCGACGATCTGCGCAAATGCCTGGAGGCAGGGCTCACCGTGCTGGCCGAATACACCGATCTCAAAAACGGGGCGATCACCATCGTCAACCCCATCACCGGCCAGATCGAAACGGAAGTGGCCCTGGGCATGACCGCCGAGGCGCGAAAACGGGGAATCTACAAGCTCGGAGAAGGCATCACCGGCAGGGTGGTGGCCAACGGCGCCCCCATCGTCGTCCCCAGGATCAGCCAGGAACCCCTTTTTCTCAACCGAACCCAGGCTCGGGCCGACAAAAATCAGGAGGCCCTCTCCTTTCTCTGCGTGCCCATCAAACACGGAGCCAATACCATCGGCGCCCTGAGCGTGGACCGCGACTACCGGGAAGGAATCGACTTTGAAAAGGACCTCCAGTTCCTCACCGTTCTTTCCGGCCTCATCGCCCAGACCGTGGTCCGCATCCAGGCCGTGACCCAGGAGCGGGAGCGGCTGGAACAGGAAAACACCCAGCTCAGGCGGGAGCTTACCGAAAAATACCGGGTCGCCAACATCGTCAGCAACTCGAGCCGCATGCAGGAGGTATTCGAGATGATCCACCGGGTGGCGGACAGCAACGCCACCATCCTCCTGCGCGGCGAATCGGGCACCGGCAAGACCATGGTGGCCAAGGCCATCCACCACAACAGCAGACGGGCCAAGGAGCCCTTCGTGGTGGTGAACTGCTCGGCCCTGCCCGAAACCCTGCTGGAAAGCGAGCTTTTCGGCCACGAGAAAGGTGCCTTCACCGGAGCGCAAACGGCCAAGAAAGGGCGCTTCGAGCAGGCCGAGGGCGGCACCCTCTTTCTCGACGAAATCGGCGAACTGAGCCAGAACGTGCAGATCAAGCTGCTCAACGTGGTGCAGGACCGCGAATTCCAGCGCCTCGGCGCCATAAGCCCCACCAAATGCAATGTCCGGCTGATCACCGCCACCAACAAGGATCTGGAAAAGGCCGTCGAGCAGGGCCTCTTCCGGGAAGACCTCTATTACCGCCTCAACGTCTTCCCCATCTACCTGCCTCCCCTGCGGGAACGGCGCACCGACATCATGCTGCTGGCCGACTTTTTCCTCCAGAAATACAACGAGGAGAACGACAAGCAGATCCGCCGCATCTCCACCCCGGCCATCGACCTCCTGGTCCAGTACCACTGGCCCGGCAACGTCCGGGAGCTGCAGAACTGCATCGAGCGCGCGGTACTGATCTGCGACGAGGATTCCATCAAGAGCTACCACCTGCCCCCTTCCCTGCAGACCTCGGAGTCGGTGAGCGAAAGAAACCCGGTCTCTTTCACGGCGGCCGTGGAGAACTTCGAGCGGGAGCTGATCATCGACAGCCTGAAAAAGAGCAAGGGCAACCAGACCAAGGCGGCCCAGATGCTCGACACCAGCCTGCGGATCATCAACTACAAGATCGCCAAGCTCAACATCAACCCGCGCCTGTTCAAGGTGAACAAGTAAGGCGCAGCGATGAAGATCCTCCTCCATGTCTGCTGCGGCCCCTGCGCCGCCTACCCCCTTCTCGCCCTGCGCGAAGATGGCCATACGGCGCAGGGCTATTTCCACAATCCCAACATCCATCCCTTCCGGGAGTTCCGGGCCAGACTCACGGCCCTGGAAGAGTTTGCGGCCAGAATGGATTTCCCGGTGGAGTACGATCGGGAATATGGCCTGCGCGACTATCTGCGCCGGGTGGTCTTCCACGAAGAGGAACGCTGCGGCCTCTGCTATGCCATGCGGCTGGAGGCCGCGGCCAGGAAGGCGCTGGAGGTCGGGGCGGACGCCTTCAGCTCCACCCTCCTCTACAGCCGCTACCAGAAACACGAAAAGATCAGGCAGCTCGGCGAGGAGCTGGCGGCGCGGCTGGGGATCCCATTTTTTTACGAGGATTTCCGGGAAGGCTGGCAACAGGGCATCGACCTGGCCATCGAGCTGGGACTGTACCGGCAGCCTTACTGCGGCTGCATCTACAGCGAACAGGAACGCTACGACAAGAAATTCAGGAAGGAAAAAATCGGGGGGGCGCCGCCCTGAGGAGCGGCAGCGCCGACTGCCTGTCAATCCGTTGCAAAAGCCGGTCCTCGCCTTTGCAACCACCGGTTGGCCAAAGAGGCTTCGGCCAACCTTTCGCCCGCTCTTTACAACGGGCCGTCATTCACCTGGCGCGGGCTGACTCTCGCCGCCGGGCAGGATGCCGAAAGCGGACTTGAAGGAGCGCCAATCCGGCAGGCCGACGGTGGGCACATAGCGCAGCCAGGACTTCTCCACCCCCTTTTCCGACTGGAGCTGGGCGAGCAGTTCGCTCGCCTTGGGGACGACGCTCGCCTCGGGATAGGTGGCGAGCAGGTACTCGAGCCGCCCCTTGGCCTGCTCATATTCGTCGGTGCGCACGTAGAAGGTGGCGACATAGAACTCGTGCTGGGCGAGAAAATCGCGGGCCGCAGCGATGCGGGCCTGGGCCTCGAGCAGATAGGGGGAGTGCGGGAAGGCGCGATTCAGGCGCTCGAAGGCCTGGATCGCGGTCATGGCGCTGCCGGGGTCACGGTCATGGGTGCCGATCTGCTGGTAGGAGCACATGGCGATCTGAAAAAGAACATAGGGTACGGCCTCGTTGGTGGGATGATTGGCCTCGAATTCCTCATAGAGGATCTTGGCCTCCGCGTACCTTTCCATGTGATAATTGGCGTCAGCGGATTTCAGCTCGGCAAGCAGGGCCACGTCGCTGAAGGGGAAACGGTCCTTGACCTCCTCGAAGGTTTTGAGGGCGGCGCCGTATTTGCCCCGGTTGAAATCGTCCATGGCCGCCATGGCCAGCGCCTCCGGCGCCTGGCCCTCGCCATCGCCGGAGCCGTAACCGACCCAGCCGAGCATGGTGTCGAGGGTTGCGCAACCACCCAAGGCGAGAGGGACAAGGCCGAGAGAGAGCCAGAGGAAGCAGAGCCGTAAAACCCGACCACGTTCTTGTGAAAAAATCATGAAGCCGTCCCAAAAAATTGCAGGGGGGAAAAACGAGAGAAGGCCCTGCCGCGCCGACCGGGCCCTCCCCCAACGCTTGCCGGAAAAAAACCGCTCTTACAGAACCTTGTCGAGCATGGCCTTGAGCTGCTGCTTGCCCACCGCGCCGGTAACCTGATCCGCCACCTCGCCGCCCTTGAAGATGATCAGGGTGGGGATGGCGCGGATGCCGTACTTGCCGGGGGTCACCGGGTTGTCATCGACGTTCATCTTGCCGACCTTGACCTTGCCCTCATATTCGGCGGCCAGCTCGTCGATGACCGGCCCGATCGCCTTGCAGGGACCGCACCAGGGGGCCCAGAAATCCAAAAGAAACGGCACCGGGGATTGCTGGACCTGCGCCGCGAAATCACTGTCGGAAACCTGAACAACCTTATCGCTCGCCATAATTTTCTCCTTTTATTTCAGGTGGATATTATATACTTTCGTTGATGGGATCATCTTACAAAGGGATCCCCCTGCTGACAAGGGAAATTTTCCCAGCCGGCCCACTGGCAGGGCAAAGGACGCAGGGAGAAGGCCGGACGCTTGACAAGGCCGGGGACGGAACGCTATGATCTGCGATCATGCATACACAAACCTGCCCATTCTGCCGGGAAGCAATTCACCAGCTCGCCCAGGTCTGCCGCTTCTGCAAGAGGGATCTGCCCAGGCCCACGCCGGCCGGTAAAAAGAGCAAAAGCAGCCGGCTTCCCGCCCTGCTCGTCGCCGGGCTCATCGTCGGCAGCGCCATGGTGGTGGTGGCGGAGTTCCTGCGGGAACGAAAAAACTGGCTCACCTGACCGCGACCAGGACGGCAAAACCAGCGTTTCCGCACTCTCCGGCCCGGGACGCCTCCACCTCCCGCAGCGCATCCGGCGGTTGCCTGAGGCTTGCCCGCCTCTCCACCACCCGCAGGCCGACCTCGCCCAACCACCCCTCCACTGCCTCCGGCTCCCGGAAAACGGCATGCCGGTAAAAGGGATGCCCAGCCGCCTTTTTCCTGGCCAGCAGCGCCCCCCAGGGGCTTTGCGCCACGATCATCCCCACGACCAGATGGCCGCCTGGCCTGAGCACCCGCCGGCACTCGGCGAAGACCCGGCGGGGATTTTCGAGAAAGCAGAGGGTGAAGAGCAGAAAGAGCGCGCCCAGCCTCTGGTCCGCGAAGGGCAGGTCCTCGCCCAGCCCCTGACAGGCCCGCACCCCCCGCCGCTGCGCCAGGGCCAGGGGAGCCCGGGCCGGGTCGAGCCCGAACCCTATCCCCAGCTCCCGGGCGAAGCGCCCCGGCCCCACGCCGATCTCCAGCTTCGGGCCGGCCAGGGGAGTCTCGATCTCCCGCAGGGCGGCAAGCTCGATGGCAAAAAGAAGGCTCTCCGTGAACCAGCCGTCATATTCGTCGGCCCGCTCGTCAAAGACCTGGGAAGCCCGCCGCCAGAAGGGCGTTTTCCCGCTCATGCCGCCGCCTCCTGGCCGGCGACAGGACGCGGCAGCGTCTGCCGGGCAAGGCGCGGGGGCGAAAGAATCTGAAAAGAAGGGAAGGGAGCCATGCCTGTTTCCTTTTTTTTTCGGACTTGCTATGGTTACCCTGATTCACGCCTCTTGGGCAAGGGCAAAAGCATGGCCCCGCCAGGAACCGTTCCCAGTCAACCCCTTTCCATGAGCCGATCGCCATGCCGGAAACCGCATTGTTCAAGCGCTCCCTCTTCAATCCCGAGGAATTCACCCTCACCTTCGAGCTGGTGCCAAGCCGGGGCGGCAACAGCAAGGAGCACAACCGCACCCTGGAGCTGGCCGCGCAGCTGGCCAAGGACAAGCGGATCCAGGCGGTGAGCATCACCGAGAACGCCGGCGGCCAGGCCGCCCTTTCTCCGGAAGTGCTGGGGATGGAAATCAAGAAGATGGGGCTTGAGGTGATTGTCCACTTTTCCAGCAAGGACAAGAACCGCAACCAGATGGAAAGCCTCCTTTTTGCCTGGGATCGCCTGGGCATCCGCGACCTGCTGGTGATCACCGGCGACTACCCGCAGGAAGGCTACCAGGGCTGCCCCAAACCGGTCTTCGATCTCGGCTCGGTGCATGTCCTCGATCTCATCGCCAGGATGAACCGGGGAGATTTCGGCCGGGAACGGAAGAACGCCGCCATCAGCCCCACCTCCTTTCTCATGGGCGTCGCCCTTTCCCCCTTCAAGCGCAGCGAGGCGGAGCTGATGATGCAGTACGCCAAGCTGCACCGCAAGGCGGCCCGGGGCGCGGACTACATCATCACCCAGGTGGGCTGGGACGCCCGCAAGTTCCACGAGGTGCTCTGCCACCTGCGGCAGACCGGGCTCACCCTGCCGGTGCTGGGCAACGTCTTTGTCCCCAACCTCGGGGTCACCGAGCTGATGCACAAGGGCAGAATTCCCGGCTGCGTGATCACCGACCGGCTCTACGCAGAAATCCGCCGGGAGGCGGAGGGCCCGGACAAGGGCAAGAAGGCGCGCCTGCTCAGGGCCGCCAAGCTGCTGGCGGTTCTGAAGGGGATGGGCTATGCCGGCGCCCACCTCGGCGGCCCCGGCCTCAGCTATGCGGATATCGACTTTCTCCTGAAGAGCGCGGAAGAGCTGGGCGGACGCTGGCGGGAGCTGGTCCGGGAGCTGGACTACTGGCACGGGGACGGCTTCTACCTCTACGAGAAGGACGCCGCAACCGGCCTGAACAGCGAAAGGGAAACGGCGCTTTCCAGGGAGGGGGCCGGGATGCAGCTCAACTATCGCCTGGCCAGCCTCGTCCACAACCTGGCCTTCGAGCCGGGCGCCCCGCTCTACGGCCTGGGCAAGACCACCTGCCTGGCCCTTGAGGAGGGGCGGCTGGCCAACACCCTGAGCCATCTGGAGCACGTCATCAAGTTTCTCATGTTCGGCTGCCAGAACTGCGGCGACTGCACCCTGGGCGAGCTGGCCTTTGCCTGCCCGCAGAACGGCTGCGCCAAGTACCTCCTGAACGGGCCCTGCGGCGGCAGCCGCGACGGCTGGTGCGAGGTCTACCCCGGGAAAAAACGCTGCCACTACGTGCGGGTCTACGAACGGCTCAAATCGCGGGGCCTGGAAAAATCATTCCGCACCGGCTTCGTCCCGCCCCGCGACTGGGCTCTCCACAACACCTCCTCCTGGCTCAACTTCTACCAGGGCCGCGATCACGCCGCCAGGCGGGAAGAGGAATAGGCAGGGGAAATCTGGCCGATCCGCTCGTACATGTCGAAAACATCGAAAGCCAGACAGGGGCTTTCCATGCCGACGATCTCCCTGGGAATGGGCAGGTCGAGAAAGAGCATGGTGTCGATGTCGATGAAGATCAGCACTTCGCGCCGGGTCAGAAGCACGCTTTCGATGATGTAGGCTCCCCGGCGGATCCGGGCCGGGCGCCCCTCGACCCGCACGATGCTCTCGTCAAGGAAAAGAGGATAACGACCCGGAGCCGCGCCCATGGCCGCGCAAACCTGCTCGGGGTTGCCCGGATTGCTGGTCCGGGGCAGGAGCAGGTAGCGCTGATTTTCCCGGGCCGGCCAGGCCCTGCCCTGCCCGATCAGCGCCCGCAGCTCGGCAGGCGAGCTGATCGGCCCGCCAATCGCGTAGAGATTCCAGCCCCTGGCCGCGAAAAGCTCGGCAAAGTCTCCGCCCAGACCAAGGCGCACCGCACAATCCCTGCCATCACGCCTCTTCACGTCGTCCATCAACGGCTGCATGCGAACCTCCTTTACCCTTCCGGGTTTGGTCCCGACTGCCTTCCCCTCGTCCTACTCTTCGGAAGAGTCTGCCCAACGGTCCAGAAAAAAATATTTCCCATCCAGGAAAAAGGGGGGTATATTTTCATCTTTTTTCCAAGCGGGACTCAGCGGCCGGACAGCCTCAGGCGGCACCCCGGATGCGTTGCCAGCAAGACAATGAGGACAAACGCCATGACCTATCTTGACTCCGCCTCGCGACCCAAGGACGAATGCGGCATCTGCGGGATCTTCGGCCATGAGGACGCGGCCAAGCTCACCTACTTCGGCCTCTACGCCCTGCAGCACCGGGGGCAGGAATCCGCCGGCATCGTCGCCAGCGACGGCAACCAGGTCTCCCAGCACAAGGGGATGGGCGTGGTGCCGGAGGTCTTCAGTGAGGAAATCCTGCAGGGGCTCAAGGGCCACCTCACCGTGGGCCATGTCCGCTACTCCACCACCGGCGCCTCCAACATCGTCAACGCCCAGCCCTTCACCGCCACCCATCAGGGCTGCACCGTGGCCGTGGCCCACAACGGCAACCTGGTCAACATCCGCAGCCTGCGCAACGAGCTGGAAAAAAAGGGCTCCATCTTCCAGTCCACCATGGACAGCGAGGTGGTGATCCACCTGCTGGCGCGCTGCTGCCATCTGGGCCTGGACAAGGCGCTGCTCGACACCTTCGAAAGCATCAAGGGCGCCTACTCCATCCTGCTCATGACCGAGGACAAGCTGATCGCCGTGCGCGATCCGGCCGGCTTCCGCCCTCTCTGCCTGGGCAAGCTCAACAACGGCGGCTACATCGTCGCCTCGGAAACCTGCGCCCTCGACCTGGTGGAGGCCCAGTACCTGCGGGACATCGAGCCGGGCGAGATCCTGCTCATCGACAAGTACGGCGAGCGCTCCCTCTTCCTCGACGCCGCCCCCCGCCGCAGCTTCTGCATCTTCGAGCAGGTCTATTTCGCCCGGCCGGACAGCGACATCTTCGGCAAAAACGTCTACTTGAGCCGCAAACGCATGGGCGAGATCCTGGCCCGCGAATGCAAGATCGACGCCGATTTCGTCATGCCCTTCCCCGACTCGGGCAACTACGCGGCCATCGGCTACTCGCAGGCCTCGGGCATCCCCCTGGAAATGGGGGTCATCCGCAACCATTACGTGGGCAGGACCTTTATCCAGCCCACCCAGTCCATGCGCGATTTCTCGGTGCGGGTCAAGCTGAACCCCATCCGCTCCTTCCTCAAGGACAAGCGGGTCATCATCCTGGACGACTCCATCATCCGGGGCACCACCGGCCGCAGCAGGGTGAAATCCCTGCGGGAAGCCGGGGTCAAGGAGATCCACATGCTGATCTCCTGCCCGCCCACGCGCTACCCCTGCTACTACGGCATCGACTTCCCCTCCGGCGGCGAGCTGATCGCCAACCAGAAGAGCGTGGCCGAAATCCGCGACTACCTGGGCCTCGATTCGCTCTACTACCTGAGCCTCGAAGGGCTGGTGGAAGCGTGCGGCGGCGCGCCGGAATCGTACTGCAAGGCCTGCTTTGACGGCGATTATCCGGTGACGCCGGACAAGGAGTTCTGCAAACTGGCCCTGGGCGCCAAGGCCTGCCAGAGCGTGGGGCACAAGTAACGGCGGGGATCTCCCTGCGGGAGTGAACAGGTTATGAGCATCGAACAGGCCAAAGAGGTACTGAAAATCGAAGCGGAGGGGATCAACGCCCTGCTCGCGCAGATCGACGCCGACTTTGAAAAGGCGGTGGCCATGATCATGGAATGCCCTGCCCGGGTCGTCATCACCGGCATCGGCAAATCAGGGATCATCGGCCAGAAAATCGCCGCCACCATGAACAGCACCGGCACCCCGGCCCTCTTCCTGCACCCGGTGGAGGCGATGCACGGCGATCTGGGCATGGTCGACCCCAGGGATGTGATCCTCGCCATCTCCTACAGCGGCGAGACCGCGGAGCTGAACCTCCTGCTGCCCACCTTGAAAAAACGGGGCGCCCGCCTCATCGCCCTGACCGGCAACCCCGACTCCAGACTGGCCAAGACCGCCGACGCCGTCCTCAAGGTGGCCGTGCCCCGCGAGGCCTGCCCCCTGGGGCTCGCCCCCACCGCCAGCACCACCGCCNNGCCGCCCTGGCCATGGGCGACGCCCTGGCCGTGGTGCTGCTGAACCTCAAGCAGTTCAAGGAAAGCGATTTCCGCCGCAACCACCCCGGCGGCAGCCTGGGCGAGAGGCTCAAGATCAACGTGGCCGAGGTGATGCTCACCGGCAAGGCGATCCCGCAGGTCGAGGCGACAAGTTCCCTGCAGGAGGCCATCAGCGAGCTGAACGCAAAGAATCTCGGCGCGGTGCTCATCATGCAGGAGCGGCGGATCGCCGGCATCCTCACCGACGGCGATCTCCGCCGCCTCATCAGCCAGAGGGGCGGACTGGCCGGCTTGAGCCTGAGCCAGGTCAGCACCCCCGCCCCCAAGAGCATCACCACGGACCTTCTCGCCGCCGATGCCCTGAGCATCATGCAGCGCCACGAAATCACCTTCCTGCCGGTCACCGACCAGGACGGCAACCTGGCCGGCGCCCTCCACCTGCAGGACCTGCTCGGCAAGGGAGAGTTCCGCTTCCTGGTCTAGTGTCCGGCCAGCAGCCGCCCCCTGCCGACCAGAGGCCGCCCCGCCATTGACCAGCCCCGAAAAACCGCAGCAACCGGTAGATATACCTATTGGGCAGCGCTCCATTTTATGCTAAAGTAGCCAACGCTTTGCTGGCTGAGAAGGCCGCAATCCCTTGCAGGGCAAAGCGATAACGCCGCGCGGCGCAAAATGTTTTTTAGCGCCAGCCGGCTCCCATATTTCCAATAGAGGCTTTTTTATGGCAATTTCGAGCAAAGATATCAATTCGGGCTTCAGCGCCGAAGTCACCGGCATCCCGGGCGGCGAGTTTCTGAACCGCTGCTTTTCCTGCGGCGCCTGCAGCGGCATCTGCCCGGTGAGCCAGGCGATCCCCGAGTTCGACCCCCGCAAGATCATCCATATGATCCGCATGGGCCTCAAGGAGAAGCTTCTCAACTCGGAGCTGCTCTGGTTCTGCTCCCGCTGCCGCAGCTGCGTTTTCGTTTGCCCCCAGGATGTCCGCTTTGCCGAGATCATGGTGGCGCTGCGGCAGCTTGCCCTGAAGTCGGGCCACATCACCGAGCAGGACCTGCTGGACAAGGGCAAGGCGGCCTGGGTGGAGCGCGACCTCTGCGTCTCCTGCCTCACCTGCGTGCGGATCTGCCCCTGGCGGATCCCCAAGATCGACGACCAGGGCAAGGCGGCCATCGACCCCAAAGAATGCCGCGGCTGCGGCATCTGCCCCGCCGAGTGTCCGGCCCAGGCTATCCGCTTAAACGAGTCCGAGGACGAGCGACTTATCGCCGCCAGCGGCGCAGCCCAGTAGGATGGTGAACACCATGCCCTTTATCCCGAATATCCAAGCATTCTGTTGTCACTACACCTCGCAGCAGACCCTGGCCGAAGGGCCGGAGAGAATGAAGGCGGACGGCTTTCCCGAAGGCATCACCATCCACCGCCTGGTCTGCACCGGCAAGCTGGAGGTGAGCACCCTGCTCAAGGCCTTTGAAGAGGGAGCGGATGGCGTCTATGTCGCCGGCTGCCCGGTGGACAAATGCCACAACCTCATGGGCAGCCAGCGGGCCGCGAAAAGGGTGGCCGCCATCAAGTCGGCCCTGGCCGAACTCGATGTCGAGCCGGAACGCATCGAGATGTTCCACCTGGAGCGCGGCTTCCACCCCGAATTTGTCAAGGTCGCCCAGCAGATGCACGAACGGATCAGCGCCTTGGGATCCAGCCCCTTCAAGGGAGAAAAGAAATGATCATCGCCGAAAGAAAACCCCTCAACGAAATCATGGACATGATCCAGGACGCCAGGCGCATCCTGGTTTTGGGCTGCCGCGGCTGCGTCACGGTCTGCTCCGCCGGCGGCGAGCGCGAAGTGGAAATCCTCGCCTCCCTGATCCGCCTGGGCAAGCAGAAGGCCGGCCAGAGCGTGGAAACCATCGAGGCGACCCTGGTCCGCCAGTGCGACCGCGAGTATGTGGACTCCATCGACCAGTGGGACGGCAAGTACGATGCCATCGTTTCCATGGCCTGCGGGGTGGGGGTCAACTTCATCGCCAATCTGCGGCCCATGGCCAAGGTCTACCCCGGCGTCAACACCACCTCCTTCGGCGGCTCCGCCGAGCAGGGGGTATGGAGCGAGCAGTGCGCCGGCTGCGGCAACTGCATCCTCCACCTCACCGGCGGGCTCTGCCCGGTGGCCCGCTGCGCGAAAAGCCTGATGAACGGCCCCTGCGGCGGCTCGGTGGGCGGACGCTGCGAGATCCACAAGGACGTGCCCTGCATCTGGCAATCCATCCACGACAAGCTGGTCCGCATCGACAACAAGGAAGGACTTGCCGCCATCGCGCCGATCCGCGACTGGAGCACCGCCGGCCACGGTGGCCCCCGCAGGACGGTGCGCAACGACCTCACCGTCTGAGCCATCTTCCCGACGGAGATATAAAAAAGGCGGCCAAAGCAGGCCGCCTTTTTTATTGCATGGTGTTCACTTGCCAAGCACCTGCTCGCCACAAAAAAGGGGCAGGTCAACGGCTATCCTGATCCGCTGCCGCTCGGCGGGGCTCTCCTTGTTCAAGCGGGTGAAGTGCACGTAGCGCGCATTGGCCAACTCCGGGCGCAGCCTGCGGCCGAAGAACCGCTTTTCAAACACCCTTTCCGCCAGGGGGCTTGCGGCAAAGATCTCCTCCAGGGCAAGAAAGGCCTTTGCCTGGGCCGCCTTTTTCAACGCCTCCTCATCGCCTTCCCAGAAGTCACCGCCCTCCGCCTGCCGCCTGCTAAAATCGACAGGCGGCTCCTCAGCCTCGACAACCAGGATTTCCCGGAACTCCTCTGGAATCATCTCGTCCTCCCAATACTTGCCGCACCCGTCTGCCCGACACCAGCTACTCTAGCCGCGCCACCTTCCGGCCGGCAAGCCCGTTTTCCTCTTCCACCGGCTTGCAACGCCAGGCCGAAAAGAAGCCGCACCCTTTCCCGATTGTCCGGCAGCGGAATTGCCGCTACAATAGTTGCAGGATCAGAAGAGGCCTGGCCCTTGGAGGTACCCCGGCAATGAACGTAAAGCAAAAAACCATTCTCCTCGTCTCCCTCCTCTTTCTCCTCCTCTCAGCCGCCTATTTCTCCCTTGGCGCCCGGCAGGCCAACACCGCCCTGCAGGAAAAAATCGCGGACCTTGAGGCGAGAAGCGAAAAAGAGCTGCAGGCCGTAATCCAAAACATTTTCACCCCCTACTCAAAGCGTATAGTCAGCTTTGTCAACTCCCGGCCCGACCTCATCGAAGCCTTTGCCGCCCGGGACAGAGCCCTGCTCCTCAATCGCGCCCTCCCGGTTTACAACGCCTTAAAGCAAGAAAACCCCTACTTCCAGACCCTGCCCTTCATCCTGCCCGAGGGAATAAATTTCCTGCGCGTTCACGAGCCCGACATCTTCGGCGACGACCAATTCGCGGTTCGCCCCTTCCTGCGGAGCGTTGCCGAAACAAAAACGCCCCACGCGGCTTTCGACATTGGCCGCCACGGCGTCTTTTACCGGATCGCACAGCCTGTCATCCACCAGGGTCGCTTCATCGGCATAGTGGAATTCGGCATCCAGGCGCAACAGCTTCTCGACACCCTGGCAAAGAGCCTGGAAATCCCCCTGGCGGCATACCACCCTACGGATGCATGGCAAAAAGCCGACCTGCAGCAGAAGACAGGCATGCCCTGCGGAAAATTCACGGTCATGACCGAACCCGGCTCCCTGCTGGCAAAACTTCCCGCCGGGGATACGCTGGAAAACGCCCACCAGCGGGTTGCCATCGGCGACAAGGTCTATATCCGGCATGCCCATCCGATCTTCAAGGATCACAATGGCCAGGAATTTGGCGGAATAGTCGCTCTCCAGGACATCACTCCCTATCTCGCGCAAAAAAGGACCTACCTGACGCAATCCCTTTTGCTGACCGCCACCCTCCTTGGAATCGCCATAACAATTCTTTTCGCCGGCTTTGGCGGGCTGGTGGGCAGGCTGGAAAATTCCGAAAAGATGCAAGGAGAGCTGGTCGTCCAGCTTGAAGAAAAGATTGCCCTGCTCAAAAAGCAGGAGGCCGAACTCAAGGCGTACCAGGAGAATCTGCAGCAATTGGTCAAGGAGAGAACCATAGCCCTGGAACACTCCCTGGCAGAGGTGAAAACCCTGCGGGGCTTTCTGCCGATCTGCTCCTACTGCAAAAAAATCCGCAACGACAATGGCGAATGGGAGCGATTGGAGGCCTATATCCGCGAACGCTCCACTGCTCAGTTCTCGCACAGCATCTGCCCGGAGTGCATGCAAAAACACTACCCGGAGCTGCAGGAAAAGGAATAGAGGCAGGGTTCGCCGAGCAACAACCCGGCCCGCATTCAAGAACCTCGCGCCGATCTCCTTGCCAGACTGAAACAGGGGAGCAAAAAATAGTGATCGACAACAGCTCCATAGACATCACGGTGGATATCTATGGACACTGGATTCAGGGAGAGGGCCGAGGAGGTCTTGAAAAAGCACTCCCTGCTGTACTAAATCCTGGCGAAAAGTGCATATTTTTGCATATGGAAAAAGAAAAGGCTTGTAACCTCTGAAGATTACAAGCCTTTTCAGTTTTTGGTGCGAAGGCGGGAATCAGCTTCGCCATATATCTTCTTATTTTTCCGTTCTGTGCTGGCTTGTCTCTGTCTACTTTCAGAGAAATAAGATCACTTAGATCATCCTTCGTTGCGTTGGAAGGAATAGATATACCGAGGTCTTTTGCATAATCTAGCTGTCTTTCCGTCGGAGGGTCTGGCGGAATTTCTTTTATTTCTTCTACCAACGTGCCATCAGCTTCAGCGAGTTGCTTAGCCTCTTCCTCATTTGGTGCGGTGAAGATACGCTTTCTCTTTCGTCCGGTATCCTTCCCTTTGCCTTTGATCTCATAACTTGGCATCGTTGCTCCTGTTTTTTATTGCCGAACGTTTGAACTAAGCGGCTGGCCACCTGGATTAGCCGCGTCAGCGCCGCCCAGCCTCTACCAGTCCGCTTAAGTGATTGGTTATATTGCTTTATTTTGTAAATTGTTTGAGTATAACTTCGAAGTCAAAAAGTTTTTTTGATTTGATCACATATCCTAAATTTGTTGGAATGTTGGACAGTGATATTGCTTCTGTCTTTGTTGGAATATCAATAACTTTGATTTCTCCAGTAGTGGTGTATTGAGGGCCCGCATATAATATGCCGAGAAAGTAAAACCTTGATCCAATGACTGTCCCTCCTGTTTTTGCTACATAATTACCTACGTTGAAAAGGAAAACAGGAGATCCGCTTGACCCTGGAAAGCAAGCCGCATCTATCATGAACTCTGGTTTTCCATTATAGTCGTTTGCTGGGTGTGTTGCTGTTATGCCTTTCCTAAAGACTGGATAATTATTTTTTGCATCCCAAATCCCAATTGGGTATCCGACCATTAATATATCTTCAACTGAACCGCCCCGGGATTGTCGGAGACTCCAAACTTTGAGAGAATGGGGTCATGAATACGAACAAGAGATACAGTCCAGAGGTCAGAGAGCGGGCGGTCCGATTAGTCGTTGAGCAACAGGGAGAATATCCCTCGCGCTGGGCTGCCATTTGTTCCATTGCCGGCAAGATCGGTTGCACGCCAGAGACTTTACGAGCCTGGAGCAAGCGAACCGAAGGATCGCAAAATGCGAGTTCGGGGGCACAGACTGACCAAGAACGGCTGAAGCAGCTGGAACGCGAGAATCGGGAGCTCAAGCGGGCCAACGAGATCCTGCGCAAAGCCGCAGCTTTTTTCGCCCAGGCGGAGCTCGACCGCAAACCGAAGTGATGGTGGCGTTTATCAATGAGTATCGCGACCAGTATGGGGTCGAGCCGATCTGCACCCAGTTGCCGATCGCCCCATCGACGTATTACCAGCAGAGGGCGCGTGAAGTTGACGCCACAAAGATTTCAGCACGCCATCATCGTGACCAATCCCTCAAGCCACATATGCAGAGGGTATGGGAAGAGAATTTTCAGGTTTATGGCGCCCGCAAGGTCTGGCTACAGTTGAACAGAGAAGGCATCGATGTCGCCCGCTGCACGGTCGAGCGCTTGATGCGAGAGCTGGGGCTACGGGGTGTCGTTCGTGGCAAAAAACAGATCACAACGATCAGCGATTCAACGCAGGAGCGCGCTCCCGACCTGGTGAAGCGGATATTTAAGGCCAGTCGTCCCAATCAACTCTGGGTGGCAGATTTCACCTACGTGGCAACCTGGTCGGGCTTTGTCTACGTTGCCTTTGTCGTTGATGTCTATGCTCGCAGTATCGTCGGCTGGCGTGTCTCGACATCAATGAAGACGGAACTGGTGCTGGACGCACTGGAGCAAGCCCTTTGGGCGCGTAAAAACCGCCTGGGGTTGATTCACCACAGCGACAGGGGCAGCCAGTATCTTTCGATCCGGTATACAGAGCGACTGGCCGAGGCAGGGATCAACGCTTCGGTCGGTACGACCGGAGATTCCTACGATAACGCATTGGCGGAAACACTCATCGGCCTTTACAAAACAGAAGTCATCCACTATCGCGGTCCATGGAAAGGCCGAGAGGCGGTGGAGTATGCGACCCTGGAATGGGTGGATTGGTTCAATAATCGCCGGTTGCTGGAACCGATCGGAAATATTCCACCGGCAGAGAGAGAAATGGAATATTATCGGCTGGAGGAGTCAAGCGAGGCAGCCTGACTCAAACAAAACTGTCTCCGAAAAAGCCGGGGCGGTTCAGAATTAGCCATTACGGAACACTTTTGGAATACAAATTATATTCCGGCAGCTTGGATAATTGACACATCCCCAAAATTCTTCCCCGTTTTTCTGGTTGGATCTTCTGATCATCTTTACCCCACATCTTACGCAAATCGGCGTTTTGTAGTCCGTTGCTGCAATATCTTCCAGGATGTTTTTCTGTTTGCCTTGGGGAAGTTTTTTTATCGCTCTCAGCAGATCTTCACCGGTTATCATTTCAATACCTTCTTCCTCGCCGAATCTGCGGGCAGGTTTTGAAAATTTTCCTGACGTGAAGAAAAAGCCTTTATCTGCTTGGTTTGCGCTCATGGTCCACCGGAACGCTTTTACGATATCAATTTTAATATCCTGTTTTTGCGCTTTGCATTGGGCTATCCCGTAGAGCTTTTCCTGGTCCCCCTGTTCGTAGATATGAATATCAATGCCACCGTCTGGGCCAACGCCACCAAGTTTCGCTACAAACCCTTTTTCTTCGAGAATTTTTGCGCAAAGCTTTTCAAACTCCCGCCATTCAATTTCTTGAATGAATTTCAGTGACCAGGATGGCGGATCATTCGTTACCTTTGGCTCATGAATTATTAACCTTTGCAAAACTGCTAATTTTCCAGCTATTGCCTGTGGCCATTCTTTGTCAGGTTGTGGCCCTTCCTGTGGCGCGCCTCCACAATAGTAATTGTGCTGATGGTAGTAATTGTTGTTAATTGACGCCCCTTTGGTCTCTGGCCCGTCGCATTTTTTTAAAATCCGTCCTTTCCGTTTCTTTTCATCCACCCATTGATCTAGGATCAATTTTAGAATGGCCAATAATATGACAAAACCCAATGCAGGGCTTAACGTCGAGAAGATATTTTTCGGCGTTATGATGGTCCCCGGCTTTGCCGGCTGCACTTGTGCTTTTACGATCTTACTCTCTGTGGCTACGCCGATTGGTAAGTCCTTACTTGGTTCATTTTCATTGCCGGGGAGAACTTTATAGTTGCTGTAATGGGTCTTGCCGTTTTCATCAACCCATGAGTAGATTACATCTTTTGTTTTCTGCTGCTGGGGCATCCCTCACGCTTCTCCTATTTGCCGTCAGGCATTTTCCTTAAAAAAATCCCGTTTTTTACGGGATTCTCCTTATTGCTCAATCTTGTTGTTATGCTACATTCTGCCTTGAATGACCGCTCTCAGCCACGGTGGTCGCCTTCCGTTTTTTAAGCCACTCTGCAAACTCCGGGAAGGATATCAGGCATTCGCTTGTAAAATTCATGAAGAAGTTGGGATCGTTCTCTTCCTGCTCCTCGGTCCACTCGGCAATTTCTGCTGACGGTATCTGAAGCACAAATTGCCTAAAAGGGGTCACCGCGAAACGATTTGCCGGTACCTGGAAGTGCCCCAGAAAAAATACCGTCGCAGATACCGTAAAAACCAATGGATTTTAATATATCAACGTGGATTTCAGTGGACAACCGAAAAAAGAAAAGCCCTGATTTCTCAGGGCTTTCAGGAATCCGGGAGACTTCCGCGGATTATGTATGGTGCCGAAGGCGGGATTCGAACCCGCACAGGCGTAGCCCACTACCCCCTCAAGATAGATTTTATGGTTTAAAAACCAATAATTATGTGATTTGGGCGCAATTTTGGGCGCACTTGGTTTGTTTTCTTGCAGTTTTCTATCTATAATTTTTGGGGGCCTTTTCTTGATTAACTATTTAAAATAATTGTATAAATTTTTATTTCCTGTCGTTGCCTCATATCTTGCTGCAGGTCATTGTGTCCACTTAACGTATCTTCGCCAAGTCCGGAGCCAAACTCTTGCGATGGAATCAATGGCATCAGTGAATACCATAACGCTTAAATCACCAAAGGCGGGAGACTGCCCAGGTAGATTTTGCCAATTATTCAGAGTAACATTTGTCTCATCGTAACCTGCCGGCACAAAGCGGTATGAAAGAAGATAAGAAAACTGGCAGATTGCGTACATGAAATCGTGCACATTGGTATTATTGTTTCCCCAAGTGATTTTGAACTCACGATTGTCCAGCGCATCATCGACTAATTTTAAAAACGATGACGAGTAGTTATTGTCAGCCGTTAACAACGGATACCCCTCAGGATTGTAATAAAATCGTCCCGTCTGGGAATCTATCCCATAGTATTTCCTGATTTCATCATCCCACTCCCCCTCTACATGGCCATGCAGATTGCAACCGCTGGAAAAACTGCGTCCGTCACAATGAAATGGGACATGGGCGTCAGCAACATAATGGCTTAGCATGAATAAAATGGTGGCAACATGATTGTCGGTTGGGGAAAGAGGAGAACCCTTTTCCTCGCTTTCCTGCATTTTGAGATTATCGATCACAGAGTGCGCAAGGGCTTCGCATCTTTCGGGGAGATTGTCATGTCTATCAACGGAATAAAAATGTTTGTATAGAGGGGACTGTTTCCCTGCCTCATAAATACGATAATTTGACGGCAGGTTGGAAAATTCATTGCTCCCCTGATCGGCTGGTATGAACTTCAAGACATGACTATTCGCCATGTCTTTTATCACGAGATCCGGATACCAGGCACCTTTTATGACGCCGTCCCTATTAGTCTTGAACCAGGTTATCAGGCTGTCGGCATACTTCCTATTTTCTGTTGTCAGGACAGTTTTCTCCAGCCTTTCAATCGCCTTGAATGCCAACCATGCGTGTGTGTACTGTTTCATACAATATCACTCGTAAAATATCTTGAACGGTCGGACAATCTTTCCGCCCTCGCTTCTCTCCCATTGATCCGCTGGAAGTTTTACGCGGACTTCTTGCCCCTGTCTTTTTCATCGGCCAGTCTTTTTTCAAGGCTGGCGATCCGCGATTCCATCTCCTTCATCTGGTTTCGTAACCTCAGGTTGTCATTTTTCGTGCTGATCGATTCATGAAAAGCATCGATCAGTTCCGCCAGCACCTCGCTGAAATGGGTGTCCGATTCCAGGATCTCCACAACCTTCATGATTTTTTCTGAAATACCGGACTGAGAATCCCTGGATTTTCTAGGCGGCTTAAACTCGACAACGCTCTTGTTCTGGATGGCATCATCCTGCGGCTCCGAAAACCCTTTCCCGCCTTTAGGTTTCAACGAAGTCTCGCCTTCACTCCCGCCGAGAATGCCGCGTCCCAGGGCAAGCATGTCCTCGTAGGTCATGTTGAAGTGGGCGGCAATCTTGGCCCGCACCTCTTCCGAACCGGGTTTGCGGCCTTTGACAATGGCGTTCAGATAGCCACGGTCAATGTTTTGTTGACCTGCGAGTCGACTTTGCGCACCTCGGCCTTCCTGAGCCAATAAGTGTGTCAGCGCCGCCTGAAATTGGTGTGTTACAGATTGAGCCATAGGTCAACAATAGACCATATGCTCAATAAATGAAAGAAAAAAACGCGATAATTAAATTTTCAGACAATTTTAAGTTGACAATATAGACTACTTTTAATAACAAAGTTGACCATGAAGCCAACATCGAAAAAGATCACCCAGCGAGAGATTGCCAAAACGGCACAAATTGGCCCTGATTTTTTGAGTCATATCATTCGCGGCCGACGGCGTTGTCCACCGGCAGTCGCCCTACGACTGGAAGAGGCGACTGGCATCAGCAGGGTGACTTGGGTTTGGGGCAGTTCCAAAGAAATCAGGGAAGCGGTCGAAGAGGTGTGCAGAAAATGATCCTGGACAACTCCTTGACGATAGACGAAGCGGCAAAGTTGGCAAAATGCAGTTACCACACGATTCATCGTGCCATCAAGAAAGGCGATCTCGCGGCATACAAGCCTGGGAAAACAGTGCTGATCCTTGAGAAAGACCTTTCGGCATGGTTTGAGAGCAAGCGGGTGCATGCGGTAAAAACCGGCAGACCTCGCCGGCGTATTGAAGTTCATGGCAGGTAACGGAAAACCTTGCGGTTCGGTAAAGCGGCTAAAAGAACGAAGGGAGAAACGGGCATTGCATCTCAGGGGAAAAAGCCACCGGTCAACGAGGAAGATAATAATTCCCCGGATTCCTATCTCCGTCTTCTTTCGCCCGAACTGCAAAAGAAAATGCGCGATCTGGAGAATATCCCTCTCCTCCCTGACTGGCCGGAAAAAACACGGGGGGTGCCGAACCTTTGTCTGCGTTCCGCCCTTTTCGGCGTGGTCAAACGCGGTCGCCGGCGGGCCGTCAAGGGCGAATTGGTTGCGGCGGTCAAAGGCCTCGATATCCGGTATACCGGCTGGCGTTTGGATCAGGGCGATTTCGATGTCCTGGCCCATGCTCTTCACCTGGTCGCCAGGTATTCGAGGGAGTCAACGAACGGCTATGTGCAGTTTACAGCCAAGGGGTTTCTCAAGGGAATCGGACGAATGGCCGGAAAATCCGGGCGTGAATGGCTCAAGGATTCCTTCAGGCGTCTGACCGCCTCGGCGGTGGAAATCAAGCTTGAGATCCCGTATGGGTACGGGCCTGATTTTTTCACCTATGCCGGTTCGTTGATCGATGAATTTTATTACAACGCCCACGACCAGAGCTATTTCCTGAAGGTAAACCCCAAACTCGCCAAAATATTTGATGCCGGCTGGACTCAGTTGCAGTGGCAACAACGGCTCCATTTGAAGACCGATCTCGCCAAATGGTTGCACGGTTTTTACTCCAGCCACAGAACTCCCTACCCGGTAAAGGTTGCCACCCTCATGCGGCTTTGCGGGTCGGAGTGTCACCGGTTGGTCGATTACCGTCGCAGCCTGCGAAGCGCCATGGGTGAACTTGTCCGGGTCGGTGCCGTCAACGGCTGGAAAATTGACCAGGAGGACAAGGTCCATGTGAATCGTGCCTCCTCGGTATCGGAATCGGACCAGGGGGCATAGCACTCACACTCGGGGGGCATAGCAGTCACGGTGAGGGGGCATAGCAGTCACATCAGGGGGGCATAGCACTCACACCACGGGGGCATAGCAGTCACACCGGGGGGCATAGCACTCACGCCGAGGGGGGCATAGCAGTCACACAAAGGGGGCATAGCACTCACACTTTGAAAAAATAAAACCGGTCGAATCGCTTGCCAATAAAGGCATTCGCGGGAACGGCCGCAAGTGCCTAATCATCTTTAATCTATTTTTAATCTTAAAAGAAAGGGGGCTGTAAGAGGCCCGGGAGTAAATGACTCGTCCGTTTATCATCGATCAGAAAACAATCAGCCATGAAATATGGGAGGCGGCAATGCTATGGGTTTCCGAGAACCGAAAACTCATTCGCCAAATCGCCTCCCCGTATCGCCGGTATATGGTGGCGGAAAACGCCGATCTCGTTCAGGAGGCCACCATAGCCGCATACAAGGCAATGCTCGTGGCCAGGAAGAAAGCGAAACACAAGCAGTTCGTTCCCTTTTTCAGAGTCATTTTCAAGACCAACTGCATAAAACTGGCGTCCGGCATCCAGACCGAATTTTACCTGGAGATTCATAATCTCCCCGCTCCTGACCTCAGAGAAGAAGAGCAGCATTATGAAGACCTTGAACTCGTCGAAGAAGCATTGAAATCCGTGAGCAAACGGCAACGGGAAATCTGCATTTGGCTGCTTGAACAGCCGGAACCGGCGAGTACCCCCGAGCTGGCAGAGGAATTCAATATCAGCCGCCGGCATGCCTGCCGGTTGATCAGCAACAGTATCAAGCGGATAGCCGGAGCTGTGTGATGAGTATGACCATCAGGGAGTTTGCCAGAGATTCCCGCATTCCGAAACGCGTACTCCTTTATTTTAACCGGGAAGGGATCATTCAGGATCCTCTTTGTCCTGAGGACCATATCGGGCTGCTGCTCCTCGAAAGGATATGGGGAAGAAAAGAGGTGCTCCGGCCCCAGTTGGCCAAACTGTCCATGAAGGCCCGGCTCAGTTTTATCAGGACGGCTGATCTGCCGACCAAATGGGAACGCTATGCTTATAGCCGGTTCAGAAACCAGGAAGAGGGTAAAAGTCTGGCCATGCAAACCGTAGTGGAAGAGATCGAAATCACCTTCGGCTTCAGTTTGAACAACCAAAAAATCAAGAGACTTTACAAGATTCGCAACCGGGCCCAGGTAGCCCGGCATCGAGAAAAAATCTTGCGGAAAAACGAAGCGAAACGCTCTTACAGCGCGCAAACAAATAATTAAAAAACAGCATTTATTGGTCGCTTACCAATTGGCTGGAATCATTTCTTACCAAGGCAAACGTTTTCGAAAAAATGGACCGGCCAGGTCACATGCCTTGGAAAAAGAAAGCAGAGGCAAATGCAAGACGATGAGAATGCGGATTTACAACAGCGTGATATCGGCGGTGATGTTGGCAATGATCCCGGCCAGCGGGACGGCGGCGGTGTCTGTCGCGGAACAGAACTACGTTTTCGAGATGGATGTTACCCGAGATGTTGCTTTCCGCACGTTTGTGATCGGTGAACTTGTAAAATCGAAAGAACTGCGGCCTCCGGCTGAAGTCCCGGTCGCCGAGAAAAACAAAATGCTCCTGTCTCTCAGAACGAGAGAGACGGACAACTCGGGTGAGAAACGTATCCGGACTGCTCATTCACTCGTTTCCCCGGTGCTCTTTGAGCTGGCCAGTTCAAGCTTGGCGGAGAGAACGGAGGAAGAACTCCTGGCGGCTCTTGAAAAAAAGACCGACAAGAAGACCCCTCTTCAGATCACGGGCTTTACCTGCGATCTTGGCTCGCAGCAAGTCAACGATGATCTGGCCATGAAACGAGCGACCACGGTTGCTGAATTGCTGAGAGCCCATGGTTTTCGAGTAGGTGCCGTCCATGGCAAGGGAAAACAAGGCTATGTATCGAGTGATCCCGCCATGCGACGTTTGAATCGTCGGGTGGAGATCGTGATTCCTTCTCGGCCTTCAAGGAAAGAGCGGTGAAGTTCATAAATTTTGCGTACAACCCGGTGCTGAAGCGACCGGTAACAAAAAATCATCAAAATAGGAGAAAGCACAAAATGCAAAGCATCAAATCACAACTGCGGAGTCTGAGCCCGAGGTCGTTGTTCCCTGCCGGCTTTAAACGCAAAAAGACCACCGCCGCCCTCGCGGCTTTCGGAGCAATGTGCCTGCTGGCCGCGAGCCAGGCGGACGCCTTCAACGCACCGGCGGCAGGAACCTTTGCCTTTGATATCTACGATATCGGGATTAATCAGATCCTCAAAGGCCCCATCGGTTTTGCCGCGGGCGTCGGTTCCATGGTGGCGGCCGCGGTAATGGCGATCAGGCAGATGTTGCTGCCGGCCGCGGCAACCGTGCTTGGCGGAGCCTTTCTCCTCAAGGCGGACAGTGTTGTATCCTCCCTTGGGGCTATGATCCGGTAAAAAAATGTCAGACGAAGTAAAGAGAGCCTTTCCGCAATACCTTTCGAACCCGTTCCAGATCCTCTGGTACGAAAGCGATGAATTGGCCCTGTTCATGTTTTTCCTGATGCTGGCATTGATGTACGGCAGCGTATTCTGGTTTTTCCTGTTTGCCGGGCCGTATGTCTACAGCCGGATCAAGCGGCAAAAGCCACGGGGCTTTCTTTGTCATCTGCTCTACATGGCCGGCATTATCAGGATGAAGAACTATCCCGGCTATTTCGAGAAGGAATTTTTCGAGTAGGCGGCGCTATGCGAATGAATGTCTTCATGCAGAAAACCAGCAATCTGTTCACCGAAAACCGGCTGCTGAAGTTCGTGATTCTTATCCTCGCCATGGCAGTGGTGGTGAATTCATTCCTGGTCAGCCGGGCCATAAAATATCAGCGGGTCATCCTTATTCCGCCCAAGTTGAGCGGCAACATCGAGTTTGTGGAAGGAAAACCTTCCGATCAGTACCTCCGTGATCTGGCACGGAGAATTGTCGGTCTGGCCGCCACCTATTCACCGGCCACGGCCCGCAGTCAATTCGACGAACTGTTGGCTTTCTATGCCCCGGAGGAATATCCCGCGGCAGCAAAAGCCTGGTACGCCCTGGCCGGTCGGGTGGAAGAAAGCCAGGTCAGCAACGTCTTCTATCTGCGCAACCTGATCGTGGACAATGCCGAACAACGTCTGGAAATGATCGGCGACCGCAGGCAGTTCGCCGAGGACAGGCTGATCGATGCGGCCTCGAAAACCTATGAGGCGCGGTACAGACTTGAAGACGGCAGATTCTACCTGCTCTCCTTCATGGAAAAACAGCTCTAGAAACAGGGGGTGGAGAAAACTGAATGTGTAAAATCAAAGCGATTATAGTGCCGGTTCTGCTTGCCGTAACGGTTCAGGCCGCCCAGGCAGCAAGTTCTATCCTGCCCGAGGTGACGACGGCGGTGGATTTATCGTCTTCCGATATTAACCGGATAGTCTGTCCGGGTATGATCAACGATCTGATTTTCTCCAAGGAAAAGGGGATCGAAGGTCATTTTGTCGGCAATAACGCCTTTGTGAAGTTCACGATCATCGTACAGGGCGACGATAAAAAATATTCGACCACCCCCACCGAACTGTTTGTGAGCTGCAACGATACCATCTATTCCCTCATCGCCACTCCCAAAAGAATTCCCTCCGTCACCCTGCGCCTTTCGCCACCGGCGACCGGCGATTTCAAGCAGAACATCAATCGCTATCAGGCCCTGCCCTTCGAAAAGAAGGTCTTGCAACTGATCCGTGAAGCATACCAAGGGGGATACCCTGACAGCTACCGGATTTCGGAAGCCGACGCCCTGGTCAATATCTCCGTTGACCTCTCCGTCCGTTTGGTGCGAACCGTTGACGTGGAAGGAGTCGGTTTGCGGCTGAAGGAATTCAAGGTGAAGACGACGGGTGACCAAAGCATTCAGGTCACTGAAAAGGATTTTCTCCGGGCGGAGATGGGTGAAGGCATCATTGCCGTGGTGGTGGAGAATCACTCCATCGAGCCGGGTGGGTCCTCGCGGGTTTTCATCGTCGAACAGAGAGGAGAGGATTCGTGAATTTGAGAGAACGTTTCAACGGATTGAGTCCCTTCCAGAAAAAGATCTGCGTCTGGTCCCTGGTCGGGGCCGGGGTCCTGCTCGTCATCATCGTCGGTTATAAAACAAGCCGCGCACCCCAATCGGGGCAATCGGGCCGTCATGAAAAGACACGGGAGATCACCCTGGAACCCGACCTGATTCAGAAAACCATGCTGCGCGAGCAGCGAAAAGAGATCGAGTCCATGCAGGCCCAGATAGCCAGACTTGCCAGAGAAATCGAGAACAAAAATTTTGAACCGATTTCACCACCGCCAACGGAACAACTCCTTCCGGACATTCCTTCCGCCGACCAGGTAGCGCAATCTACCGCTCCGCCCTTCACGGGAACCGCGATGACGCCGAGATTTCCGGCACCGCCGGCTCCGCAGACTCCGCCGCCACCAATGGAGGATAAGATTATCGGCGGCATCGGCATCCTGTCCAATCAGAATGGCTCGTCGGCTGGCTCCATGGACCAGCTGGATAAAAAAAAAGAAAACCGGACGGTTTATCTGCCGCCTTCTTTTATGGAGGCCATGTTGCTGACCGGTTTCGACGCTTCTACGTCGGGGGACGGCAAGAACAATCCGGAGCCCCTTTTATTGCGCATTCAGGCTCCGGCCGTGCTGCCCAATGATGTCAAGGCCAACCTGCGCGGCTGTTTCATCATCGCCGAAGCCGTCGGACGACTCAACAAGGAAAGGGCCGATGTGCGGCTGGTGTCACTCTCCTGCATCGGCCGCAAGGGACAGGCGGTCATCGATACAACGGTCAAAGGATTCGTGACGGACAGCGACAGCAAGGTGGGGCTCTCCGGCCGAGTGGTTTCCAAAATGGGAGCCGCTACCGCCCGGGCCGTGGTGGCCGGCATCTTCGGCGGCGCGGGCGACGCCTTGCAGGCCTCCTCGCTGACACAATCCACCTCCGCCCTGGGCACCACAACCATTGTGGACAGTGATCAACTGGCAAAGTCGGCGGCTGGTGGCGGTCTTTCCGAAGGAGCAAAAACACTGCATGAGCTGTATCTGGATCTGGCCAAGCAGGCTACGCCGGTAATCGAGGTCGGGGCCGCCAAAAAGGTGACGGTGGTCATCTCGGAAGGCAAGGAACTTGAGATCAAGGATTTTGAACATGAAACCCTGTGATTTGTTTATTTAGATTGCATAGGACAGAGAATTTTCAAGCAATTATTCCAGATTATCTGCGTCTACAATTGAGCACATCTTAAAAAACAAAAATACTTTAATCCTGTTTTGATTGTGGCGAGCTTCTTTAGCATAAGCAGTCAAATGCTTGAGGAGCAAGATTGAGATCCAGAACTGGCAACAATAGAAAGGGATATCTGGACTGGTTAGACTGAGCTTACCAATGCCAAAGGACATCTCCAGATTGGCCAGATTGAAGCCTCTGGCAAGTTATCACCAAATCGGTCCCTCAACTTCTAACTCCATATCAAACATTATCCTGTTTTACGATTTTTATAAAACTCCCTCTTGACCTTGAAGTATACTTTAGGGTTTATATTATTAATAAGATAATGCATCGAAACACCTTTGAGGAGAGTCATGCAAATCGGTGAAATATCTAAACGGATTGGCATTACAGTAGAAGCTATTCGGTTCTATGAAAAACAGGGGCTTATCGAAAAGCCACAGCGAAATGAGTCTGGATATAGGAATTACCCCGATGAAACACTACAAAGGGTGTCATTTATAAAAAAGTCTAAAGAATTGGGATTTTCTTTGAAAGAGATAAAGGAGCTTCTCCTTTTACGGTATGAACCTGGTACCACCTGTAATGACGTTAAACAAAAAGCAGAAGAAAAAGTTGCGGATATAGAGAATCGCATAAATTCACTTGTAAAAATGAAAGATGCTTTGAATGGCTTGGTTGCTGCCTGCACTGGCACTGGTCCTGCTAGTAGTTGTCCAATAATTGAAGCCCTTAGCATTGAAAAAAGTAACTATCAAAAATAGGAAAGAGTGATGTCTGAACCACTATTAATTGAAGCGTTATTTGCTCCTGGCTGTGATTCCAGAAATGAGACTTTATCACTTATAAATAAGGTCACAGACCAGTTGAACGTGAAATTTCAACTCAGAGAAGTCATTGTGAAGTCAACAGATGAGGCTGTTGAGGAGCATTTCCTTGGATCTCCTTCTATCCATATTAACGGTGATGATATCGATCCAGATTCTTTATTGAAAGAGAAATGATTATGGGTATGGCTGAAGGGTATATGTTGATGAGGCAGGTCGCTTCATTAAAAAAATACCAGGGAAAATGTTGGAAGATGCACTTAAAGATAAGATGAACAACTAAAGGGAAGGTAAGAATGGGAGATTTGATTTGTTACTGTTTTCAACATACGGTTGAAGACTTAGAGGCGGACATCAAGGTCCACGATAAGTCAACGATCATGGAAAAAATCATGGCTGAAAAAAAGGCTGGTAATTGCCAATGCAAAACCAAAAATCCCAAAGGACGCTGATGCCTTGCTGATGTCCGCCAGGTGGTGGACCAGGTAATGAAGAAACACGGCATCAATAAGCCCCTAGACCTGCAATCGCTTTAGTGTGCGGTAGCCGTTTAAGGTAAACATGAAAAAAGAAAATATCTCAAGTATCGGAACAATAGTAGCATCACTATTAGCAACGTCTTGCTGTATTGGCCCTGCCATATTCGTGATATTTGGCACGTCTGTCGGATTTATGGGTAAGCTGGCTATCTTTGAACCTTATCGGCCATTTTTCCTTACAGCAGCCGCAGCGATGCTAGGATTTTCTTTTTGGAAACTCCATATTAAAAAGCCTGACTGCGATTGTGAAGAAGATGTAAGAGCAAAAGGAATAGCCAGGATCATATTATGGATCGGGATAATCCTGTTTCTAGTAGCTCTCACATTCCAGAAGGTGCTTTTAATGATCTACGCTTAGTCATGAAGGTATATTTTTGAAAACACTATTTTTGTTAATTTTAACTTTTTTTGTATTCCTATCTCCTTTACCTGCATTGTCTGCTGAAGAACAGGTTGTTATCGACATTCAGGGTATGACCTGCGATCTTTGACCTATTGCTATTAAAAAATCCCTGTCAGGGGTTAACGGTGTTAAAGATGTTAAAGTTTCATTTAAGGAAAAGAAAGGATGGCTTGTTGCTAATGATTCTGTGACAAATAGTCAAATCTTGGAAGCTATATCAAAGATAGGCCCTTATAAAGGTACCATTCAGAGTCGAGGCGATAAAAATCAAAGTGAAGATAAAAATGCAGACTGATACAAAATCGACTCCCAACATTCACTCTATGTTGAGTGACGATGCTAAAACTCTCAGATCCTACCTACTTGATAAACTTATCGAGCTTAATCGGCCAGTATATCCGAGAGAAATTGACAAAGAAGAAAAATTCGATGTAACCATTACCCTTAAAGAGCTGACAGACAAAGGACTTGTCGCATCAAAAGATGATGGTTCAATTGTTGGCGTGTATCCTGTCTCTGCTTTACCAACCCTCCATAAAGTTCAACAGGAGTTTAACCGCTACAGCT
>DDXK01000045.1 GCA_002347185.1 Desulfobulbaceae bacterium UBA2262 | reverse complement strand
TGCACCATCAACGGCATCGGCGAAAGGGCCGGTAACTGCTCCCTGGAGGAGGTGGTCATGGCCCTGCGCACCCGCCATGACATTCTGCCCTTTACGACCCGGGTGAACACGGAACACATCTACGCCACCAGCAAGTTGCTGTCCACGGTGACCGGTATCATGGTGCAGCCCAACAAGGCCATTGTCGGCGCCAATGCCTTTGCCCACGAATCCGGGATCCATCAGGACGGCGTGCTCAAGGAGCGCACCACCTACGAGATCATGAACCCGGCCGAGGTGGGGATTTCCACCGGCAACATCGTCCTGGGCAAGCACTCGGGCCGGCACGCCCTCAAGGACCGTATCGCCGCCATGGGCTACAGCCTCAAGGAGGACGAGCTGAACCGGGTTTTCGGCCGCTTCAAGGAGGTGGCCGATGTCAAGAAGGAGATGTTCGACGAGGACCTGGAGGCGATTCTCATGGACGAGGTGCTCCGGATCACCGAGACCTTCTGCCTCCAGCATCTCTGCGTGATGAGCGGCAGCAAGACCCTGCCCACCGCGGCGGTCAGGCTCCTGATCAACGGCGAGGAGCAGGAGATGGCGGCCATCGGCGTCGGCCCCATCGACGCCACCTTCCGCGCCATCGCCGAGCTCACCCGGACCAGGAGCAAGCTCCTTTATTTTTCGGTGAGTTCCATCACCGGCGGCACCGACGCCCAGGGAGAGGTGCTGGTCCGCCTTGAGGATGGGGGCAAGGTCGTGGTCGGCCAGGGCGCGGACCCGGACATCATCACCGCCGCGGCAAAGGCCTACCTCAACGGCCTGAACCGTCTGGTCTTCATCAAGAAAGAGAAACACGAGGCGGGCTGAAGGCGGCGCCCTGGATCGGGGCGCTGCTGTCTTCTCTGCTGAACTTTTATGAACCGCCGGGCTCGTGCCCGGCTTCCCACGAAAGGATCTGAAAAAATGTGTGCTGCGAACCGGAAGTTTAATGTCGCTGTCGCCGGGGCCACCGGCGCCGTTGGCGGGGCAATGCTCGATGTCCTGGCCAGAAAGGATTTTCCCCTGGGCGAGCTCAGGCTGCTCGCCTCCTCCCGCTCGGTGGGCAAGAAGCTCAAGTTCAGGGGCGAGGAGATCGCGGTCCAGGAGCTGACCAAGGACTCTTTCAAGGGTATCGACATCGCCCTCTTCTCCGCCGGCGCCTCCCGTTCCCTGGAGTTCGCGCCGGCCGCTGCCGCCGCTGGCGCGGTGGTGGTGGACAACTCCAGCGCCTACCGCATGGATCCGGAGATTCCCCTGGTGGTGCCGGAGGTGAATCCGCACGCCATCGCCCAGTACAAGAAGCGGGGGATCATCGCCAACCCCAACTGCTCCACCATCCAGATGNNGAGATGAAGATGGTCAACGAGACCCGCAAGATGTTCGAGGACGACTCCATCGGCGTCACCGCCACCACGGTTCGGGTCCCTGTCTTCTACGGCCATTCCGAGGCGGTGAACATCGAAACCGAAAGGAAGATCACCGCCGCCGAGGTGAAGGCCCTGTTGAAAAACGCCCCGGGGGTGAAGCTGGTGGATGAACCCACCCTGAGCCAGTACCCAATGGCCATCGACTGCGCCGGCAAGTTCGAGACCCTGGTCGGCCGCATCCGCGAGGACGAGTCCATCGCCAATGGCATCAATCTCTGGGTGGTGGCCGACAACATCCTGAAGGGCGCGGCCCTGAACGCGGTGCAGATCGCGGAAGTGCTGATCAAGGATTACCTGTAATCCGTGACTGAGCCCTTACCCCAACCCTCTCCCTTCCGGGGAGGGCGGCCGAAGGCCGGGTGAGGGGAATACAGTCCCTAGCCTCAAAGAGAGAGCGACCCCCTTGCGGATTATCAGCGGCAGTGCCCGGGGCCGGCGGTTGCAGGCGCCGGGAGAGAGGTTCGGCAGGAGCATCCGCCCCACCTCGGACCGGGCCCGCGAGGCCCTCTTCAGCATCCTCGGGCCCCGCGTTGTCGGGGCCAGGGTGCTGGATCTTTTCGCCGGCACCGGCGCTCTGGGCCTGGAGGCCTTGAGCCGGGGGGCGAGTGAGGCGGTTTTTGTCGACGGCCAGGCCGCAGTTGTCGCGCTGATCCGCAAAAATATCGCCCTCTGCGGCTTTGCCGACCAGGCCTTTGTCCAGCGGCGCGACCTGAGCCGGGGAGTGGCCTTCCTCGCTTCCGGCCCGGGGCCGGCCTCTTTCGATCTGGTTTTTCTCGATCCGCCCTACGGCGGAAAGTTGGGCCAGCTCCTCCTCGCCGCTTTGGCGAAAAGTCAGCTCCTGGCCCCGGCTGCCCTGGTGGTGGCGGAAGACGCCGCGGCCGAGGAGTACCCGGAGCAGGAGGGGAATCTTGCCTGTTTTGACCGGCGCCGTTACGGCGAGGCCGGTTTTTGGCTCTACCGCAAGGAGGCGGAGACCCGTGAGTAGCTACGAGCCCTTTGTCCCCGACCAGACCAGCGATTCCCTCGCCGTCTATCCGGGCACCTTCGATCCCATCACCAACGGGCATCTCGACATCATCCACCGGAGCCTCAACCTTTTTGACCGCCTCATCATCGCCATCGCCAGCAACCCCAGCAAGAAGCCGCTTTTCAGCCTGGAGGAGCGGCGGGCCATGATCCGCGACTGCTTTCCGGCCGGGGAGCAGCGCGTCCAGGTGGAGGATGTTTCCGGCCTGCTGGTCGATTTCGCTTACAAGCGCGGGGCCAAGGCGATCATCCGCGGTCTGCGGGCGGTTTCCGATTTCGACTACGAGTTCCAGCTCGCCCTGATGAACCGCCGGATCGAGCGGGAGGTGGAAACGGTTTTTCTGATGACCGGCTTCCGCTGGATCTTCATCAGTTCGAGCATCATCAAGGATGCGGCCCGGCACGGCGGCGACGTGAGCGGCCTGGTGCCGGACCATGTCTGCGAGAAGCTGCGGGCCCGTTATCTGACTCCGGCCCCCTGAGGACGGCCGTCTGCCGTCAGCAACAGGGAGTTTGACCCTTGCCCGGAAGCACATGGCTGAAGAGAAGATGAAAAAAGGGATAAGCAGACGTCTGCTCCTGGCCGAGGCCTGGTCCTGGCTGCGCTGGCTGGCCGGGGGTCTTCTCCTCTATCCGGTTTTTCGCTTTCTCGGCTACCGGGCGCCGAGGCAGCCACGTCTGGTCAAGGTGGACAAGGCGGTCCCGGTCGGGGGCTTTGCCCTGGAGCATGATTTCGTTCTTTTTGTCGATGAGAAGGGGCCGTGGGCGGTGTCCCGCAGATGCACCCATCTCGGCTGCCGCCTCAACTATCAGGAAAAGGAAGGGGTGCTGCTCTGCCCCTGCCATCAGAGCCGTTTTTCCCCGGCAGGGCAGCGGCTGAGCGGCCCGGCGGAAAAGAATCTGCCCCGTTTCGCCGTCTCGATCCAGCGGGAGGGGGAGAGCGCCAAGGGGTATATCGTGACCCTCTAGGCCACGGGAAGCATGGGCATGGGCAATTTCATCACACAGGGGAGGTGGGGGGCGAAAAGCCTGATCGCCCTCTATGTTTCCGTGCTTTCCGGCCTGGTTCTCGCTCTGCAGTACGAGCCGGCCACTCCGTATTTTTCCGCGAGCGCCATCGAGGTGCTGATCCCCTTCGGCGCATTCTGGCGGTCCTGCCATTTCTATTCGAGCCAGCTCTTTTTTCTCTCCCTGCTCCTGCATCTTTTCGCCATCATCCTGCAGCGCTTCGATACCGGGTTTACTCCAGGGAAATGGCTCCTGCTCCTCGGCACCCTGCCGCTCTCGCTGCTGCTCCTCTTCAGCGGCTATGTGCTCCGGGCCGACGCCACCGGGGAAGCGGCCGGCATGATCGCCGAGAACATCACCCTCTCCATGCCTCTGCTGGGAGAGGGTCTCAACTCGCTGTTTTTCGCCATCGAGGCGGAGGGTATGAAGCGGGTCTACGCCAACCATCTCATCGGCTTCGGGCTCTTCTGGGGGATCTGCGCCTGGGAGCATCTCCGCCGCTACCGGGTCAGCCTCCGCGCCCACACCCTCTGGCTGGCCGCCATGCTGCTCTTCTCCCTGCTGGTGGCTGCCCCCATGGAGCCTGCCCGCCTGGGGGTCTTCCACATCCAGGGCCCCTGGTTCTTCCTCGGGCTCCAGGAGCTGCTTCGCTATCTTCCCGCCCTTTGGGCCGGGGTGCTCTACCCCTCCTTGCTGCTCATGGCCCTGGTCGCCGTGGCCTGGCCGGCCTGGCGGCGCAAGGCCCTTCTTTTCGCCGCGCTCTGGCTCGGCTCCTACCTGCTGCTCTCCCTGGTCGGCGCCCTGCGCTGAGTCCACCGCCTCCTTTTTCTTCCCTTCTTCACGGCAGGGGCAGCCAGACGGTGAAGAGCGCGCCTTCTTCGCTCCGGTCCGGGTGGGCCTCTATGGCGCCGCCGTGGCTTTCCGCGATCTGGCGGGCCAGGGCGAGGCCGAGACCGGTGCCGTTCTCCCGGGTGGTGAAGAAGGGGGTGAAGATTTTTTCGCGGATGGCCGCGGGGATGCCGTGGCCGTTGTCCTCCACCTGGACAACGATCGCCTCGCTTCCGTCGCCCGCCCCCGGAAGCGGGCCTTCTTCGGCCCGGATCGCTATCCTGGGCCCAGGGCTTTTTCGGCAGGCGTGACCGCTGTTGCTGAGGAGGTTGGTCAAGAGCTGGCGGACAAGTTGCGGGTCTGCCCAGCATTCGAGAGTGGCCGGGATCTCGAGGGCAACGGTCAGCTCTTTGGACCAGTTCGGGTTCTGGCGCAGGGTTTCCACGGCCTCGGCGGCCAGGGCGCGCAAGGGGAACCATTCCTTTTCCGGGGTCACCGGCCGGGAGAAGAGCAAAAAGTCGTCTATGGTCTCCCCGAGCCTGTCGCATTCGCGGATGATGATGTTGAAGAGGCGCTGGTTGGCCGAGCTTCCGGCCAGATCCTTTTCCAAAAGCTGGGCCGCCCCGGAGATCGCGGCCAGGGGGTTGCGCAGTTCGTGCGCGATGCCGGCCGCCATTTCGCCGATGGTGGCCATTTTCTGCGCCTGCTGGACCTTGGCCTCCATCTCCTTCAGCCTTTTCAGATCCTGCAGGGTGTAGACCCGGCAATTCTCGCTGCCGGCCGGGGTGTTGAGCCTTGCCCAGGAGCAGGCGACCGGCACGGCCTCGCCGTCCTTTCTGCTGATCTCCGCGGTGGGGTGCGGATGATCCTGGGGCGTGCCGGAGAGATTTGGAAAGAGCCTGCCCAGCTCCTTGCCCAGCACCTCGGCGGCGGCGTAGCCCGTGATCTTCTCGGCGGCATGGTTGAAGGAGGTGATCCGGTCCTCTTCCCCGGTGGTGATGATGCCGGTGTTGATGTCGTCGAAGATCTGCCTGTAGAGGAGGGCGAGCCGGTCATATTCGGAGGCGGTCCGGAAGAGCTGCGCTTCGGCCTTCTGGAGGCGGACCGAAAGCAGGGTGCTCAGGAGGGCGACCAGGAAAAAGGTGAGGCCATGGATGGCGAAGAAGTGGAGAGCCACCTCCAGGTCGGTCAGGCGGTTCCCCTGACCGGGAAGATAGCGGGGCAGCTCCCCCCGCAGTTCGAGGAAGAGCAGGCCGCCATAGGCCAGGGTGGTGGCGGCCGCGATGAGCAGGCCACCCTGGCGGAAAAGCATGAAAGCGCCCATGACGATGGGGAGAAAATAGAGCACGGTGAAGACCGACTGGCTGCCGCCGGTGAAAAAGACGAGCAGGCTGACCAGCAGGGTGTCCACCAGGATCTGCAGGGTGCCGAAGCGCCGGTGGCAGCTTATTTTTCGCAGAAGCAGGGCGGAGAGAATGGTGAAGAGGTAGAGGCCGGCGATAAAGGCGCTGATATATTCCTGGGCCGGCAGGCGGAGTGACTGCTCGTCGGACTGGAGCAGCACGCTGATCCCCAGCATCAGGGAAAGAAGAAGCACCCGCAGGAAGAGCAGCCACTGGATTTGTTTCCTGAGATGGCTGTTGGCGGCGGGGGAGTCGCTCTCCGGGCAGAAGATTTTCAGCACCTGGGGGCCTCCGCGTCCTGGGGGCGGGGTGGGCGGCAGGGCCGGGCGGGAAG
>DDXK01000003.1 GCA_002347185.1 Desulfobulbaceae bacterium UBA2262 | reverse complement strand
CCATCCAGTTTACCTGATTGTTGATCGGCATTCGGTGCATCGGTCAGCAGAGGTGCAGAAGTTTGTCGCTTCCACGGAAGGTAAATTGAAGCTGTTCTACCTGCCGCCATACTCTCCCGAGCTGAACCCGGATGAACTTGTCTGGAATTACCTGAAAAATCATAAAATCGGCCGCCAGTCTCTGGCCAATCTCGGGGATCTGAAAGCGCGAGTGATGTACATCCTGAGCTCGCTTGCCGCCCTCCCCGAGAAAGTGGTCTCGTTCTTCAGACACCCCATAATCAAGGGGGTGGAAATGTTCGCTAACTTATGCACTGGTTAATATCAGGCAATGGGCCCCTTGTGGCAATTCTTCGTGAGGCACTCGCTCGGGATAAGGTCCGGCGGGAAAAAGAAAAAGGGAATCGCTTTAAGAAGTCTACAGCACTGAGCGAAGTAAAAATGTTCATCCAGAATGTCCACCATTTTCGCGATGACTGCCTTAAAGACACCAAGCCCCCCATAGAACATGTTGCTCTGTTTGATGAAGCCCAAAGGGCATGGAACGTAGCGCAGACGTCATCTTTTATGAAAAGAAAGAAGAATACTCCTGACTTCAACCAGTCTGAGCCGGAGTTTTTGATTTCCTGCTTAGACCGGCATGTTGATTGGGCGGTTATTGTCTGCCTTGTTGGTGGCGGTCAGGAAATAAACACCGGTGAGGCCGGCATCGGGGAGTGGATTGAATCGTTGAATCGGCATTTCCCGGAGTGGCATATCCACATCTCAAGCCATCTGCATGACAGCGAATACGGTGCAGGCAACATCTTGGAGCAGATATCGTCACGTCCCCATGTGACATACAATGATTATCTCCATCTTTCCGTATCCATGCGCTCATTTCGAGCGGAAAACGTCTCGTTGCTAGTGAAACACTTACTTGATCGGAATACAGACAGTGCGCGGAATACGCTTGGCAGTTTAAAGGAACGGTATCCAATTTTTATCACTCGTGATCTTGCCAAGGCCAAGCGGTGGCTCAAGGAGAAGGCAAGAGGGTCTGAACGGTATGGCATTATCGTTTCATCTCAAGCAGAGCGCTTGAAACCTCACGCCATTGACGTAAAAACCCCTATGGATCCTATTCACTGGTTTCTCGACGACAAGGATGATGTCCGCTCGTCCTACTACTTGGAGGATGTCGCTACTGAGTTTCACGTCCAGGGACTAGAACTCGATTGGGTTTGTGTGACATGGGATGCGGATTTCCGCTATTCACCAACCGCATGGGAATGTAAGTCGTTCTGCGGTAACCGATGGAACAACATCAACAAAGAAGAACGGAAACAATATCTGAAGAACGCGTATCGTGTATTACTAACCCGTGCACGACAAGGAATGGTGATCGTCGTACCGTCAGGGGATCGAGAAGATGCGACTCGAAACCCAGCTTTTTATGACCCTACATTTGAATATCTCAGGACGATTGGGTTTTCTATTTTGTAATCTTATGTGGCTTCTCAATACATTTTGTTGCCCCTTTCGTCGCGTCGAATTTCAGGGGTTGGTGCCCCAGAGATCCCTGGGCATCTCCCATGCCAATTCCTCAATGGCGGCATCCAGTGAGGCCTGTTGCTCCTTGGAAGCCCCCCCCTGCGCCTCCAAAAGCATGGTGTGCTCTACCCGCTGCATCCGCCCGGCAGCCACCAACCTGGCCTGCGCCCTTACGGTCTCTTCCAGCGAGGTGCGCGGCACCAGGGCATAGACAAAGACACAATCCAGCGCCTCGGCCACCTGGCGCATGGTCTTGATGGTAAGTGCGCCGGCCACCTCGTCCTGCTCCAGCCTGTGCACCCGTGGCTGGGAAACCTTGAGCCGCCGGGCAAGCTGCTTGCCGGACATGCCAAGCGCATCACGCACCGCCCGTATCCATCCCTTTGCCGGAGGCTGCACATTCCGGCCCGCGCCAAACAGCGCCAGGGTGGCGTCGAGCTGCGACCGGGCAATCCGCCTGTATTTCGCCTTCACAATGAACCTCCTGTGTTATCCGAGCAGCAATAAATATAACCTATTTATTATATAAATCGCGCAAACAGATAACACAAAGGTTATTTTTAAATCATTACGCCAGGCCTGCATCACGTTGGGTCGTCCACCATGGCCGATCTGGCAACTACCCTTTGCCTGATTTACTCAATGGGGATCGCGCAGGTTTTGTCGTTTTGAGATAGGTTTCCAGATTGAGCATCGGGCAAAATGGTCCTTCTGGTTGCCAGCGGCCCTGAATTTTCTGACATATAAAAAAAGCTCTCGGTGGCGCCCCCCTCATCCTATCGCATGTATCGCACTATACCATTATAAACCCCTTGTACAACTTGAGCCATTTTCTCAAAATCCAAGGTGTCAATGGTGTCGGTTGTCTTATGGTAGTTTGGATTGCGATACCAGGCGGTGTCGGTAACCATTACCGCCTGAAATCCCAATTGCCAATAACTCCAGTGATCAGAAAAATCGACACCGCGAATTTGCGGGGGCATTAACAACTTGTGCGCCGGCAAAGACGATTCACAGAATCCAGCCGTGACCTGCTCGGCAAGCAAGGCATCCAACGGGCGGCCCACGATGGCTATAAAGTTCCCCGTATCGGGCAGCAACCCAGCAGGAACTCCTGGCGGATAGGTCTGCGAGTTGGGCTCTTCTGAAAAATATCCCAGCATTTCCAGACAGACCATGCCGATTACGTTCGTCCCGGTTTTTCTCAGAGACAGAGCATGGACGTAACTCCCCATCGATTTTGTAAATGCCGTCGGGGGCTCTTCAAGGGTATAGGCTGCCAGATCAATGCGAACATTCAGCTTGTCAGCATTTTCAGCCAACAAACGACTCAATTCCAGAAGGCCAGCAACAGCGGAAGCATTGTCATCAGCTCCCGGCTGATCTCCACAGACGTCATAGTGCGCACCAACAATTATCCGCGGCGCATCTACAGGCCCTATTGAGGCAAGTATGTTCCGGTACTCCTGCCCATGAACCGTGTAAGCCTGCTCATACGGCATACACCCATAGGACTGAAAAGCTGATGCAATAAAGCTGGCGGCAATGTCCAACGACTCAGGATGATCAATATTCCTGCTGGGGGTTATACTGGTCAGAAACTGGACAGTTTTTCGAAGATTTTCCATACTCATGCCATGCCCTCTGCGGTTAGGCATAAAACTTTTTTCGCATACTCGTAAGCCCTTGGCTCTCTGCTCGCTCGAGGCCCCGCCACATTGAGCACTTTAATGGCGTGTTCGCGCACAAAATCAAGCACCCGCTGCGCCGCCCGCCCGGGAGAAATCTCTGTGGCATCGAGCAGGAGATAGGGCTTCTTCTCCTTGATGCAGAACAGGATAGTCTCCTGGGTGCCGCCAGTCGGGCAGTCAAAATAGATGATGACCGTTCCGTCGCTGTCCTGGACGTTCTTCTTGGTGCGCTGCCTCGGACCAGCCTTCGGTAACACCTGCACCGGATATTGCGCCGGGATGACTCCGTCCTCAGCCATCCGCCCCTCGGGACACCAGCCGCCGGCCTCGACGCCACCCTGCAAGGCCGCATCCAGGGCGGCACGGTCAACGCCTGTCTGCCCTCCAGATACAATCTTCATCGCAATTCCTTTCTCGGATGCTGGCATCATAACGCCAGCCATGCCTACAAACCCATCACAACCATTTTTCCCATTCGTCCTGGGTGAACACCGGCACCTGCATGGCCCGGCAGACCCGGATGGTATGTCCGGTGCCGCCCGCACGCGGGGCCTCGGGGTTGACGAAGAAAAAACCGAAATCAGCCGGGGCAAGGCCGATGGATGACGCCCCGGCAACCTTCATGGTGTCACGGAGCAGATACGCCGCCTTCGCGGTCACCCGGTTGCGGCCATGGGCCGCGAAAAGCCTGAGCAGGCTCTCGGTTGCCGGAGATGCCGTTACGGTATCTCCGGCAATGGCGGAAAATTCCTCGGCAGTGGCCATGTCCGGAGAAGCGACAAGTGCCCCGGCGCGGATGCGTCTTTTGCCGGAGCCGGGAAACGGCAGGATGTATTCGAGCCGCTCCGGGGGCGCGGCCGCCAGCCCCTGGAAAAAATGGGTGTCCGATCCTTCGGCGTTGCCGCTTCTGAATACGGCCTTCGGGAGCTCCTCGGCCAGAAGGACGGCAAGTCGGTGCAGGGCCGCAACGGCCTGTTCCGGCACCTTGCGGGTTCCTTCCAGAAGAATGACCGGGCGCCGGCGTCTCCGCGCCTGCTCAAGAAAAGAGGACAGTGTTGGCTCTGCTGGATTGGCATTGTTCACGGCGTTTCTCCTTTCCTTGGGGGGCACCAGCGCCCGAATCCTCTGGATGTCATCATGGTTGGTACACCCTCAACCCTGCCGGCCTGGTGCTCACCATCTGTCTGGCCTCCTCCATGGTATCAGATATTTCGACCGTGCACCTTCCATGAAAAAGTGGACAGGCGATGAAGCCATTGATAAAGAGAATGACGAGAGAGAATTCGCCAAGCCCCGGAACGAAAAAAAAATTCAGGACCATTCCCATGCAGAACCATACCACCGAGCGCCCCGGCTTTGACCGGCCCATGAGCAGGGAGGAGATCAACGCCTGCCCCATCGGCGGCTGGGAGGGGCCGGTGCGGCTGATCCGCGACAAGGAGGAGCTGGGCGCGGCCATCGACAAGCTGGCCGGCGAGAGCCTGCTCGGCTTTGACACCGAGACGCGGCCCGCCTACGCCAAGGGGGAGAGCTACCCCCCTTCCCTGCTGCAGCTGGCCGCAGAAAAAGAGGTCTTCATCTTCCAGCTCAAGCGCCTGGGCCTGGCCAGGCCGCTCCGCGAGCTGCTCGCCGACCCGGGGGTGACCAAGGCCGGGGTAAGCCTCGCTTACGACCTCAGGGAGCTGGGCAAGCTGTCCCATTTCAAGCCGGGCGGCTTTGCCGATCTGGGGCTGCTCGCCAAAAAGGCGGGGATCAAAAACCACGGCCTGCGGGGCCTGGCGGCGGTGCTCCTGGGTTTTCGCATCTCCAAGGGAGCGCAGACCACCAACTGGGCCAAGGAGGAGCTTACCCCCAAGCAGATCCGCTACGCGGCCACCGACGCCTGGGTCGGCCGCCGGCTCTACCTGGCCCTGGCCGAGCACAACAGCGGAGGCAAGCCATGAGCCCCGGCCAGGAAAACAACCCCCTGCACGGCGTCACCCTGGAACAGATCGTAACCCGGCTGGCGGCCCACTATGGATGGGAAAGGCTGGGTGAAAAAATCCCGCTCAACTGTTTTCTCAAGGAGCCTTCAGTCAAATCGAGCCTCAAGTTCCTCCGCAAAACCCCCTGGGCGCGCCAGAAGGTGGAAAGCCTCTACCTGCACACCAGGCTGCGCAAGGATATAGCCTGAGTGAAGGGACAAAGAGCATGAGGGCACTCATCGTCAGCGACAACCTTTTCGAGGATAGCGAGCTGCTGACCCCCTGGCGTCGGCTGCTTGAAGAGGGAGTGGAGGTGATCATCGCGGCCAAGGCGCCGGGGACCATCACCGGCAAGCACGGCTCCCAGGTTGAGGCGACCCTGGCCTTGGCCGAGGTCGAGGCCACTGCCTTTGACCTTCTCCTCCTGCCCGGCGGCAGGGCCCCGGACCTGCTTCGCCGGGAGGAAGCTCTCCTGGCCCTGGTCCGGGCCTTTTTCGCCAGCGGCAAGGTGGTTGCCGCCATCTGCCATGGTCCGCTCATCCTGGTCTCGGCCGGGGTGCTTTCCGGCAGGCAGGCGACCTGCCACCGGAGCGTGGCCGGAGAACTGAAGAAAGCGGGCTGCGCCTACCGTGATGCCGCGGTGGTGGTGGATCAGAACCTCATCACCTCCCGCCTCCCGGCGGACCTTCCTCTCTTCCTCGGGGAAGTGCTGCGTCAGGTCCGGCGGCCATGAAGAGCAATCTCGCCCTCATCGGCATGCCCGGCGCCGGCAAGAGCACCATCGGCTCTCTCCTGGCCCGACAACTCGATATGGGCTTCATCGACACCGATCTGCTCATCGAGAAGAGCCAGGGGCAAGCCCTGCAGCGGATCGTCGACGAAAAGGGCCACCTCGCCCTGCGGGCCATCGAGGAGGCAGAGATCATGAAGCTCGCCGGCGAGGGGCAGGTGATCGCCACCGGCGGCAGCGCGGCTTACAGCGACAGGGCCATGCGCCACCTGCGCACCATGGCCACATTGATCTTCCTGCGCCTTCCCTTCGAGACGGTCCGCGCCCGCATAGACAATTTCGCCAGCCGGGGCATCGCCAGGGCGGCACACCAGAGCCTCCGCGACCTTTTTGACGAGCGCCAGCCCCTGTACGAAAAATACGCGGAACTCACCATCGACTGCCAGGGCCTGTCCAGGGAGGAGATCACCGCCCGGATCGTCGCGGCGCTGCAAAACGGCCCGCAGCGGCCGAAATCCGCGCCAGGTCATTGACACGGCGGAGACCTTCCATTACATAAATCTTTTTCCGCCTTTCCCGGCAACAACGGAGCCTGCCCATGGAATTCATGCAGACAGCGGCGTTCACCAACAGCATCTGGATCGGCAGCGCCTTTCTTCTCGGCTTTGCCTTCAAGAGGATCAACCTGCCGCCCATGCTCGGCTTCCTCCTTTCCGGCTTTCTCATGAACTTCCTGGGCCTGAACAACGGCTCCCTGGCCCTGGAGCAGATTGCCGACCTGGGCATCATCCTCCTCCTCTTCACCATCGGCCTCAAGCTCGACCTCAGGGGGCTGGCCAGAGCGGAGATCTGGGGCGGCGCCACCGTGCATGCCCTGACCACCATCGCCCTCTTCTCCCTGACCCTCCTGATTGCCTCCACCCTCGGCCTGGCCCAGCTTGCTGGTTTGACCCTGCCCCAGGCCGCCCTGCTCGGCTTTGCCTTGAGCTTTTCGAGCACGGTCTTTGCCGTGAAGGCGCTGGAAGCCAAGGGCGAGCTCAACGCCATGCACGGCCGGGCCGCCATCGGCATCCTCATCATGCAGGATCTGATGGCCGTCTTCTTTCTCACCCTCTCCAAGGGGGAATTCCCCTCCCCTCTGGCCCTGGGGCTGCCGCTCTTCCTCTTCGCCATCCGCCCGCTGCTCCTGCGCCTCATCGATCAGGTCGGCCACGGGGAGCTGCTCCCCCTGGGCGGTTTTTTTCTCGCCCTGGTCGTCGGCGCCACCAGCTTTTCCCTGGTCGGCCTCAAGCCGGATCTCGGCGCCCTGCTGATCGGCATGCTGGTGGGCAGCCATGTCCGCGCCTCCGAACTTTCCAGCTCGCTTTACAGCTTCAAGGATCTTTTCCTGATCGGCTTTTTCTTTCAGATCGGCCTCGCCGGCCTGCCGACCCTCGAACACCTCTGGCTCGCCCTGGGCCTTACCGCCCTGCTTGTTATAAAAGCGGCCCTCTACTTCCTGGTGCTCACCCGCTTTCGCCTCCGGGCCCGGACCAGCCTGCTCGCCACCCTGAGCCTGGCCAACTACTCGGAATTCGGCCTCCTGGTCGCGGCCATCGCCTGCAAAAAGAGCTGGCTCGGGCCGGAATGGACGACCATCGTCGCCCTCACCCTCACCTTTTCCTTCTTGCTGGCCGCGCCCCTGAACAGCAAGGCCCACCTGCTCTATGACCGGCTGGCCCGCTTTCTCCACCGCTTCGAAACCAAGACCCGCCATCGCGACGATTTCCAGATCCCCCTGGGCGAGCGGGACACCCTGATCTTCGGGATGGGGGCATTCGGGGCCATGGCCTACGACACCACCAGAGAGCGCCAGGGCGACCGGGTACTGGCCGTCGACCACAACAAGGAAAGGGTGCGCGCCCATCTTGCCGCCGGCCGCCGGGTGATCCTGGGCGACGCCACGGACTACGACTTCTGGCGCAAGATCGATCTTGGCAAGATCAAGATCATCATGCTGGCCATGAGCAACCACCAGGCCAACCTGCTGGCCATCAAGGAGATCAAGTCCGCAGGCTTCCAGGGGCCGGTATCTGCGGCGGCCCGCTTCGAGGACCAGCGCCGCGAGCTGGAGGAGGCGGGAGCGACCGCGGCCTACAACATCTTCGCCGAGGCGGGCGCGGGCTACGCCGACCATGTCTGCAAGGCCACCGGCCTGGTCTGCCGCAGCGAGTTCGTGGTGCCGGCCGGACATATCCCGAGGCTGGGCGGCAGCTGACCGCCCCCCCTCTGATTCCGGAAGAAAGCAAGTATTATCAACAGCTCAGCCTGGCCTGCCGGAAAAGAGAAATTCCCCCTTAACAGCACCGCCTTTTTCTGCCACCATTTAAGGATGACGCTTGCGCGTGAAATCCTTCGCTTCACTCCCCTCGACAGACAGGAGGCCATATGAAAGAAAAAATTTTGCCCGGCATGTTCCTGGCGGCTGGACTGACCCTCATCCCCCTGCTCGCCGCCAGCCAGGTGAATGCCGCCGGCCAGGTGGACAAGAAGCTCTATCCCTACGCCCCCTCCCTGCTGAACTACGAGAAAAGCGGGGCGCCCTTCACCCCGCCCGAGGCCTGCGCCGACTGCCACCCCAGCCAGTACGAGGAGTGGACCGGCTCGGTGCATGCCCTCGCCTTCCAGGATCCGGTCTACCAGGGCGAGCTGAACAAGGCGGTAAAGGCGGTGGGCCACGACATCGCCAGGCAGTGCGAGGGCTGCCATTCTCCGGCCGGGGTGGTCACCGGCGAGGTGAAGGGGCCAGGACTTGCCGGCCTCAGCCCCATGGCCCTGGCCGGGGTTTCCTGTGATGTCTGCCATTCGATCAAGGACCATACCGGCTGGCAGACTCCCTACCATCAGCCGGAAAACGGCTCCATCGTCCTTTCTCCTGGCAAGGATGCCCCCGAGGGGCCGGTGCTGACCAAATACGGCCCCTATAAGGGCGGGGAAGAGTGCGGAGGAGGGTTCCACGAATGCGTGGAACAGCCCCTGCACAAGACCACCGAGCTCTGCGCCGGCTGCCATCAGGTGCACCACTTCGAAACCCACACCCCGCTGGAATCGACCTACCGGGAGTGGAAGGACAGCCCCTACGCGGTGAAGGGCATCGGCTGCCAGGATTGCCACATGGTCGCTGCCGAGACCTTTGTCCGCTCCGCCGACACCTTCAAAAAACCCGAACGGAGCGAATACCGCCACTATTTCAACGGCGCCAACTTCCTGCTCTACCACCTGGCCGAGCAGGCGGCCCTGAAGGCTGGCAACAAGGAACTGGCCGCCAATGCGGCCAACAAGTTCAGCATGGCGGTGGCCCGCCTCAAGGCGGCGGCAGAGCTTGAGGTGAAGCCGGTCTACCGGGACGGCAGGCTGTGCGAGCTCAGGGTCCGGGTACACAACAGGCGGGCCGGCCACAATCTGCCCACCTCGCTGACCAACGTGCGGCAGATCTGGCTGGAGCTGACCGTGACCGACGCGCAGGGCAAGGCAGTGATGAGCACCGGCACGGTAAGCCCCACCGGCGAACTGCCCGAGGAGGCCCGCCTCTTCAACTCCGACGGCATGGGCGAGGGCTTCCACTTCGCCATCGACCCCTGGAAGGTCATCGCTTTTTCCCGCCACGACACCATCCCGCCCAGGGGCTACCGCGATGTCCATTACGGGGTGAGCGCCCCGGCCGAGGGCGGCCCGCTTAAAGTCGTGGCCAGGCTCCGCTACCGGCAGGCCGAGCAGAAGGTGGCCCATGCCCTGCTGGCGGCGGTGCCCAAGGATATGGACCTGAAGGCGATCTATGGGCTTGAGGCGCTGCCGGAGCTGCCGGTGGTGGACATGGCCACGGCCGAGCTTTCGGTGGCGAGCAGGCAGTAGGACCGGGAACAGGGCAGAAAAAGAGCCGCGCAGCCATGGGCCGCTCAGGCTGCCGCCACAAGATGAGGCGTGACGACCCAGTCAGGCCGAGGCAGAGCGGACCGCAGCGCAAAGGCGCACTGCCTCAGCAGGGAAGCGTGGACGGCATGGGCGGGGTGGCCCCGGGCCGGGAGGCGACATAGGCGCCGCGCCGGTTGGACTCCTGGAGGATCTCCGGCCAGGGCCGGCCACGCAGATAGCCGTCCAGCAAGGCGGCGAAAAAGGCGTCCCCGGCCCCCACCGTGTCGGCCACTCTGACCGCCACCCCGGGGTCTGAAAAAAAATCGCCGCCTGCCACCAGCCAGGCCCCCTTCTCCCCGGTGCTCACCGCCAGGACCGACACCCCGAAGCGGGCGCAGAGGGCCCTGGCCGCCTCCTTTTCCTCGCCAGGCAACGCGAACCACTCGGCCAGGATGGCAAGTTCACGGCTGTTCACCTTGACCAGGTCGGCCCCGGCCAGGGAGGCGCCCACCAGCTCGGCCGTGGTGAAGGGAGGCCGCAGGTTGACGTCGTAGCAGCGGAGCAGGGCGCTCTCTCTGAGGGCCCTGATCGTCGCCCGGCTGCGGGGGTCCCGCTGGGCAAGGGTGCCGTGGACCAGGGCAAAAGGCCGGTCGCCGACCAGGGAGAGGGCCGGCGCCAAAGCAATGGCGTCCCAGGCGGCCGGGGCGACAATCTCGAACCGCGGCTCGCCGTCCGCCCCGACGGTCACCCGCACCTGACCGGTGGGCAGCTCGGCGTCCTCCTGCACCCCGAGCGAAGAAAGACCAAGCTCCTCAAGACGCAGCCTGGCCTCCGCGCCAAGGGCGTCGTTGCCGATCCGGGTGACCGCTTGCACCGGCTGGCCAAGCCGGGCCAGATGGTAGGCAACATTGACCGGAGCGCCCCCCAGCACCCGGCGCTCGGGAAAGATATCCCAGACCAGCTCTCCCACCGCGAGAATCAGGGAGACCTCCTCCCGGGCCGGGCTCATTGGCCTCCCTCCCCGCGCATCTGCTCGGCGCGCGCCTTGAAATGGAGATGATAGAGCAGCTCACAGTGCTGGCTCAGGCGGGTCTTGGCCTGCTGGGAGATGGAGTAGCGCCAGAAACCGTAAACCTTGGTGAGGCGGGTGAGCTTGCGGCAGTGCAGGCCCCAGGTGAAGTGGCTACGGGCCCGTTCCAGGCCCCGGCGGGAAAAACCCTGCCAGTATTTCTCATCGGCGGCGGCCCTTTGGAAAAATTCGGCCAGGCGCGCCGCCATGCCCTCCTGATCGGTGGGGTTGAGCAGAAAACCTGACTTTTCGTGCTCAATGATCTCCAGCGGCCCGCCGAACTGGGTGGCGAAGACAGGCAGCCCGGAGTGCATGGCCTCGAGGATGGTCAGACCGAAGGCCTCGAAGAGCGCCGGCTGCACAAAAACCCCTTTCCGCTCCGCCATCAGGCGATAGGCCTCGCCGGTCTCCTCCTTGGGGAGCAGCTTGCCGACCCAGCGGATCTGGCCGTGGAGCTGGTACTGTTCGATCAGGGCGTGCATGCGCTGGATCTCCGCCACCTCCTCGGCGTCGCGGGAACGGGCCGGATCGATGACGCTGGCCACCAGGATAAGGTTGGCGGCGGCGCGCAGCTCCGGGCTTTTGCCGTAGGCCTCCACCAGGCCGGTGAGATTCTTGATCCGGTCCAGGCGGGCGATGGTGAAGATCGGTGGCCGCTGGGGATGATCGAGCTGCCCCAGCACCTCCGGATCCTCGGCGGAAAAGAGCAGCCCGGCAAGCTCGCTGCTCCGCCGGGCCGGGCGCTGCCGCCTGCGGGCGGGCGGGAAGAAGATCTCCTCACTGACCCCGGGCGGGATGACGTTGAAGCGGGGGTGGAGCAGGTTGATGCCGCTGGTGACATTGACGAGCCCCGGCATGGTGAAGAACTGGTACGATTCGTACTGGCCGATGCTCTCATCGGTGCCGGTGATCTCCTGGGCGGTGCTGGTGATGATGAAGTTGGCCAGGTTCATGGAGATGAGGTCGGCCATGAACTGGATGGAGAAATGGTACTCCGGCTCGAAATTGCGCCAGTAAAGATCGCTGAAGAGATATTTCGATTTCTCAAGGGCATGGGCGATATTGCCCTGGATCACCCCCATGCTCCGGGAAAGACGGGTGGCGACCAGATTGCCGTCCGAGTAGTTGCCCACCAGCAGATCGGGCCTGCCGCCCAGCTCCCGGCGGATCTCCTCCTCCGCATCCACGGCGAACTGGTCGAGGTAGGGCCAGAGCCGGAAGCGGGAGACCCAGTGGGGCAGCACCCGGCCTTCGCCGTCCCGGAACGGCACCCGCAGGATCCAGACATTTTTGGTGCCCCGCACCTTTTCCAGCCGCTGATGGGCCGTGGTCCCCTCGCTTTCCGGAATCAGCCGGGTGACGATGAGAATCTTCGTTTCGACCTCGAAGCCTGAATCGCGCAGGTCGGCGCGCAGATACGCTTCCAATGCCCTGGCCTGGTCAAGGATGTAGACCACCTGGCCGCCGGTGTCGGGGCGGCCCAGGACATTTTCCTGGCCGAACCAGCCATGGGGGCTGATGAGCGCGACCTTCGAAACCATGGGGATCCTGGCCAGAAACTCCTCGAGGATCGTCTCGTTGGGCTGTTCGAGGATATCCTGGAGCAGGTTGATGGTTTCGAGCATCCTGGGCAGGGTGCTGCCCCAGCCGGGCAGGAAGCCGAGCCGCTTGAGGCGCGCCCGCACCCGTTCGAGATCGTCCGGATAAGCGCAGCGCTCCAGATAGTCCACCACGTTGAGCAGGGCCTCCTCCAGCTCCTCGGGGGAGCGGATCAGCTCGCCGTCCAGCAGGAGCTGGGTGCCGTGCAGCTGGTGCAGCTTGAGGAACTCGTAGAGGGAGCGGTTCCACTTCTCGGGATGGCTGGCCAGGCTGCCGGACATGTGCCGGTTCAGAAAGGTGATCCCCTGGCCGATGGTGTTGGGGTCTTTCAAATGGGGGCCATAATCGTAGAAGGGCGCCAGGTTCAGGGCCAGGGTCCGCTGGTTTTCCGGGAGGTCCGGGGCGGACAGCCGCTCCTTGATGGCGAGAAAGTCCGGGATGCTCATGAAGCTGAACCCGCCGCCCTCGGCATTGACAAAGAAAATCCGGCACCCCGCCTTGCGCTGCCGGTAGACGATAATCCTCCCCTCTTGCAGGCAGAGTATCTCCTGTACCCGGCGCAGAAAGCGCCAGCACCCCGGCAGGTGCTCCTGTCGGCCCGCCTCGCTGACATGGGCCTGAAAGGCGAGCAGGATGTCGTTGCGGAGGAGAATGCAATTTTCCGGGGCCGGCAGGGCGAAAAGAAAGGCCCGCAGCCGCTCCTCCTCCTGTTCGTCGATGAATTGACTCCACTCTCCGTTCGGCATCTTCTCCCTCCCCTAATCCACGAAACCGTAATGGCGCAGGCCGTCGATGATTCCGGCCGCGTAGCGCCCCTTGCTGAAATAAATCCGCCGCAGCCCCCTGAGCTCTTCCAGTTCCGGGCTGTAATTGCCCACCACCACGCCGTTGATGTCGCCGCGCAGCATGCATTCGTCATTGCCGGAATCTCCGGAGGCCATGATGCTGCTCAAGGGGATCCCCCACTTGTAGCTCAGGTAGCGGATCGCCTTGCCCTTGGAGGCGCGGTAGGGCAGGATATCGAGGAACTGCCCGTGGGAATAGACCAGCTGATAGCGGAGCTTCTGCTCCTGCAGGGTCTGATGGATCCGCGCCAGCAGCTCCGGCTTGTCCTCCAGATAATAGCTCAGCTTGAAGGGGGTGAGCCTGTCCTCCTCCTGCAGGCACAGAAAATCGAGTCGGGCCAAGGCCTTCCTGATGGCCGCCGGCCGCCAGCGATGGGCAAGATGGCCCTGCCAGCCATTGTCGAGAACCGGCTGCCCCGGCCCGTAAAAAATCTCTGTTCCCACCGAGCAGATCAGGATATCGGGCGGCTCCACCCCATGTTCGGCAAGGATATCGAGGGTCTTCTTCAGGCAACGGCCGGTGGCCACTCCCCAGCCCAGGCGATCACGATGGCTGGCCAGGAGAGCAAGCAGCTGTTTCAAGGCCTGGTCGTCGCCGAGCAGGGTGTTGTCGATGTCGGTGATCAGCAGCCGCTCAAGGCCGGCCATGCGCTTGCCCACCGCCCGCGCCTTCTGGTCGGGCTCCGCCACCGCGGCCCTGGGCACGGCGTCGATGGCCCGCTGGTAGAGCTGCACGGTTTCACTACAATGGGAATCCCAGGAATAATGGGTGCGCACGCCGTTGATGCCGTTGCGGGAGCAGAGATCCCAGAGCTCCCGATCCACGAGGATCTTCTTGCAGGCCGCGGCAATGGCGGCGCTGTCGGTGGGATCGACCAGGATGCCGTTTTCGCAGTTGGCGACGATATCGGCCGGCCCGCCATCCCTGGTGGCGACAATGGGCACCCCGCAGGCTGCGGCTTCGATGAGGGTGAGACCGAAGGGCTCCACCAGGGCGGGGTTGACGAAAACCCCGTGGCTGTCGGCGCAAAGCCGGTAGAGCTCAGGCACCTCGAAGGAAAAATCGTGCTTCTTGGGGATGGCCATCTTGCCATAGAGATCATAGGTGTCCAGCAGGAGCAGCATCTCGGTGAGCACGTTGCGCTCGTTCTCCTCCATGGTGCTGATATCCTTGCGGATCCCTGCGAAAATGGCCAGGTTGGCGATGGCCTGCAGATCCTTGTCCTCGCCGTAGGCCTTCACCAGGCCGGCGATATTCTTGCGCTGGTCCGGACGGCAGAGGGCGAGGATGAAGGGCTTCTGGCTCATGCCCCAGAAGCGCTGGAGCTCGCCGTGGAGAACGACCCTGGCCTGACGGGAAACCTCGTCCACCGGGGTGTAGTCGAGATGCTGGTTGTAGTAAGGATAAAAGGTTTCCAGATCGATGCCGGGCGGAATCACAGAGTAGCGGCCGGCCCCGGCGTTTTCGTACAGGCCGTACTGGCGCTCGATCTCGTGGCGGGTGCTCACCACGATCTGCTCGGCGTCCCGGATGATGCTCTCTTCCACCCGGATCCTGTGGTCGATGTGGTAACGGCGGTCGATCTCGCTGCCGGAAAGCCCCTCGCCAAGCAGCTTCCCCTTCTTGTGCGCCCCCATGGAGTGGCCGGTGAAGACAAAGGGGGCGCCGAAAAAGGTGGCCAGCTCCCGGGCCACATAGCCGCCATCGGCGTAATGGCCATGGACGATGTCGGGTATCCGGCCCTCTTTTTTCAGGAACTTGATGGTCTTGTCCGCCATCTCGTCCAGATGGGGCCAGAGCAGCTCCTTGCGGATGTACTTGCGGCCGCCGCACTGGATGCGAACGATGCGCGCCTTGGCGGTCAAAGGTTCGATGGGCTGGGCATAGCTGTGCGCCACGCTTTTATCCTGAATGAGGCGGGTCACCAGATCGACCTGCCCCACCTCGGGCCTGGCGCTCAAGGCGCGGGCCAGCTCGAGCACGTACTTGACCTGGCCGCCGGTGTCGGCATCCCGCCCCAACTCGGGTGCCTCGCCCCGAACAAGGCCATGGATGCTGAACAGCTGGATATACAAACCGGAATGCGGCATGGAAAGGGCCTCCTTGTCTGTGCCCGGCTGGAAAATCAGACGGATGGCCGGACTTACGCAAGTAAGCATACCACATCAGACCGGTTTTGGGGGGCGCGAAGACCATTTTTTCGGCTCTCCCCTGCCGCTCCCCTGGAAAAAATTCCTGGTTGTGGCAAGGGAGGCTAAACCCGCTTCAGATTCTCCACCGGCACGGTGCGGCCCGCCTTGATGGCAGGAAAGATGCCGGCCAGCATGGTCAGGGCGAAAACCGCCGCACCGATGACAAGGGCGGTCTGCCAGGAGAGGGCGAATTTAAGCACCGGATCCACCAGGACACCGCCGGCGCTGTAGTCGTTGCCGATTTGGGCGCTGAAATCGATTCCCACCCGGCTCATGAAGAGATACCAGGGCAGGGTGAGGAACACGCCGAGAAGAAGGCCGAGAAGACCTATCCAGCACGACTCCAGGAGAACGAGGCGAACGATCCTGCCCGGAGTCATGCCGAGGGCCAGCATGATGCCGAAATCGCGGCACCGTTCCATGACGCTCATCAGCAGGGTATTCATGATGCCGGCAGCGATGACCAGGCCGACGAGCAGCTGGAGAAGATAGTTGAAAAGGCGGTCCACGGTGATGAGGCCGGCGAGATCCGCCTGGGTCTCGCGCCAGGTGCGCACTGCCAGCCCGGAGAGGCCGGCGAGCCTTCCGGCCAGCTCCGCCCGCACCGCCGCTGCCCGGCGATGGTCGGCGAGAAAGAGCGCGACCAGGGAGGCGGCCCCTGGCTCGTAGGCAAGGACGTCGCGCACCAGGCCAAGGGGCAGGAGAACCAGGCTGCCATCCACCGCGTCGTCCCCGGTGGCGAAAATTCCGCTCACCCGGCTTATCTCGCTGACCAGCTCGCCATTTTTGTCAGCCAGGGTGAAAATAAGTTTCCTGCCAGGACGCAGATTGAGCTTTTCCGCCATTTTGCGGCCCACCACCACCCCGTGCCCGTCGCTCTCGACAAAGCAGGCGCCTTCGACGAGATTGCCGAGAAAGATATTCTCCCCCGGCCGCTCCTCCCCTGGATCGATGGCGATGAAGGAGCCGCCCTGGCTCCTGGCGCCGCTGGCGAACATGGCCTGACCCATGATCCGGATCCGGGCCGCCGCCACGCCGGGGATGGCCAGGGCCGCCTGCCGCACCGTCTCCGCCTCGACGAGACGCCGGTCCAGGGTGGGCGTCTCGTTGTAGGCTGGGTGCTGCACGCTGAGATGCCCCAGGCCCATCCGGGCGCTGGTATTGATCATCGAAGTGTAGGAATAGTCGGCCGAGGCGGTGAAGGTCACGGCGAGCAGTACCCCAAAGGCCACGGAAAAGCAGGTGATCAGGGAGCGACGCCTGCTGCGCATCAGGGTTCGCCAGGCCATGGCCCCAAGCCGCATCCGCAGGCCTCCTTTTTCAGCGATGGGAAATGGCGGCAAGGGGATTGAGCAGGGCCGCCTTGCCGGCCGGATAGAGGATGGAAAGCCCGGCGATCAGATAGAGAAAGAAAACGGGCAGCAGCACGCTGTCAACGGTGACCACGCAGTACCATTTGGCGTCGAGGGCGACCCCGGCAATGGTGGAGGAGGTGGCGACGAAATCTGAAAAATCAATGGGATTGGCGCTGAAATAGAAGGAGAACGGCAGCCCGGCCGCCAGGGCGAGGAGTACGGCCGCCGTCACCTGAATCGCGCTTTCCGTCAGGATCAGAAAGAAGATACTCCAAGGGGAAAAGCCCAGGGCCTTCATCACCCCGATTTCGGGGATGCGCTCGAAGACGTTCATCAGCTGGGTGTTGAGGGTGAGGATCCCCACGGCCACATAGGTGATGAGGAGCATGATCACCAGGGAGATGTCGCTCATGGCCAAAAGCCGGGCCAGAACCGGCTGCAGCTCCTGCCAGTTTCTCACCTCGCAGGCCGGCAGCAGCCGGGCGAGCCGGGAAGTGGCCACCGCGAGTCCCTCGCTGCCGTCGAGCCGTTTCACCACCAGCTGATGCGCGCCGTCCGGAACGAGCAGCAGGCTGCGGAAGGCTGCGGCGCCCAGGAAAAAGCCGCTGCGATCCACTCCCTCCCCCACCGACTTCAGGATGCCGCGCACCCTGAAAAGCTCGTTGGCCGTGGAGCCGTCCGCGGCCTGGGCCACCAGAACCACCTCGTCCCCCACCGTCAACCCGAGGATCCGGGCCAGCTTCCTGCCAATGACCGCGCCGGCCGGATCCTCCGCGGCCAGCCACTCCCCCTGCCAGACATGCCGGGGCAGCAAGGTAAGCTCCCGTTCGCGGTCAAGGTCAACCCCGCGCAGCTGCACCCCGCTTGAGGCATTGCCGGCCGCTGCCAGCCCGCCGCTGAATAGCCGGGGCGCCGCGGCAAAACCCGCCCTGGCAAGCGCGGCAACGAGCGTCTCCACATCTTCGATGCGCTTGTAAAGATCGGGATCGTCGCGATAGCCCTGGGCATGCACCTGCAACTCGCCCAAGTCCATGCCCACCGCGTTCCGTTCCATGGCGGCAAGCCAGCCGGCGATCAGACTCGCGTAAAAGATCATGATCGCCCCGGCAAAGGCCATGGCCCCGATGGTGATCCAGGTTCGGGCAGGGGAGCGCTTGCAATTTTTGAGGGCAAAGGAGAGAAGATTCACGGTGTCCCCCGGAAACGCCTTGTTCCCTCCTAGCGCCGCCTCAGCTCCAGAAGGGAAAAAAAGGAGTCGGGCAGCTCCAGGTCGAAGCGGAGCGACTCATAGACCAGTTCCGTATACTCGCCGGGCTTGTCGGCCGGCACCACCTTGAGGCGCGTCGGCAGCCGTCGCCCGCCCAGCTCTTTTATATCATGGAAGGTGATGGTCCTGGCCAGGTTATTGTCGTCATCGTAGTAGAAAGCGACCAAGGGCAGATGCCCCCGGTCGGTCACCGTCATCACGATCCGCCCCCAGACCACGGCCGCCTCCGGATGGGGGGTGAGGGTGAACTCGACGATCCGCTCTCCATCCCGTTCGCCACGGAAGGTGATGGCCGGGGCATAATCCTCGGAAAGGCGGGACTCCTTGACCAGATCGTCATTGGTGAAGTGGCTGCCCATCCAGGAACCCATCATCATGCTGGAGGTGAGACGGATGGTGCGGTCGGTCCTGGGCAGATAGGTGTACATGGTGGCGCCGCTCTTCAGGCTGGCCGTGTCCTTTTCCTTGAGGGGCGCGCTGATGCGGACCAGGGATCTGTCCTTGCCCTTGGACCAGGTTTCCAGGACCAGGGTTCGCGTATAGTTGGCGGTCCGGACCTGCATGCGCACCTGGCCCTGGGAGGAGCTGGCCCGCCAGAGCTCGTCGATCTCAAGGAGGATGGCGCGGGCCTCGGCCTCCTCGGGGGGTAAGGCCCGCGCCGGCGCAAGTAAGGAAAAAAGCAGGGCCGGAACGAGGCAGAGGCTGATCGCAAAGCAGAGCCGGCTCACAACAGCTTCCCAAGATAGTTGAAGCTGGAGAGCCCTCTGCCCCGCGTTGCCCCGCCGAGCTGCCGGAAGAGCGCGGCCAGCTCCTCGCTGCGCGGCTTGAGGTTGGAAAGATCGACCACGGCAAAGGCCAGACCGCGGGCGGCAAGCTCGGCCGCCTGCGGCAGGAGGGAAAAGGGCTGCTCGGCCACGGCGATGGTCTGGCCCCAGCGCCGCTTGAGGATGAGTCCTTCCCCCTTGGGGCTGAGCAGCGGAGCCTCATATTTGAAAAAGCCTGGCGCCGGCCTGGCGGTGAAAAGCGGCGGCCGGCCGAAGAGGGTCATGCCCACGGGAATGGCCTTCTTATGGCCGAAAAAGTTGAAGAGGTTCTCCCGATCCGTTTCGATGGCAATCTGGCAGGCGGCAATCCCGAACTGGGCCAGGGTCTGGGCGCTGAAGCCGTTCAGGACGTTGAGCGTATAGTCGGCAAAGAGCTGCGCCCTGCCGGTTGCCCCCTGCCCGCCCCGGCCGCCCTTGCCCCGCTGGACCTGCGCCTGGGCCGCCTCCCCGGCAGGCACAGGCCTGCTGAAGAAGAGCCTTTGCCCGAGATGCGCTATCTGCCAGGCATTGTAGCCCCTGGCGCGGAGGCGGCCGATGGCCTCCTCGTAAAAGGGAAGGTCCGCCTCCAGGATCACCGGCGGCAGGGCCCAGACCAGGCGGCGCCGATAGGGGGTGAGCCGCTTTTCGTTCCGTTGCAGCTGGGCTGCGGTCTCCCGGCAGAGGGTAACGACCAGGCGGGAGGGCACGGCGGGCAGCTGGAGCTTCAGGAGCTCGAGATCGTCGATCCTGAGCCACCACTCCATGGGGAACTGCACCGGCGCCCCGCCGCCCCGGCGACCCTGGCCGCGCTCCCGGACAGAGCGCTCCTCCTTGACCTTGGGCTTGGGCGGGGCCTTCAAAGGCGTCTGCAAATTGTGCATCACCTGGCTGATCCGGCGCGGGTCCACGAGATTGGCCACTTTTTTGACAAAGCGGGCCGGCTCTATCGCCTTGGCAACCTGCTGGCGGCGCTCGCCCACATCCACCTTGAAGAGGCTGTCCCCTTTTTCGGTGCCGGCCGGCAGCTCGAGCTGGACATGGCTGCCGGCCACTGCCTTTTCCACCTGCAGCTTGCCCTGCCAGATCGTTTTCAAGGTAAAGGCCTGGCGCTCGCCAGAGGCCTCCTGATGCAGGCGCAGGCGGTCGCCGACCCGGATGGTTTCCTTAAGACCGAGATAGGCGCGACCGGAGACGACCCTGTCGATCTTGCCCAGAAAGAGGCCGATGTTGCCCGAATGCTGGGGCACAATGAGCTCCGCTGCCTGCGCTCCGAGAAAGTAGCCAGGGGAGGCCTTGCGCCCCATGGCCTGTTCGAGAAGCTCCTCCGCCTCGGCCAGTGCGGCCGGATCTCCGGGGGCATCCAGGGCCAGGCGGTAGGCCTTTACCACCGAGGCCACATACTGGGCGCTTCGCATCCTGCCTTCGATCTTCAGCGAGCTGACCCCGGCCTCCCGCAGGCGGGACAGCAGGGAGAGGCCGGCGAGATCGTTCATGGAAAAAAGATAGCCGGCGGAAGGCCCAGGCCCTCTGCCCTTGCCGGCCCAGGTGTAGCGGCGGCGGCAGGGTTGCACGCAGCGGCCGCGCAGGCCGCTCTTGCCGCCCAAATAACTGCTGAACAGGCAGAGGCCGGAATAGGCGAAGCAGAGGGCGCCATGCACGAAAACCTCGATCTCCACCGGGCATTGGCGGTGGACCTGGGCGATCTCCTCGATGGTCAGCTCCCTGGCCAGCACCACCCGGCGGAAGCCCATCTCGGCGAACTGACGGACATTCATGGAATTATGGGCGCCAAGGAGGGTGCTGGCATGGAGGCGCAGTCCGGGGAAAAATCTGCGGGCCAGGTGATAGATGCCGAGGTCCTGAACGATGAGGGCGTCCGCCGAAAGCGCTTCAAGGGCAGCGAGGATCTCCACGGCCTTACCGATCTCCTCCTCCCTCATCAGACTGTTCATGGCCAGATAGACCCGAACCTTGTTACGGTGGGCATGGTCGAGCATGGCCGCCACCTCGGCCAGGGTGAAATGCCTGGCCAGAGCCCTGGCGTTGAAGGCGGGCGCGCCGATATAAACGGCATCGGCGCCGGCCGCCACCGCGGCCTCAAAGGCTTCGCTGGTGCCGGCCGGGGCGAGAAGTTCCATTGGGGGGCGATTGAGATTGTGCATACCCCCTTATACCGCTTTTCAGGCCCTCTTTCACGGGCTCTTTCTGCCGGCGGGGAAATATCGCCACCCAACAGAAAGAAAAGAATTCTCCTCCCCGCCCTTTTCTTTTCCGCGCCCCTTGCGCCGAGGCGCAATCCCTTCGCCGCCCAAGAGAATCCTTCCCAAGCGCACGCAAGTATGGTTCAATATCCGACGCCGGGCCGGGGTGGCAGGCCCCGCCGCCCGGCCTCACCCACGGACCTTGGCGACGTATTGCCTGAACGGAGGAAATTCATGCCAATGACATGCGAAATCAGCCAACAGGGCACGAGCGTGTACCTGACCCTCGCGGGAATCATCGACGAGGAGGGAGCGGCCACCCTCAAGCAGCAGTTCGCCGCCATCGACAGCAGCATCGCCAAGGAACTGGTCATCGACATGGGCAGGGTCAGCCAGATCGGCAGCTCCGGCATCGGCAAGCTGCTCCTCTTTTACAAGAACATGGCCGCCCGGGGCGGCTCCGTCCGCCTGGTCAGCGTTCCCCAGCCTATCTTCGAGCTCTTCACGGAACTGCGCCTCGACACCCTCTTCACCATGAACGCGGCCGCCTGAACAAGCCGCCCGGCCACTCTTTCATCCCAGGAAAGGAGTCAGCAATGGGTTGGAACAACCTGAGCATCAACCAGAAGATCACCATCGCCTTCGCCTGTGTCCTGGCCCTGTTCATGGCAACCGGCCTGCTCTCTTATCTCGGCGTCAACCAGATCATCGGCAACGCCAAGGAGGTCATCTCCAGCAATCAGCTGGATGGGATCCTCGCCCAGCGCGAGGTGGACCACCTGAACTGGGTCAACAAGGTAACCGCCTTGATTGTCGACGAAAACATCACCAGCCTGGAGGCGGAAACCGATGACCACAAATGCGGCTTCGGAGGCTGGCTCTTCGGCGAGGGCCGCGCCCGCGCGGAGCAGCAGTTCCCGGCCCTGGCTCCGCTGCTCCTGCGCATCGAAAAACCGCACCGCGAGCTGCACCAGACCGCCATTGCCATCAAGGAAGAATTCCGGCCCGAGGATCGGGGCGCGGCCAGGGAAATTTTTCTCAGCCAGACCCTGCCTGCCCTGCGCGAGGTACAGCTCCTGCTCAAGGAGATCCGAAGTACCGCCAAGGAAAAGGTGTTGAGCGACGAAGAGATGCTCGCCGCCGCTGCCTTCACCAAATACAGCGTCGCCGGGCTCACCGTTCTTTCGGTGTTTGCCGGCATGTTCCTCTCCTTTCTCACCGCCACCGGCTTGAGCCGGATCCTCATCCGCCTCACCGATGTCATTCATGACAACTCGAAGCAGGTTGCCGAGGCGGCCGCCCATATCTCCCACTCCAGCAGCAGCCTTTCGGAAGATGCCTCCGAACAGGCCGCGATGGCGGAAGAGACCGCGGCCTCCCTGGCCTCCATGACCGCAAGCAGCGGACAGACCGCAGAACTGACCGCGGGCAGCGAAAGGCTGATGAACGAAAACATCACGAAATCTGGGCAATCGCTGCGCGCCCTGGTGGACCTCACCCACAACATGAGCCTGATCGAACAGGACAGCGACAAAATAAGCCAGATCATCACCACCATCGGCAGCATTGCCTTCCAGACCAACCTGCTCGCCCTGAACGCCGCCGTGGAAGCGGCCAGGGCCGGGGAGGCGGGGGCGGGTTTCGCCGTGGTTGCCGACGAGGTCAAAAACCTGGCCATGCGCTCGGCCGCCGCGGCCAAGGATACCCAGATCCTGCTCGAGGGGACCATGGAACGCCTCATCCAGAGCACCAACGCCCTCAAGAGCGTGAACAGCGACTTCGAGGGCATCATCGAATCGGCCACCGGCATCGGCGACAAGAATACCGCCATCACCACGGCAACCAGGGAGCTGGCCGAGCAGATCCGCCAGATGCAGAGCGCCACCGATTCGCTGAACGACTCCACCCAGCGGGTCGCGGCCTCCTCCGAGGAAGCGGCGGCGGCCTCGGAGGAACTCTCCGGCAGAGCGACGGAGCTCCGGGAGGTGGTGCGGGAGTTGCGCTTGGTTGTCTATGGCGACGGGGTGCGGTAGCCCTTCCTTGCACCACCGGGCACAGCCCCGCGCTTCCAGGGGCGGGAGGGGAGCGGGCTGCAGCTAATCATGCACATGGCATTTGTTGCAGAGGCTTCTCTGGTATGAGGCAAAACTGCTGACCAGCCGGTCATAAAAATTTTTCCGGGTTTCCTCGGCGGTCCGTCCCTGGGCGATCTGCGTTGGCGCGCTGTTGTCTATGCCCGGAAACTTCCCGTCATAGACGAGAAATTCGGCCTGCATGTTCCAGCGCAGCATATTGTCCCACCCCGAGGCGTGCGCCCGGTGGCAGGTGAGACACATCACATTCACTCCCGCGGCAGGGCCGCTCTCGCCAAGGCTCCCGGCCAGCATCTTCAACCGGCTGAAATCCGACTCCCCGACCTCATAGGGAACCAGCGAGGTATAGGCGGTGGAATAGTGACCGCTGAAATTCCCCGAGGCGATGTAGCGGTTGTAGTTTTCGATGATGGCGGCGGGCAGGAGCGCGTCGGCGCCCACCGGGTGCTGGCAAAAATTTTCAAAGCCCTGGTGGCAGTTCCGGCACCACTCCGACATGCCGCTCCCATAGACAACCCTGGTATCGCCACTGGCCTCGGCCCGGTTGTACTGCGCCGGCGAAACAGCCAGGGGGGGGTCCCAAGCAAAGGTCGGGGCTCCAGGCAGGCTCTTGGGCCGATACCCTTTCCCGGCCAGCAGGCGATAAACCCCCACCGATCCGGCCGCGTCCGGATCGGGGCTCTCCGCATAGGAACCCGAGGCAAGTATGGGCGGCCCCTCGGTGGCCACCATGCCGCTTTCCAGCCTGCGGTAGTTGCCATGCGGGTCGTGGCAGGAAATGCAGGTCAGACTGGCAACCGGATAGCTGCCGCCGGGGGCAAAGCTGGAGGAGCTGTCCGGGCCATAGCCATAATCGACGGCCACGATGTTGTGACCATGGCTCTCCCCCGTGCTTCCCTGCGCCTGCTCTTCGCCGGCCGCCTGCCAGGAATAATTTTTCTTCAGCCAGCAGAAATCTCCGCCGGGCGGCAGTTGCACGCAGACATGGAAGGTCGCCGTGTCGGTGGCCACATAATGCTGGCCCGCCGGCGTGATGCCCGCCTGGGCCTGATGGCAGCGGAGACAGGTGGAGCCGGCGTCGCCGCCGAGCAAAAGAGGAGGCTCGGTGTGGCATTGGCTGCATTCCCCCCTGCCGCCGTTATGAAAAGGCTCCTGGCTGAGCCCTGTGCCGGCACAGGAGACAAAAAAGAAAAAAAATACACAGCAGAACGCTATCCGTGGCATATGCAGGCCTCCTCCCCAGTGACGGTGCGGTCCCCCCGAAAAACACCCCTGGCATCCCTCTTTCCTGAAATGGAGAATATCCATGCCAATGCAAATTGCGTGCTCGCCACACCTGCAGTTTAATTGTCTCATTTTTTTCAATGAGTTAGCGCAAAGATTGCCCGCGCCCGCGCCTGCGGGACTGGAATGTTTTCCGGAAAAGCAGACCGCGGGCCACCGCCTTCCCCGACAATCGATCCGCACCCAAGCGGCTCCCTCCCCATGAAGCGAGGCCACGCCATGATCCTTGACGCCCTGCACAATTTCAACTCTTACCGGAACGCGCATCCCCTGTTTGGCGTTGTCCAAGACTTTCTGGCCGGCCAGGCCCTGGAGGCCATCCCGCCCGGCCGCCAGGAACTCGCCCACGGCATCGCCCTCATCTCCGCCCGCTACCTCACCAAAGAGCCGGAAGAGACCTTTTGCGAGTGCCATCGCAGGCACATCGACATCCAGATCGTCACCAGGGGCGCGGAAAAAATTGGCATCTGCCCCCGCGACCAGTGCACGGCCTCGGCCTACAACGAGGCGGACGACTACCAGGAACTCGCCGGCGCCATGGAGTTCATCACCCTCAGGGCCGGCTTCTTCATGGTCTTCTATCCGCAGGATGGCCACATGCCCCAGCTCCATCCCGCCGAAGGGGCCACTGAGGTCTGCAAGCTCGTCTTCAAGATTCCGGTCTGAGCCTCTGCCGCGCCTTGACAGTCGAGAAAAAGATGGCTATCAACTTGCTGATGCCGCTTTCCGTTTCCCCCAAACCGAGGCAAGAAAAAAATGACCTTTTCCTGCAAAAACTACGACTACAACGAAGATCAATGTCTCAAGCTCAAGGTCGATTGCGTTCCCGGTCGGCCCGGCTGCGTTCTGGAAGGCAAGGTCAAGGTGAGCGAGGATCTTGCCCAGCGCCTCAAGGAGCTTGAGGACAAGGCGGCGGCCCGGAAAAAACGCGGGTGAGGAAAAGACAGGGGCGACCATGACGAAAAAAACCTGCGCAGCCTGCGGAGGCACAGGACAAGTCAGCTTCTTCATGGGGGTGAGCCGCTTTCTGCTCACCGCGGAAGAATGCCCGGAATGTGCCGGGCTGGGCTATGATCTTGCCGCTGCGGAGGCATCCGCCCCACCCACCCCTGCCCCCCGTGGCGAAAAAAAATCAAAAAAACGCCAATAACCGCTCGGCGGGAGATGACGAGTCCTTTTCGGACTTCCCCCTCCCGCTCGCCTCTCTCCTGACGGCAGCCCCCATGCTCGAACAATCTCGCGTCGCCATCATCGGCTGTGGTCCGGCCGGCCTCATGGCCGCCACCCAGCTGGCCAGATCCGGCATCTCCGTCACCCTTTTTGACGCCATGCCCAAGGCAGGCCGCAAATTCCTGGTGGCCGGCAAGGGCGGCCTGAACCTCAGCAATGCCGAGGCAATGGCAACCTTCCCCCAGCGTTACGGGGCGGTGTCCTCCCGTTTTTCCGACTATCTTGCCTCCTTTTCCCCGGCCGACCTCCGCCTCTTCCTGGAAAGCCTCGGCGTTGCCACCTTTGTCGGCAGCAGCGGCCGCATCTTCCCTCGCGAAGAGACGGCCGCTGCCATCCTGAAACGCTGGCTCGACATGCTCGCGAAACTTGGGGTACACTTCCGCTTTCGCCACCGCTGGCAGGATCTCGACCCCGCCAACCAGCCCCTCTTTGCCAGCCCTTCCGCACCCAGCCAGCGCTTTCCCTGCCAGGCGCTCCTTCTTGCCCTCGGCGGAGCGAGCTGGCCGCAAACCGGCTCGGACGGCGGCTGGATTCCCATCCTCGCCCGCCGGGGGGTGGAGATCACTCCCTTTGCCCCGGCCAACTTCGGCATCGAAGTGGCCTGGTCGGAATATTTCCGGAATGGCTTTGCGGGCAGGCCATTGAAGAATCTGCTGCTGCGCTGCGGCGAGCAGACAGTCTCCGGAGAGGCGCTGATCACCAGGCATGGCCTGGAGGGCGGAGGCATCTACCTGCTTGGCCCATCCATCCGCGCTGCTCTGGCCAGCGGCGGCCAGGCCCTGCTCCATCTCGACCTGAAACGCGACCTGCCGCTTGCCCGCGTCAGGGAGAAACTCACGGCGCCAGCCCGCGGGGAGAGCCTCGCCAACCTCCTCCGCAAAAGGCTGCGGCTTTCCGGCCCGGTCTACTCGCTGTTGCGGGAGTGCGCACCGGCAGAGGCCCTGCATGCCCCGGACAGGCTTGCTGAACAGATCAAAAACCTCGCCGTGCCCGTCAAGGCCACCCGCCCCCTTTCCGAGGCGATTTCTTCCGCCGGCGGCATCGCCTTTACCGAAGTCGATGCCCACCTGATGCTCACCAGGCTGCCCGGCGTCTTTGTCGCCGGCGAGATGCTCGACTGGGAAGCGCCCACAGGCGGCTATCTCCTCCAGGGCGCGTTTTCCACCGGCCATTACGCGGCAAATGGCATCAAACGCTGGCTGGAAAGGCGGATCGGGATGGGAAAGGCCTAAACGCCTCCACCTCGCATTATGGGCTGGCGCAAAGAAATACCCTTGTGGTATAATTGATAAAATCATAAATCTCGGATAGTTATACAGATAATTTGCCTGGCGCCACTGCATACGGCTTGCGGCCTGACTGCCCGCAAAAGGAGAATGGAAATGAGCACTGAAGAGAATTTCGCCAAAATGACCGTGAAGGAGTTACGGGAACTTGCCAAGGAGGTTCCTGGCCTCACCGGAATCTCTTCCCTGAAAAAGGACGAGCTCATTGCCGCCCTGCAGGGAAGCAGGGGCGCGGGCCAGGAAACGAAAAACAAAAAAAAGGAGGCGGGGCCGAGCCTGAAGGCCCTTTCCGCCAGGGAGGTCAAGGAGCGGATCAGCTCCGTCCGGGCGCAAAAATCCGCGGCCTGCGAAGGAAAGGACAAAAAACTCCTCGGCGCCCTCCGCCGCAAGCTGAACAGACTGAAAAAGCAGAGCAGGAAAAAAAGCGCCGCAAAGGCGGCAGAACCAGCCAAGGAATAACCAGCTTAACATACTGGTTTCCCCTTCCTTTTTTGGCCCTGCCCTGTTTCAGCGCAGAAAAAAAGCCGACCCTGCTGGGTCGGCTTTTTTTCTGCGCCAGTGACGAACTTCTCAGCAGCCTTCAATGGCCTTTTTCTTCTTGGCCTCGATCTTGCCGTCCTTCACGGTGACCTTGTCGCCGACCTGGGCTTTTCCCTCGGCCTGGGAAACAACGCCATCGCAATCAACGGTGACCGTATTGCCCTCCACCGCGGTGACCGTGCATTTGGCCGCAAAGGAAAGGGCGGCGGTACCTGCGAGGAAAGAGAGCGCCAGTAAGGTTGCGAGCATTTTCTTCTTCATGGTGTTCCTCCTTGAAAATGAGAGTTTAGGTCTTGTGACCTCCGGGATCTCCGGTCGCGGGAAATCCTTCCCTTTGCCGACATAATATTCCCGCAAGAGGACAAATTCCAGACGACATCGCCCCGAACACCACCCGATGTCGCCCCTGCATCGCCCTGTATCGGGTGAAAAAATCGTATTTCCATGGAAAAGTAGCCGGCACGGGAAGAGGGCCTGGCCTCGGCGGCCACTCGGGCGGGAAATAAGCCATTTTGCTCTCGGCGAGGATTTGCTACTATGTTCTTCACATTCGAGACAACGCATTCAACCCGCAGGGAACAACAGCATGGACCCCGAAAAACTCCTGGCCGGCGGTGTATCAGTCATCAATATCAACGGCCTGAAGATTCGCCAGATTCGCGAGGAAAAGGGCCTGACCCAGCTCTATGTCTCCACCGTGGTCGGAGTGACCACCGATACCATTTCCCGCTGGGAAAACCGCCGCTACCCGACCATCAAGAAAGAAAACGCCATCCGCCTGGCAGAAGCTCTGGAAGTTCCTCTGGAGGCCATAATCGACACCGGCGAGGGAACGGAGGCCGGGGAAGAGTTGCCGCCGCAGGCCGAAGCCGCCCCGGCCGAGCCTTCCCCCGCGGAGGAAGAGCAGGCAGCGCCGCCCCAGTCAGCCAGTGGCCCGAGGTCAGTCAGGAGGAGGCCGGTGGGCGTCCTGCTGGCGGCCCTCTTCATGGCCACCATTCTCCTGACGGCCTATGGCTGGTGGAAGGCAAGCCGGAAAGTGGAAAAGCAGGTGGTGGCCTTCCGATCCATGCCGGCCCACACGCCCCCAGCCGGATTTTTTCCGGTCCTGATCGAGGTGACCGCCAGCGGCCCCACGCCTTTTTCCCTGATACTCAAGGAGAAGCTGCCGCAAAACTGTGTTGCCGTAAGGGCCATGCCAGGTTTTGTCGACCAGGAGGGCGCCAGCTCCGAACTCAAGTGGATCGGCAAAATGAACGGAGACTACGCGCTCTTTTCCTACCTGGCCCGGGTCGATCCCGGGGCGCCCATGGACAGCCGCCTCAACTTCAGCGGCGGCATCACCCTGCGGAGCGGCGACAAAAACGTCACCCCTGTCTCCGGCGCCAGCTCGGTGCTCATCCGCCCCTACCACTGGGCGGACAGCAACAGCGACGGGAGAATCGACGACGAGGAAATCCTCTCGGCCCATGACACCTATGGCGGCCTCGATGGGGCTGTCTTCGACCAGAAGCAACTGGAGGATATCTGGTCTGGTAAAGGGTACAGCTGGAATCCGGCAAAACGCACCTTTGAAATCCTGCCCTGAGGCAGGAAAGGAAGACCCCATGCGCAGAATTTTTTCCCATCCCTGCTTGGCCGCCGTTTTCTGGCTGCTTCTTCTCAGCGTCCTGCCACCGGAGGCTTCTGCCCGCACGGACAGGGAACTCGTCGACTGCCGCTATCTCAAGGCCTCCGGCACGGAGATAGCCCTGCAAATCTCCGTCGGCTCGCCCCCCCCCTCCACCCTGATCATCACCCAGAAGGTTCCGGCCGGAAGCACGATTGCCGCAGCCTCGCCCATGTACAACAAATACAATGCCCAACGCGGCGAAGCCAAGTGGCTGCTCAAGGGCGTGAACCCGGGCGTTTTCGTCCTTTCCATCAGGCTTGAGCAACCGGTGCAATCCGGAGAGATCGGGGGGGAGATCAGCTACAAGAACCCTGCCAGCGGCCAGATGGTGAGCATGTCTGTCCGGCCATGATCCCTGATTAAGCGTGGTTTGCCGGGGAGTAGACGATGAGTGTCGGCTTGCCGCACCCCTGGGCCACGCTCTCCGCCAGCGAACCGAAGACCAGCCTTTCGAGGCCCTGGCTGTAGACACTCGCCATCACCACCAGGTCGTGCCTCCCGCTCGCCTCGACAATACTTTCCAGCCAGGCCTGGGTGGAAAGCACCTCGGAATGGACGCAGCCGCCCAAACCGGCCTGCCGGCTCCACGCTTCCATCTTCCGCTGGGCCTCGACAAGTTCCTCCTCGCGCTCCTCGGGCGGCAGGAGCCGTAAAAGGGTGATGCGGTGCTCCCCCACCCTGGCCAGGGCGCGGGCGATCTCCTTGAGGGCGGCAAGCTCCTCGCTCTCCGTTACCGGAACCAGGATGCGCTCGGTATGGAGCTGCCCGGTGAAGCGGACGATGATCACCGGACAGGTTGCCCGGCCCACCACCTGTTCGACCACCTTTTCAAATTCCTTGTGCGTTCCCTGGAGCGGATGGCCGATGACTATGGCATGGGTTTTACCGTTTTCCGCCTGAGAGAGTATGCCCCGGGCCACGTCATCCTCCGGAACCACTGCCGTGTTCAGGGCATAGCCCATGGATTCCACCTCGGAACTCTCCACGACGAAAAGCTGCTCGCTCTCCCTTGCCGCCGCCTTCCCCCCAGGGGCCGGCCTTTTCGGGACAACGCGCACCGCGCAGGGCGCCGCGGCAAAATGATGGGCAAGGATAGTGCTTATTCTGGCCAGGCCAGCGACCGTGGCCGAGTGCGAGGCGCCGAATAGCACCTGCCCCGCCGGCCTGGACGGAGGGACAAGCTTCTCCCAGGTCCAGGGCACCAGTTCCACCCCGACCAGGGGCAACCGCGCATCCTGACACCCCGCCTCCGCTCCGGCCTGCCCCTCCTTTTCCCCCTTCGCTTCGCCAGCCTTGAGTACCGCCTGCCTCGCCAGCGGCGGGCCGGTGAGTTCGGCAAGGAAGACGCCGGCAAGCAGGACCGGCGTGATGAAGGCGGTATAAATCTTCAACTCGGCTATCCCCTGGGTCAAAAAGATGAGGGCAATGGCCACATCCGCCTGCGAAACCAGGGCCTGCCCGAGAAAAAAGCGCACCGCCGGTGGCGCCGCCGCAAACCTCGCCCCCAGGCGAGCGCCGAGATTTTTCCCCACTGCCCGGCAGAGATAATAGACAAGCCCCAGCCCCCCGGCGACGGCAAACTCCCTGAGGTCGAAATGCGCGCCAGCCAGGGTGAAGAACAGGACGTAAATGGGCGCCTCGAAGCCGTTCAGGGCTCGGAAGAAACGGACATCCCGCCGCTGGCGGTTGACGATGGTGAATCCCGCCGCCATTCCCGCCAGCAGGGGAGAAAATTCCAGGGCCCGCGCCGTTTCCCCGCAGAGCAGCAGCAGGGCCAACCCCGCGGTCAGCATCTCGCTGGAGCGCTTCAGCCTTGTCCCCACCGCGACGATGAGCAGTCCGGCAAGCATGCCAAGGCAGAGCGAACCGGCGGTCTCGAAAACACTGACCAGACAAGGGCCCAGCACGGCAAGTTCTCCGCCTGTCCCGGAAAAATTACGGGCCACGGAGGTGGTGATGCCGAAGGCCATGATGGCCAGGCCGTTGTCCACGGCAACCACCTGCATGAGCGTGGTGGTCCAATCCCCTCGGGCCCGCAGCTCCCGCAGCACGGAAAGCGTTGAGGCCGGGGCGGTGGCGATGGCAACGGAACCGAGGAGCAGGGAGAGGGAGAGATAGTGGCGCGTCTGCCACCCCTCCGGCCCCAGACCGAGGAGAGAAGAGACAAAAAAGATGCTGGTGGCGACAAGGAGAAAGGCAAAGAGCGCTTCGAGCAGGCCGATGAAGAAAACCGTGCGCGCGGTTTTCTTCAGACGCTTCAGTTCAAGGTGTTCGCCGATGCCGAAGGCGATGAGCATCAGGGCCAGCTGATTGAAATGGGCGAGCTTTTCTCCGGTGAGCTCCGGGGTGATGAGACCGAATCCCGAGGGGCCGAGAAGAAGCCCGGCGCAGACATAGCCCGTGACCGAGGGCAGGCGGAAGAGCTGGCCGAGTTTTGCCGCGGCAAAACCGACCCCGAGAAGTATGGCCAGGGCCAGGGAGACTTCCATACCTTCCTTCGCTCGCCTGTTTTGGGATTGCCGCCTTACTTACCCGCCGAAGGAATCGAGAACGTTGCGGCAGGTCTGGGCCAGCTCATGGATCGAAAGCGGCTTCATCACATAGCCCCGAATCCCCAGCGCCCTCGCCTTCTCCTCCGTGAAGACCTCGCTGAAGCCGGTACAGAGGATGATCGGCAGCCCAGGACGGATGGCAAGCATCTTTTTCGCCAGTTCGCCGCCGGTCATGTTGGGCATCGTGTAGTCGGTCACCACCAGGTCGAAGGCGTTCGGTTCCTTGCAAAAAAGGGCGACGGCATCGACACTGCTGGTGCTGGTGGTGACCTGGTAGCCGAGATAGGTGAGGATTCTGGATCCGAGCTCGACCAGGGCCTGCTCGTCATCAATCAGCAGCACTCTCTCCCTGCCGCTGGGCGGGGCAGCGGCCACCGCCGCCTCCACGGTCTCGGTGACGCTTTCCAGCACCGGGAAATAGAGGCTGAAGGTTGCCCCCCTGCCCGGCTCGCTCTCGACCNNTGAAGAAGGGGTCGAAAATCTTGTCCCGGATGGAAGGGTCGATCCCCTTGCCGTTGTCGCGCACGGTCAATTTAAGATATTTCCCCGGCTCGATATTGAAATACCGGAGGAGCGGCTCGCTGTCGAGCTGCACCTGGCTGAGACCGATTTCGAGGCGGCCGCCCCGTTCGCGCATGGCATGGGCGGCGTTGGTGCAGAGATTCATGAGCACCTGATGGATCTGGGTCGGATCGGCCAGAATCCTGCCGAGCCCGGTGGCAAAGGTTTGCCTGATCTCAATGGTGGAGGGGAGGGAGGCTCTGAGCATCTTCAGGGTCTCCTTGATGATCGGCGAGACATCCACCGGCTTTCTCGCCATTTCGCTCTGCCGGCTGAAGGCAAGGATATGGGCGACCAGATCCTTTGCCCGCCTGCTCGCCGCCCGCACCTCCTCGAGATTCTCCCGCAACCTCCCTTCCCCGGCCTCCAGCAGGGCCAGCTCGGTATAGCCCATGATGGCGCCGAGGATATTGTTGAAATCATGGGCTATTCCGCCAGCCAGGGTGCCGATGGCTTCCATCTTCTGCGATTGACGGAGCTGCGCCTGCAGATCCTCCCGCTCCAGGCGCGCCTGCACCCGCTCGCTGATATCCCTGGCCACGCCCACCGCCCACCATTTGCCTTCCTGCTGCAGGGCCGAAACCGAAAGCTCGACCAGGAACTCCTCCCCGCCCTTGCGCAGGGCGACAAGCTCCAGCACCTTGCCCACCGCCTCGCCTGATCCTGTTTCCACAAAACGGGCCATCCCCCGCTTCATATCCGGCACGAACCGCGGCGGCATGATCAGCTCGTGAAGATCACGTCCCAGGGCTTCGACCCTGGAAAAGCCGAAGATTTTTTCCGCGGCCGGATTCCAGTATGCGACCCGGCCCTGGGCATCCATGAGGATGATGGCGTCCTGCGCCGTATTGCTGATGGTCCGGTAGCGATTCTCGCTCTCCTCCAGGGCGCGCAATGCCTTTTTCCGGGCCGAGATATCCCGGAAACTCACCACGGCCCCACGCAGCTTCCCGTTTTCCAGAATCGGAGTGGAGACATAGTCCACCGAGAAGCAAAGGCCATCCTTGCGGCAGAAACGGTCGTCCTCCACCCGATGCGTCTTGCCGTCGCGCAGGGTCTGAAGAATGGGGCATTCTTCCGCGGGCAGGACGCCGCCATCTGCCTGGAGTCCATGACAGAGGACATGGCTGGGCTGGCCGACAAGCTCCTCCACCGCATAGCCAAGAAGCGCGGCGGCCTGGGGGTTGACAAAGGTGTAGCGGCCATGGAGGTCGAGGCCGAAGATCCCCTCCCCGACGGAATCGAGGATCAGCTGATTCTGCTGGCTGACCTTGGCGAATTCCCGCTCCGCCTCCTCGCGCAGGACCGCGTTCTCCTGAAGAATGCGGGAGGACTTGTCCAGCTCGGAGCGGAGGCTCTGCCGATCCTCGGCGAGCTGCTGGTCCATTTTCGAAATATAGAGGAAAAAAAGAAGAAAGAGCAGGATAACGACGGCCAGGCCCACGCCGCCAAGATAGATGGCCATGGACCAGACGGAGACAACCTCGCCGGTCACATCCCTGATGAAGACCAGCTCGCCACTCCTCTCCCGATCCCCGGAAATGCCGACAATCCCCCCCCGGAAATGACGCCCGTTCTCCCGGAACTCGAAGGTCCGCACCAGGGGCGCGGAGCTGTCGACCCTCAGATGGGCGCACAGTCCCTGAGGCACGGACTGGCCGGTCTTGGCCGCGACAATGCAATCCCGCAGATCCTGCCAGCTTCCCCTGGAAGCACCGAGACTTGGCGGCGATTCCCACTGTTTTTTGTCGACAAAGGCCTTCCGGGCGGTGAAGAGGATATCGCCGCCGAGCATCTCCTTGAGCCTTCCGACAAAGGAGGCAAGATCGCGGGAATAGACCAGATAGCCCAGGAAGTGCTCCCCGTCCGGCCAGGGAAGGGCTATCCGCAACATGAAGCGGCCGTTTTTTTCAAGCTCGATCCCGTAGGCCAGAGCCTGGCTCTCGGCCGCCCGCTTCAGAATCTGGCCCTGCCCGCCTTCGCCGGCACTCTCGCTGGCCGGAAAAGTGACCAGCTTTTGGGGAGTGGAATCATACCAGGCCAGCTCCCCCTCGCGGGAAAGCGGATAGGCGCTCTTTTCAAGGCGGGCCAGGGCGGTGTGCAATGCCTCGTTGTCCCTGGCGAGAAAGGCATCCCGCAGGTCAGAGTCCGCCAGGTAGCGCTGAAGAAGCACCCTCGCGACCTCGGCCCGCTCGGCCAGGAAGGATTGAAAAAGCTGCCTGGCCTGGCTCGCCTCTGCCCGCAGGCGGTCATTGCTGTTCTGCTGCTGCACCCAGCGCATCCCATAGAGGGAGGCGGAAAGCAGAAGAACCAGGGCGATGGCGAGGGGAATCAGGACCGCCGGCTTGATGCTCTCTATATTTTTTTTTATTCCTGCCATATCATGTCGAATGAAAGCGTTCTCGACCAAGAGCGGAGATCCCGGAAAGTGCGAGCACGGTCTGTGGCTTCCCACCCCTGGCAAGGGCGGAGAGCACCTTATTCATTAACCGCAATTCAGCACCCCGCTGTCAAGGGCAAAGCGTTTCCCAGCTTTTCTTCGGCAAGATGGAGGCCATGGCGATGAAAAAAAAGAGTCGCAGAAAATTTCTTGCCGATACCGGCAGGCTCCTGGTGACGATTTCCGCCTTCGGTCCCCTTGCCTGTGGCTGCCGTTCGGAGAAGGTGGAAAAGGACGCGGAGCTGGTCGGCCTGCATATCGAAAAAGGACGCCTCCGCCTCGATCTGACCGAACCACGCTTCCGAGGGCTCGCCTTCGCGGGCAACGGCGTCAGGATCGAGTTCGGCCCGGGCCGGAAGCCCCTGCTGATCATCCGCGTCTCGGAGAGGGAATTTGCGGCCCTCTCCTCGGAATGCCCCCACGCCGGCTACGAAGTGCTGCTGCCCGAGCAGGGAAGACTTTTTTGCGCCAGCGGCCATGGCGGCAGCTTCGACCTTGAGGGCAGGGTCAAAAGCGGGCCGGCGCAAAGCGCTCTGAGCCGATATCCCGTGGAGAAGCAAGGCTCGCTGCTCTTCATCAGCTACCCTGCCTGAGGGAACGCGCCCTCCGGAGTGCCCCTCGTCGCGGGAAAGCCCCTTTCGGGCGGGGCAACCACATTGATCTTGCGTTTTTTTGCCCTGATCAGGTATGTTGTTGCCCCTGAACGGAAAAACCCGAAACCCTGTCTACTTTGCCGCAAATATTCCGAGAGGTTCCGCCAATGAAAAAGATTGCTGTACTGGCCGGTGATGGCATCGGCCCGGAAGTCATGCAGGAGGCCATCAAGGTTCTGGACGCCGCCCAGAAGAAATTCGGCTTTGCCCTGGCATACCGCCACGCCGACGTGGGAGGCTGCGCCATCGACAACCATGGCCAGGCCCTGCCGGCAGAAACCCTGAAGATCTGCGAGGAGAGCGACGCCATCCTCTTCGGCTCCGTGGGCGGTCCCAAGTGGGAATCCCTGCCCCCGGCCCAGCAGCCGGAACGCGCCGCCCTTCTGCCCCTGCGCAAGCATTTCGAGCTCTTCTGCAACCTCCGTCCGGCCAAAGTCTTCAAATCGCTGGCCGCGGCAAGCCCCCTGCGGGCGGACATCGTCAGAGACGGCTTTGACATTCTCTGCGTGCGGGAGCTCACCGGCGGCATCTACTTCGGCCAGCCCAAGGGACGCGAAGGCAGCGGCGCCAACGAAAAAGGCTACGACACCATGGTCTACCACCGGTGGGAGATCGAGCGCATCGCCCGCCGCGCCTTTGAGGCAGCGAGGCTGCGCCGGAAAATCGTCACCTCGGTGGACAAGGCCAATGTGCTCACCACCATGGTGCTCTGGAGGGAGGTGGTCATTGAGGTGGCCAGGGAATATCCGGACGTCACCCTGAACCACATCTACGTCGACAACGCCACCATGCAGCTCGTCCGCAATCCGCACCAGTTCGACGTCATGCTTTGCGGCAATATGTTCGGCGATATCATCTCCGACGAATGCGCGATGATCACCGGCTCCATGGGCCTGCTCGCCTCGGCGAGCCTCAACGAGAAAGGCTTCGGCCTCTACGAGCCGGCCGGCGGCTCCGCCCCGGACATCGCCGGCAAGGGCATCGCCAACCCCATCGCCCAGATCCTCTCCGCCGCCATGATGCTGCGCTTCAGTCTTGGTCAGGGCGCGGCGGCGGCGGCCATCGAGGGGGCGATCACCCGGGTGCTCGATGCCGGCATCCATACCCCGGACATCGCCGTAAACAGAGAGAAGGCCATCGGCACCGCAGCCATGGGTGACGCCATTGTCGCCGCCCTTCTGCAGTGAAAAAAAAACATCTCCCAATCCCTCCAGATAAAGGAAGCATCATGAGCGAGATCAGCGCAAAAATAGAGACCAGCAAAGGCACCATCACCCTGAGGCTTTTCGCCGAACAGGTTCCCTGCACCGTGGCGAATTTCGTCAACCTCGCCCGCCGGGGCTTTTACAACGGCAACAAATTTCACCGGGTCATCGCCGATTTCATGGTCCAGGGCGGCTGCCCCAAGGGGAACGGCACCGGGGGCCCGGGCTACGACTTTGCCGACGAATTCGCCCCGGCGCTCCGGCACAGCAAGCCAGGCATCCTCTCCATGGCCAACGCCGGACCCAACACCAACGGCAGCCAGTTCTTCATCACCCATGTGCCCTGCCCCTGGCTCGACGGAAAACATGCGGTATTCGGGGAGATCGTCGGAGAAAAAGACCAGGAAGTGGTGGACAGCATCCGGCAGGGCGACGTCATCTCCGCCGTCACCATCGAGGGAGACACGGCTGCGCTCATGGAAAAAACCAGGGATCAGGTCACGCTCTGGAACAAGACCCTGAACCAGCGTTTTCCCCAGCTCGCCCCCGCGGAATAATGGAGAGAATCCTGCCCTGAAACGACGACAGGCTGGCGAAAAAGAACATTTTCGCCAGCCTGTCGAGTCAATCTCGCTTTTTTCGGGGTTATCCTAACGCCCGCAAGAGGCGGGAAGCTCGATCTCCCTTCCCCTGCGCACCTCCTCCCTGGCCTGCCCCTGAAAAAAGAGGGCCTGCGCCGGACAGTTTTCCACGCAATTCCCGCAACGCATGCAGGCAACGCTCCGGATGAAGCCAGCATCCCGGCAGGACCCAGGGAAGGTCCCGATGGGACAGACCTGCTGACAGATTCCGCACCCTTTGCAGCCCGTGGTGACCTGCAGCCGGTAGGTGCGTGGGGAGAGCAGCGCCTGAAAGGAGGCCATGGGGCAAAAGCTGCACCACGACCGGGGCTTCCAGATCAGGCCGATGCCGACGGCCAGGGAGGTGGCGATGGTCCACATCATGACGAAAACCGCACCGACTTTTTCAGGATCGCCGCCGCTCAGGAGCAGACGGGAAAAAAGCAGGCCCATCATCAGGGCAAAGACCAGCCAGCGGAACCACTCCTGCTTGAAAAGGGCGGGGATATCTCTCTTACGGCTGAGCCGGGAAAGCCAGCGTTCATGGAAGGCGCCCATGGCGCAAAACCAGCCGCAGTAAAAACGGCCGCGGAAAAGGGAAAGGGTGAGCATGAAAAGCAGCATGGCGATGGCGATATAGCCGAAAAGAGCCGAGAAATATCCGCCCACAATCACCAGCGGGACCAGCGGCGCCATTGCCAGCTGGATATATCTGCGCTTGGCTTTTTCCTTCATAAGAAACCGGGGCCGTTCGCCAGAAAAGAACCTCGGCGGAATCCCGCCAAGACAGTGAAATCAGGCCAGTGTACTGAATCTTGCGGAACCTGAAGAACTGACAACTATAAAAAAACAGATGTCAACTGTCAAGGGCGAAGAGATGGAGCTGAATGGGCAGCTGCGGTCAGAAACATAAAAAAAACAGCATTAAGACACAAGGGAATAAGAGACAACCCCTACTCGAAACTCAGGGTCACGTCGGGCAGGGAGCTGATCTTCTCCCATTTGCGGAGTATGGTTCTGTCCTTGCCCTGGGAGATCATGAGATGGAGATCGTTCAAGGTAATGCCGTAGACCAGAAAACGGCTGCCGTCGGCATAGGAGAGGAGAAGCATGGTGCCGCCGGTGGCCAGGCCCTGCCTGCGCGGTGATTTACCGTAATACTCAACGGTGGTGGCCTGGGTCAAATTCAGCAAACCCTTTTTCTCGTCATAGACATAAATCACCATTGCTCGCCCCCCAAAAGCCGCAACCTCACCATGGTCAGTCAAAAAGGCAAATCCCTCTGTTTCTATAACGCACTCTTGCAGGAAAACGGATATTTTTTTATCACTCCCCGTTCTTTTCCGGAAAAAAAGAGCGGCCCATCCCGCCTTTTTGCACTGCCTCCTCCAGGCGCAGGACCATCTCGTTGAGCTGCCGGTTCTGGTCCACCTGGTCCCCCATGTTCGCGGCCAGATTTTCCCGGCCATACTCCGCGGCGGTTTTCCCGGCTTTCGAGACCAGCAGAGGATCCGCACCCCGCTCGAGAAGAACCGCGACCACAGCGCGCCTGCCAGCCCTGGCTGCCACCATCAGCGGAGTCATCTCCTGCCTGCCGACCGGAGAGTCGGGATTGGCATGGTAGTCGAGCAGCAGGGCAACAACCCGCGCATCCTCTTTATGGGCGGCAAGCCAGAGGGGAGTACGACCGGCGGCGTCCACCGCATTGGCGTCGGCCCCGACGCTGAGCAGGCGGGAAACGATGGCAGGATTGCCCTGGGCAATGGCATAGTGCAGGGCGGTGGTGCCATCGCTGGTGGCAAGGTTCACCGCCTCGCGACTCGCCCGGACCAGGATATGTTCAACCCCTTCCTCAAAGCCCTGGATCACCGCCTGCATGAGCAGAGTCCTGCCTGTGTCGTCGACAAGAAGGAACTCATCCCGCTGCCGCAATTCCTCCAGCATGTCGAGCTGCCGGGCGATCTGCCCGGCCTCGAAACGCTGCACCGTTTTGCGCACCCGGAAAAAAAGAAAGGTGATGACGCCGACAAGGACCAGCAGGGCGATATGTGCCAAATACCCTTCGAGCATTACGATTTTATTCCTCTTCGCCATTGAGGCCGGCAAACGGGATCCTGACCGGCCAACGCTTGCGGCGGTCCTCTGACAGACTGACAGGGAAAGCGTGAAAATTCAAGGGGGGAGTGGCAAATTCCGCCTGCAGGCGCCAGAAGGAGGGTCGGTCAGCGGGGCAGATACTTGCCCGGCAAGGGCGTTATCCGGGGAATTCCGTCAAGGCCGCGGAGATCCACCAGCATTTCACAACCAAAGCAGTGGCGCAGCGTGCCGACGGTCAGCACCTCCCGGGGGCTTCCCACGGTCAAGGCCTCGCCTTCCCTGAGGAGAAGCAGCCTGTCCGCATACAGGGCCGCCAGGTTGAGGTCATGGGAAACCATCACCACGGTGATCCCCTGCTCCTGCCGGAGACGCTCCAGCAGATCCATGATGTGAACCTGGTGAGCGGGATCCAGCGAGGCGGTCGGCTCGTCGAGGAGGATGACCTGCGGCTGCTGGCAGATGGCCCGGGCAATAATGACCCGCTGCCGCTCGCCGCCGGAGAGCTGGTCAAGGCGCCGGTCTTCCAGATGGCGCACCCCGGTGAAGTCCATGGCCTCCCGGGCCAGGGCATGGTCCTGCCGGCCTTCCACCCCCAGCAGACCCAGATGCGGGCTGCGCCCCATGAGCACCGTCTCCCTGACAGTGAAAGGGAAATCCAGCGGCATCTGCTGGGGGACCAAAGCAAGGCACCGGGCCAGCTCGCCCCGGCCGTAGGCAAAGAGCGGTTTGCCGAGGAGCTCCACGCTGCCGCCGGCCGGCTTCAGCAGATGGGCCAGCACCTTGAGCAGACTTGTCTTGCCGCTGCCGTTGGGGCCGATCACCACGAAAAACTCCCCCTTCTCGATTGCCAGGGAAAGATCCCTGAGAACCTGTTGGTGGCCGTAATGGAGATTGAGGCCACGCACCCGGACAACGCTCATCGCCTGGCCCTCCAGAGCAGGAAGATGAAAAGCGGCGCGCCGATCAGGGCGGTGACGATGCCCACCGGCATCTCGCCGGTCTTGGAAAGCATCCGGGCCAGGAGATCGCAGAAGACCAGATAAGCGCCGCCGCCCAGAACGCAGGCCGGCGCCAGCAGCCGGTGATCGGAACCAAGAAGCTGCCGGAAGATATGGGGAATGACCAGGCCCACGAAACCGACCAGGCCCGACTGACAGACGACCAGGCTTACCATGAAGGATGTGGCCACAAGGAGCAGCACCCTGACCCGCTGCACATTGACTCCCAGGGCCGAGGCGCTTTCCCGACCCAGGAGGAGCAGATTCATCGGCCGGGCCATCACGAAGATAAGGGCCAGGCAGGGCAGGATCAGGAGGAGGATGGGCAGCTGCTCGCTCTTGAGCATGGAAAAGTCACCCATCAGCCAGAAAAGAATGTGATGGACCTGGGTGCTCTCCTGGGAAAGGGAAATCAGAAAGGTGATCACCGCGCTGCAGAAGGCGTTGACCATGACCCCGCCCAAGAGCAGCGAATCCTTGCCCGTGGCGGCACGACTTGCCGGCAGGAGGAGCACCAGGGCCAGGGTGACCATGCTGCCCAGGAAGGCCGCAACCGTCACCCCCGGAAACATGGTGAGCCCCAGCAGCATGCCGCCGATGGCTCCGACCGCGGAGCCGCCGGAGATGCCGAGGATATAGGGTTCGGCCAGCGGGTTGCGCAGCAGGGCCTGAAAAACCAGGCCTCCCAGGGAGAGAGTGGCCCCGACCACCGCGGCCAGAAGGATCCTGGGCAGCCGGATCTGCCAGACTATGGCCCGTGCCGTGGGCTCTGCCTGTTCCGGGGCCCAAAGGGCGGTGAGGGTGGTGGCGAGGTCCAGGCCTGAGGAGCCGAAGACCATGGCCAGCAGGCCGGCTGCCGCCAACAGCAGGGCAAGCAGGAGGCTTACGGCCAGCTGGCGGGCACGCAGGCTCGGACTAGCGGACACGGATGCCCTCCTGGGGATGCAGGATTTCCACCAGTTTCTCCAGGCCGTCCAGCAGGCGTTCGGTGGGGCGGTCGAACTGATCGGCGCTCACCACATGAATACGGTTATCGCGCACTGCCGGAACCTGCGGCCACTTGCGCCAGCCTGCCTTGAGCTCCTCCTCGCTGTAGCCGCCGGCCATGGAGGTGACGATCACCACCTCCGGGGCCATGAGCAGCACATCCTCCCAGGAATAACGGGGATAGGGGGTGCTGCCCGCAGCGAGATTGACGCCGCCGGCCCGGGTGATGAGCTTGTGGATGAAGGTATCGGTGCCGGCCGAGACCAGGGGCGTCGCGTCGATCTGAAAAAAGACGCGGGGCCTCCGGGAAAATCGCGCCACCCTGGCCTCCACTCCGGCAAGCCGCTGCCGCATGGCCGAGACCTGCTCGGCGGCCCGGCCCTCGGCCTGCACTATTGCGCCAAGGCGGGAGATGGAATCCATAATCCCCTCGAGGCTGCGCGGATCAAAGGCGTAAACCGGAATCCCCAGAGCCTCCAGGCGATCGATCATATGCTTGGGATTGCCGTCCCGGTAGGCCAGGCACAGATCCGGCTTGAGGGCCACGATGCGCTCCAGATCAAGGTGCACATAGGAGCCCACCTTGGGCAGCGTCCGCACGGGCGGGGGATCGTCGCTGTACTGGGTGACCGCGATGATCCTCTCCCCCTGCCCCAGGGCAAAGACCAGTTCGGTGAGGCTCGGCATCAGAGAGACAATGCGCCGGGGATCGTCGGGAACCCGCACGGTGCGGCCGGTCTGATCCACCAGGGTCGCGGCCCGGCTCTGGCCGGCAAGCAGCAGGGAAGCAAGGGCGAGAAGCAGAAAAAGGCGCCGGCTCTTCATCCCCGCCCCTCCCCTTTCCGGGCATGCCCTCGGCAGAACTCGACAAAATGGCGGGCAGCCTCTGGGGTGGCCCCCAGATGCAGGTGCAGATAGCCTGCCAGGGTATTGTGCAGGCAGTATCCCTCCTCCCTGCCGTCATCGAGGATATAGGCCCTTGGGATGGAAGCGGGCATGGGCTCTGTCTCCGAATAGTGAAATTCATGGCCGGCCAGCTCGAGGCCGGCTGGCCACAGTGTATTTGCGCCGACCCTGGCCCGGCAATAGCCAAGGCGGACCAGGCGTTCCCGCATGCGGGCCCGCACCGGGAAGACTCCGGCCATGGGGTATTCCGCCCCGTCCGCCGTGCGCACCGCCTCACAGAGATAGATGAAGCCGCCGCACTCGCCATAGACCGGAAGGCCGGCGGCGGCCCGGCTGCGGATCTGCTCCCGCAGGGAGCGATTGGCGGCCAGGGTCGCACCGTGCAGCTCCGGATAGCCACCGCCGAGGTAGAGCCCGGCCAGATCGGGAGGCAGACGGCTGTCTGCGAGGGGGCTGAAAAAAACCAGCTCAGCACCGGCGGCCCGCAGCAGGTCGAGGTTGTCCTCGTAGTAAAAACAGAAGGCCGCATCCCTGGCGACTCCGATCCGCACCCGGGACGGAATGGAGCTCTCATCCTCCGCGGCTTCGAGCCCGGGGGGGTCCGACAGCAAGGCAGCCGCGGCTCGTAGCCGGGCAAAATCGAGATGGCTGGCGACAAGAGCACCAATCCGCCGCAGCCGCTCAGGGAAGAGCACCCCGTCCTGGCCCATGTGGAGGCCAAGGTGGCGGCCGGGCACCAGGAAGTCCTCATGGCGGGGGATGCCGCCCACCACCGTGGCCCGGCAATGGGCCTCGACACTCTCCTTGAGCAGCCGGTAATGGCCGGCACTGCCCACCCGGTTGAAGATGACCCCGGAGACGGCAAGAGCCGGATCGAAGCTCTCGAAGCCGTGCACCAGGGCGGCACTGCTCTCGGCGCAGGCGGAGCCATCCACCACCAGGAGCACCGGCAGCTGCAGGGCCCGCGCCAGGGCGGCGGTGCTGGCCGCCCCTCCGTCGAAGAGGCCCATCACCCCTTCGACGATGACGAAATCGGCAGTGCTGTGGCGGGCAAAGGTCTGCCGGACAAAAGCGTCCCCGCACATGGCAAGATCCAGGTTGCGGGAAACCCGACCGCTCACCAGCTGATGCAGGGTGGGATCGATGAAGTCGGGGCCGCACTTGAAATACTGCACCGCCTCCCCCCGGGCCGCCAGGGCGGCGCCGAGGCCAAGGCTCACCAGGGTCTTGCCGCTGTCGCTGGCCGGAGCCGCCAGCACCAGGCCCCGCCGTTTTTTTGGCATCGCTGCCTTCACCGCAATCACTCCCCCTCGCGCAATTCGAAGCGCACCGGCACCCGCACCCACATGGCGACAGGGCGCCCGGCTTCCTGCCCCGGCGCAAAACGCCACTCCCGGACGGCGTCGAGGGCGGCCCGGTCGAGAAGGCCATGACCACAGCTCTCGCCCACCCGCACCTCCCCGGCCCGGCCTCCGGCATCGACAAAAACCTCCAGCACCACCACCCCCTGCCAACCCCGTTGCCTGGCAAGCCGGGGATAGCGGGGCGACGGATTGCTCGCATAGACGGGTTCGGCCCTGACCAGCCCCGACGAAACCTCCGGCCCGGCCACGGGCGCCTCCTCGACCACCTCTTGCCCGGACGCCTCGCCGCTCTCCGGACTTGTCGCCTCGAACGGCGCGGCTGGCAGCTCGGCCCTCACCTCCGCAGCCGACGCCGCCACGGCCACCTGTCTGGGCCGGTCCGAGGCCTTGGCCACGACCCGGGGCGGCTCCGGCTCGGGTTGCCGCTTCTGAGCAGGCAGGGGCTTTTCGCCGGCAGGTACGGCAGGCTCCCGGTAAGTCAGGCTGACAGCCAGGCTGCCGGGCAAGGGCCTCGGTCCGAGCAGAGGTCGGCTTCCTTCAAAAGCCAGGCCAAGAAGGGAGGCGTGGAAGCCCACGGCCAGGCCGGTCGCCACCAGCAGACGGTTCATGGCGCCGCAAGCTGCTCGGCCTGCAGGGAAACATTGCGCAGACCAGCCTTTCTGATCCGGTCCAGCACCAAAAAAAGCTGCTGGTAGCTGATTGCGCTGTCGGCAAAAAGCAGCACCCCGGTTTCCGCCCCCTCCATTCCCTGGGCACGGGCCGCCAGCACCTCGCTGAGCTCCCCCAGGGCCACCTGGGCGTTGTCGACGGCCAGAACCGTATCCTCCCCCTTCTGCTGGACGGTAACCGAAAGGGTCATTTTTTGTTCCAGCTCGACTGCGGCCGACTGCGGCAGCCGCACCGGCAGCCCCTTGTGCACGGCCATGGAGAGCATGGCGTAGATGAAGACCACCAGCAGCAGGAAAACGATGTCGATGAGCGGCAGCATCTCGATGCGGGCCTTGCGCCGGACAGGCAGGTCGACCTTCATCGCTGGCCTCCCAGGCTCTCCACCGGCTTCACCTTCTTTTCGTAGACGATCTCCAGACTGGTGGCGTACTTTTCCATCTCATGCGCCGCCGTTTCGATCCTGGCCGTGAAATAATTGTAGGGGAATACCGAGAAGATGGCGATGCCAAGCCCAGCCGCCGTGGTGATCAGGGCTTGGGCAATGCCGGCGGTGACGGCCTGCGGCTGCTCGATGCCGGCTGCCCCCAGAGCCTCGAAGGAGCCGATGATGCCGGTGACCGTGCCGAAGATTCCCAAAAGCGGCGCCACGGTGATCATGGTGTCGAGCACCCCCATGAAGCGGCGCATGTGCTTGATCTCGTCGTCAGCCGCGGCCTCCATGGCCTTGCCCATGGAAAACTCCCGATGCACTATCCCGCTGATCAGGATGCGGATCACATAATCGCGGGAACCGTGCACCCGGCGGCGCACCTCCTCCCAGTCGCCCTGCTGGCAGAGCTCCATGACCTCGTCGAGCAGCTTGCGGTTCCGGCTTGTCTCGACCCCCAGCCAGAAAAAGATCCGTTCGAGGATCACGGTGAGGACGATGACGGAGCAGAGCAGCAGCGGATACATGACCGGGCCGCCGTCGATGAAAAGTTGCAGCATGATGGGCTCCTTCCTTACTGGGCGGCCGTTTCCGCGCACACCCCGTTCAGCAGGGATTCAAAGGCAATGGCAAGTACCGGCGGCAGACCGCCCGGGGCAAGGCGGTTCGGGGCGGCGCCAGGATCGCTGCCCGCAATCGAGGCGCTGATCACCCTGCCCCACTCGGCAAAAGACTGCAGGTCGGTGAGCAGCCCGGCCTGTTCGGCATCGCTGGCCGCGAAAGCGGCGGCCATGAATCCGGCGTATTGGGGCGCGAGCAGCCGCCTCTCCACCGCGGCAATGGCCGCGGCCCTCTCCAGGCCGCACTGGGCAAGCTCCTCCGGCAGAAGGCGCCAGAGGCTGATCTGCCGCTCGGCCAACCGGGCAAAGATGGAGCGCTCCCTGGTGATGCCGTTCTGCCTGGCCACCGCCTCCAGCACCCCATCATACACCGCCCGGGCGATGAGCTCCCCCATTTTCGAATGGCCGCCGGCGTTGTCGATGGCCTTTCCCTCGCCCTGCACCACCAGGATGTTATCGGTGCCGGTGCCAGTGGCCTGCAGGTTGGGCAAGGAGGTGCTGCGGATGTCCAGGTCGGCCAGGGCCGCGCTCTTTCCTTCGGTGGCGCTGATCAGGGCCCGGCTCATGGCCCGAGGCGAAAGCCGCATGTTGGTCATGAGCAGGACATTGATGGTGCCGGGTTCGTAGTAATTGCCCAGATCCCGGGCCATGCGCACCGCGTTGGAACTCACCCCGGCCGTGACCAGGGCGTGGACAGTCATCTCCCGGAAACTCTGCCGGCTGATGGCCAGGTTTTCCATGTCCGCGCCGGTGAAGAGCAGGCTGGTCTTCTCCCTCTCCTGCCCCAGGACGGCATGGGTGCGGTTCCGCAGCCCCTCGATGCCCTCGGCGTGGCCCAATCCCCAGGTGGGAGCCGGGAAATAATGGTTGCCCACGGTGAGGACAGCGGCGCGCGGGCCCTCCAGGGTGGAAAGGATGCTCTGGGGTGTGGTGAAATCGATGAGCAGGGTGCGGTTGGGAAAGTCCCGGATGCTGCTTTCCACTATCCTGGCCCGGCGCACATAGGGAAGATCCAGGGCGACAGGACGTTGGGCAAGCACCTGGTCCGGGCGCACCTGCGCTTCCTGATCGGAAAATTCCTCGGCATAGATGCGGGCCGCAAGCCAGGAGACAAAGTTGCCGATGTTGACCCCGCCCCGGCAGGTGAAATCGCAGGGAAAGGAGAGATAGGCGTTGTTTGTCAAGGCGCTCACCTCCCTTACCCCCTCTTCCGCCAGGATCGCGGGCTGCTCGCTCCCGCAGCCGAAAACCACCTGCGGATCAAAGCGCTGCCACTCCTCAGGGCTCACGGCGACGATCTTGCCCTTTTTCCCGAATTGAGGCGGAATCGCGCCGGCGGCCCGGATGAAGTCGTTCTGAAAGGAATCATCTCCCGGCACCAGCAGCGCGTCGCTGCCCATGAGCCGGACGGCCCGCTGCCGCCTTTCGGCCGGAATCCTGGCAACTTTTTCGGCGATCAAGGCCAGCTGCGCCCGGTTTTCGGCGACCACCCCCGCCGCCGCCTCCTCGCGCCCGAATATCCGGCCCAAAAGCGCGATGCGGGCAAAAGCGCTGTCGATGCCGGTGACGTTCAGGGTCAGGATCCGGCATTTGCCCTGGAAGCGGGCCCGCACCTCCTGGTGCAGATCCGCGGCAATGATGAGATCGGGGGCAAGCTTTGCGATTTCCTCACTGCTGGGCGCGAAAAAACCGCCCACCACCTTTTTAGCGGCAGCGGCGGCCGGGGCCACCGTATGGTGGGTGATGCCGACTAGGGACGCATCGGCGCCGATGGCAAAAAGGATCTCGCTGATCTCAGGCACCAGGCAGACAACCCGCTCCGGCCGCTGGTCAATGGTATATTCCTGACCGCTGCTGTCCGTGCCCGCCACCGGCCAGGCCAGGGCGCTCGGCGCGTGCAGCAGGCAGCAAAGCAGTCCAGCCAGCAGGCAGGCGCCGATCTTCTTCGATTGCGGCCTCATCATCTCATCTCCTCCAAACGGCTCCCGCCTCCGGCAAGAAGCGGGAGCCTGCCCAAATGGCCTAAAATTTCAACCTGACCCCGGCATAGGCGGAAAGGCCTGGGGTGGCGTAGCTCCAGGCCTCTTCGTACTCCTTGTCGAAAAAGTTGTCGATGCGGCCATGGAGCTGCACCGTCTCGCTGAGGTCGTAGCTGGCGGCCAGATTGAGCACGGCATAGGAAGCCAGGGTGGTTACCGGAGCGCCGTTCAGATCCCGGGCTCCCCGCTCGTCCCGCTCGCCGACCCAGAGCAGATCCGCGTTGAAACGGGCCCTGCCCTGCCGGTATTCGCCGCCAAGCCCCATCTTGTGCAGGGGCCGACGGGCCAGCCGCTTCCCGTCCTGGTCGCTGGTATCGGTATAGGTGTGGTTCACCTGCAGAGTAAGGCTTTGGACCGGCTGCCAGCGAAGGAAGGTTTCCACGCCCTTTGTCCTGGTATCTCCGGGCAACTGCTGGTACCTGGAAGTCAGAAAGTCGTAATCGATCCGCTCCGCGAAGGTGAGAGCGAAATAGGTGATGCCGCAAAGAACCCTGCCCTCGGCCAGTTCCTGCTCAATCCCCGCGTCCCACCCCCTGCTTTCTTCGGGGTCGAGATCGACATTGCCGTAGAAGGAATACAATTCATAGAGCGACGGCGCCCGGAAGCCGGTGCCGTAACTGGCCTTGAACAGGGTGCCGGAGTCGGTGAGCCAGGAAGGGGCGAGCCGATAGGTGGTTTTGCCGCCGAAACGGTCATGATCGTCGTAGCGCAGGCCGGCGACCAGGTCCAGACCGCCGCAGAGGCTGATCTGCTCCTGAGCCCAGACACTCCCTGTTTGGGAATCCTGGGCGCCGATGCCCGAGGAGCGGCTCTCCATCTTCTCCTCATACAGGGAGACGCCCATGCTGAGATCGTTTGCCTCGCTCACGGCCAGGGTGCCCTGCCAGCCGGTCTCCCGGGACCTGCCCAGATAATCGTAGGACTCTACCCCGTCGTTGTCATGGTTGAGCCGGTCATGGCGGGAGAGCTGCGAATAGAGGTTCGAGCTGAGCAGGCCGTCCCAAAGGGAATTCCTGGCCTCGACCCGGCCGACGAGCTGTTCGGAGTCGGTATGGCGTTCCTTGCGGCCATCCGGCTCGGCCACCGGCGGCCAGGAGGAGGAAAAACGGTCCCCGGTGTAGCCGCTGCCGTAATCATCCTCCTCGACCTCGGAATCGAGATAGCGCAGGGCGGCGACCAACTCGAAATCCGGGGTCAGCGCATAGCCGACACGGCCGGAGAGGGTGCTGTTCTGCCAGCCGTCCTCCTCCGAGGTGTTGCCGGCGTGGGGGATGCGGTCGTTGTCGTCGTTGGCCGTCGAAAAGCCGCCGCTTTCGAGCCGCGAGACAGCGAAGGAGTAGTCGAGGCGTTCCAGGCTGCCGCGGCTGCCGCCGTGGAGTTTCCAGGTCTGGTACGATCCGGCCTCGACGCCGAAGGTGCTTTCCGGCTTGCCGGCGCCCTTCCGGGTGATGATATTTATCACGCCGGCCGTGGCGTTGCTGCCGTAGAGGACGCTCATCGGCCCCCGGACGACCTCGATGCGCTCGATATTGTCGGTGGTCAGATTGGCGATATTGGCGTTGCGGTTGGCGGAGGAGGGATCGTTGAACATGATTCCGTCCACCAGGATCAGGGTGTTCTTGGAATCGGCGCCGCGCAGAAAAACACTGCTGTTGGTGCCGAGGCCGCCGTTGGCGACGATATCGAGGCCGGGCACGCCCTTGAGGACCTCCTCCACGGTGGCCTGCTGCCTGGCGACGATTTCCTCATGGGTGATCACGGTGACCGAGGCCCCGCCGACCCTGTTTGCCGCGGTCTCGGTCCGGGTGGCGGTCACCACCACCTCCTCAAGCCGGGCAACCGCTTCCGCCGCCGCTGCCTGGCCCGCCTGCGCCATGGCCGCAACCAGTACCGCCGCTGCAGTGCGTTTCTTCATTTTTGCATCCTCCCCGGATCGAGGCAGCCACGTAGAGCGGCCAGGAAAACATCCCAATCCCTGATGCGAAAGAGGGTGAGCCTGTCAAAAATTTTTTCCGGTATTGCCACGGGAACCTCCTTGTCACGCTGGGGCCCGGGCAAAAAAAAATCCCCGGACCGATATTGAATCGATCCGGGGATTTCCCAATGCTATCCTCGCAAGATCATCCGCGGCCGCTCGTCCACGGCGGTCCGCTCCAAATCCCTCCCGGCAGGTCTTCTGACTCTCGGATCATCCTTGCTCCGCGCCTTCCCGTTTTTAACAACAGTGGCATTCTGCGGAACTCGTCCCCGATCACAGCGGCGGGCCCGTCCCGGATTCGCACCGGGTTCCCTTTTCAGCTCGTCTCCGAGCGCCTGAGGTATGGATCGCAGATTTAACTGAAAGCCTTCTGCTTGTCAAGGCGCATTCTGCGTCAGATGATGCCCAGGGCCCGCAGCACCCTTTCGAAATCCCGCTCGTCCAGGCGGCGCAGCCCTGCCGTATGGGCAAGGCACAGCGCCTCCTGATACTCCTCGGCACGCAGGCTCCGGTCGAGGGGCGGAAAGGCCTGGGCCTCGCCGCAGGGACGGTACTGGTCCATGACATTCACATAGGTGTTTATCGAGATTTCCTCGGCAATGAACCTCAAGATCCCGCCGGTTTCCGCCAGGCCACCCGGCATGACCAGATGACGGAGCAGAAGGCCGCGCTCGGCAAGCCCCTCCTCGTTGACGACCAGATCGCCCACCTGCCGGTGCATCTCCAGGATGGCGGCCCGGGCCCGCTCCGGATAATCCGGGGCCCCGGCCAAGCGCTTGGCGCTGGCCCGGTCCCAGAACTTGAAATCGGGCAGGTAGATGTCGATGACGCCGTCAAGCAGGGTCAGGGTCTCGACAGAGTCATAGCCGCTCGTGTTGAAGACCAGAGGCAGGCGCAGGCCGGCCTCGATTGCCAGGGGCAGGGCCTCGAGGATCTGCGCCACCACATGGCTGGGGGTGACCAGATTGATGTTGTGACAGCCCTGCTTCTGCAGGCTCAGCATCATGGCGGCGAGCTGGCCCGGGGTTGTCTCCACCCCTTGGCCGAGATGGCTGATTTCGTAGTTCTGGCAGAAAACGCAGCCCAGGTTGCAATGCGAAAAAAAGATGGTTCCCGAGCCACCCGCCCCCACCAGGGGCCGCTCCTCCCCGAAATGGGGGGCAGAGCCGGCAGTCACAGCCCAGCGTCCGGTCCGGCAAAAGCCCTGTTCGTTCTCCAGCCGGTTGGCTCCGCACTGCCGCGGGCAGAGCCGGCAGGAGGCGAGAAGGGAAAGAGCCCTCTCCCGGCGCCATTTCAGCTCGCCGCTTGCCTGGAGGGAAAGATAGCGGGGAAGAGCGGGCATGGCTCACCGCCCGACCGGAGGCGCGCCACGCATGAGTTTTCGGTTCCGGAAATAGAGGAGGATATCGCCCGCCACCATGAGGCCGTTCAGCAGGTAGAGAAAAATAACCTGGTCGAAGCTGTAGAACAGCTTGTGCAGGAGCCCGGAAATATAGCCGGCCAGAACCACGCAGAGGAAGAAGAGGCTTTTCCCGGCATTGCTGCGGCTCCGCCAGGAGCGATAGAGCGAAAAAGGCCAGGCGGCGCCGAAGCAGACCAGCATCATGATTTCGAAAACACTCATCAGCCGCACTCACGGAAAGGGAAAAAAGGGTCGTGACGAAAAAAGCAATTATCCCCGGAGCGTAAGGAAATGCAATGAAAAAACAGCGGCAAGCCCGACGCGGCCCACCGGATAAGGCGAAGGGCAAGCAGGGAGAGCGGTTGAGAAGGACTTGCGACCATGAAGCCTGCGCGTTCCCATTTTTTTAACAGGCATGACCCGCAAAATTGCGGTAAAGTTTCCACCCTGCACACAGCAGGGAATCAACAACCGTACGGGAGCCATCACTGCCCAATGTTCAGCAATCCCCAGGAAACACTGAAAAAAATATTCGGTTACGACTCCTTCCGGCCTCCGCAGCAGGAGATCATCGAGGGGCTGATCCGCGGCGAGGACGCCTTTGTCCTGATGCCCACCGGCGGCGGCAAATCGCTCTGCTACCAGATCCCTGCCCTGCACCGGCCAGGGGTCGGCATCGTGGTCTCGCCGCTGATCTCCCTGATGAAGGACCAGGTGGACGCCCTCAAGAGCTGCGGAGTCCGGGCCGCCTTCTACAACTCCTCGCAGAACAGCACCGAGGCGCGCAGGGTTCTTGCCCAGCTGCACAACGGCGAGCTCGATCTCCTCTACATCGCGCCGGAACGCTTGCTGGGCAACGACTTTGTCGAACGGCTGCGCGAGATCCCCATCGCCCTCTTCGCCATCGACGAGGCGCACTGCATTTCCCAGTGGGGACACGATTTCCGGCCTGAATACAGCAGGCTCGGCCAGCTGCGCCAGATCTTTCCCCACATTCCCTTCATTGCCCTCACCGCCACGGCCGAGCCCCACACCCGCCAGGACATTCTCGCCCGCCTTGGCCTTGCCCCTTCCCAGGCCTACGTTGCCGGCTTCGACCGGCCCAATATCCGCTACACCGTCCTGGCCAAACAGAAACCTTTCAGCCAGCTCCTCTCCTTTCTCAAGGAACGCAGGAACGAGGCGGGAATCGTCTATTGCCTGAGCCGGAAACGGGTGGAATCGGTGGCAGCCCAGCTTGTCGCGGCGGGCTTCGGGGCGGCCGCCTATCACGCCGGCCTGCCACCGGCGGAGCGCGGCCGGGTCCAGGAGGATTTTCTCCGCGACGAGGTGCGGATCATCGTGGCCACCGTGGCCTTCGGCATGGGCATCGACAAATCCAACATCCGCTATGTGGTCCACTACGACCTGCCCAAGAACATCGAAGGCTACTACCAGGAAACCGGGCGCGCCGGCCGGGACGGCCTGGCGGCCGAAGCCCTGCTTCTCTTCGGTTACGGCGACATCGCCGTGGCCCGCGGCCTGATCGAAAACAGCGGCAACCCCGAGCAGAAGCGCATCGAGCTGCACAAGCTCAACAGCATGGTGGGCTTTGCCGAGACTCTGACCTGCCGGCGCCAGGTGCTGCTTGGCTATTTCGGCGAACGCTTGCGCAACCCCTGCGGCAATTGCGACATCTGCCTCAACCCGCCGGAGCTTGTCGACGTGACCGAAGACGCCCGCAAGGCGCTCTCCTGCGTCTACCGGGTCGGACAGCGTTTCGGGATGGGCCATGTGATCGACGTCCTGCGCGGCTCCCGAAACGAAAGGCTTCTGCAACTTGGCCACGACCGGCTTTCCACCTACGGCATCGGTGCGGAAAAAAGCCAGGAATACTGGGGCAGCCTGCTGCGCCACCTGGTGCAGCAGGGCTATCTCGAACAGGACGTCGGCAACTATTCGGTCCTCACTCTGAAGGGCACGGCCCAGCCCCTGCTGCGCGGGGAACAGGCCCTGCGGATGGCCCTGCCGCGAAGCAAGCCCCTGACTGCCGGGAAAAGCGCCCGCCGCGAGTCCGGCAACCTGGAGTATGATCAGGTGCTTTTTGCCAATCTGCGCGCCCTGCGCAAAAACCTGGCCGACGCGGCCGGGGTGCCGCCCTTCGTGATCTTCAGCGACCGGGCGCTCGCGGAGATGGCCGCCAGCCTGCCCAGCGATGCAGAGGCCTTCCTGGCCATCCACGGGGTGGGAGCCCACAAGCTCGAACTCTACGGCAAGGCCTTTCTCGCCGAGATCGGCAAGTTTCGGCAGAGGGAGGAGGGGTGATTTACGAGGAAACCAGCAAGAAGATTGCGTCGGGAAGGGAAAGTACGGTACTATTTTTCTTCAGAGAACCAAGAAAAGAGTTCCGCCTTCAATAACACTCCACACTACCGGAATCAGGTCCGCATGAACGACAAACGCTCTTTTCTCCGCCGCATTGCCGCCTGCTCCCTGCTATTTCTCACCCTCGCCTCCCCTGTGCGGGCGGAAAAGAAGAAGGTTCTCATGGTCGGCGGTCCGGCCGGCGGCACCTTCGAAATCCTTGCCGAAACCCTTGAGTCCTACAAAAAAATCAGGGATGAGAAGAGCTTCACCTTGATCGCCCGCCCATCGGCCGGCTCACTGGACAACCTGCGGGCCATTGATCAGGGCAAGGCCAGCCTGGGGGTGGTCTATTCCGGCCACCTCTACCAGGGACGCAACGGCCAACTCCCCGGCGACACGAAAAAATACGAAAAGGTCCTCGCCGTTGCCTCCCTCTACGGCGCGCCCGCCCAACTGGTGGTGCGCAAGAATTCCGGCATCAGAAGCGCCAGGGACCTGGCCGGCAAAAGGGTCGGCGTCGGCAACCACGGCTCGGGAGCGCATGCCAACTGCGAGCTTTTTTTCCGCCACCTGGGAATCTGGGACAGAATCAAGCAGAGTCCCATGGGCTACAACGAAGCGGCCACGGCCTTTGTCAACAACGAACTCGACGCCTTCTGGGTCTTCAGCGCCTATCCCAGCGGGGCGGTGATGATCGCCTCCCAGACCAAGAATGTCATTGATCTGGTCAACCTCGACGCCGATGCAGGCAAGAGCGGTTTTTACAAGAAGTATCCCTATTTCGCCAGGGTGAGCATCCCGGCGCATACCTATTTCGCGGTGGAGAGACCGACCCCCACCTTCCAGGACTCCACCCTCCTGGTCGCCAGGGCCGACCTCGACGAGGAGATTGTCGCCAAACTCCTCGCCACGCTCTACTCGGAGCGAGGCCTCGCCCATCTGGGCAAAAAGCAGAAGGCCTTCAAGGAGATCGGCATCCGGAGCGGAACCAGGGGCATCGTTACCCCCATGCACCCGGGCGCGGTCAAATTCTGGAAGAAAAGAGGAGTTCTGTAGCCGGGGAGGAGCTTTTGGCGACCAGCGGCAGGTAGCGGGGTGACCAGCGCATCAGCTCCACGAGCTGCGCCAGCCGCTCCGGCTTGTACTCATGGCCGTAGGTGCTGAACCGGCAGGGCCCGACCTCACCTTCCCGCAGGGCAAGCTCGCCGACGGCCCTGGCCACGGCCAGGCTCACCTCGCGCAGGGCAGACACCGGCGGCAGGAGGATGCCCTTCCTGAGATCGCCGGTTTCAACCTGGGCGGCCACCGCTTTCGCCGCGGCGGTGAAAAACTTCGGCAGCACCTCCCTGGCGCCGGAGGCGAGAACGCCCAGCCCCACCCCGGGAAAAACGAAAACATTATTGCACTGCCCGATGCGGATTGGCGCCCCCCCCCAGGAAACCGGGGCAAAAGGGCTTCCCGTCGCCACCAGGGCACTGCCGGAAGTCCACTTGTAGATATCCTCGGGCGTCGCCTCCGCCTTCTCGGTGGGATTGCTCAGGGGCAGAACGACCGGCCGCCTGCTGTTGCCCTGCATGGCCTGAATAATATAGCGGGTAAAACAGCCGGCCTGTCCGGAGGTGCCGATGAGCACCGTGACCCTGGCCTTGGCGATCACGTTGAGCAGGGTGCCGTCGCCCTTGTTTTTATACCAGCCCAACACCCGGGGATCCTTGGCAAACTTCTGCTTGTAGGGCTCCAGATCCCGCTCCGTGGTCACCAGCCCCCGGCTGTCCACGGTATAGATGCGCGCCCGCGCCTCCTCGCCACTGAGTCCCGCCTCAAGCAGCGCCGCCTCGAGCTGTTCGGCAATACCCACTCCGCCAGCCCCCGCCCCATGCACGAGATAGACCTGCTTTTCCAGCGCCTCCCGCTTGATCTGCATTGCCGTGATGACGGCGGCCAGAGCGATGGCGCCGGTGCCCTGGATGTCGTCGTTGAAGGAGATCAGCTCGTGGAGGTGGGTGTCGCGGATGGCAAAGGCGTTCTGCTTGGAGAAATCCTCCCACTGACAAAGGGCATTGGGAAAGACCGCCTTGAAGGCCTTGGCGAAACGCCGGACGAAATCGAGATATTCTTCCCCGCGCAGGCGGGGATGCCACCAGCCCAGGTAATTGGGGTCGTTGAGCAGCTCGGCGTTGTCGGTGCCCACGTCCAGGGAGATGGGCAGGCAGTGCCAGGGCGCGATGCCGGCCCCCTGGGTATAGAGCATCAGCTTGCCCAGACAGATGGCGATCCCGCCCGCCCCCTGGTCGCCGATCCCCAGGATGCCCTGATTGTCGGTGACCACGGCCACCCGGATCTGCCGGGAGGTGAAGCGCCGCAGAATGTCCTCGGCCTTGTTGATATTGCCCGGGAAAAAATGGAGGCCGTTGGCCCGACGAAAGAGGGAGGAATAGTTCCGGCAGGCCTCGGCGACGGTGGGCGTGTAGATGATGCGCATGAAGCGCTCGATGTCGCTGGCGATCACGGCGTGGGCCAGGGTGACATTGCGGTCGAAAAGGGAACGCAGGTAGATGAACCGCTCAAGGTCGCCTTCCTTCTTTTCGAGCACCTCCCGGCAGTTCTCGATCTGCTGGGCAAGAGTCCGCACGCTGGGGGGAAGAGTCCCCTCAAGCTGGAAGGCCTCCCGCTCATCCTGGGTGAAGGCCGTCCCCTTGTTGATGAACTGGTTTTCGTACACCCAGAGCCAGCGGCTGAAAACCTCTATCTCCCTGGTGTTGCCGTAGGGGTCATACACGAACCGGTAGCTGTTCTGGGGCATGCGCTCGACTCTGCCTCTGAAAAATTTGGGATCCCGCGACTTGGATCACGATAACGTTTTGTAGCACAGCGGCAAGTTTTTGCAAGGAATAAGGCATGGCCAGAACTCCTTCAAGCCGTAGTCGGCGTGGTCGGCCATGCCGGGATCCGGGCTTGGCCGTTCGAAACAATCCCCCGGCCCCCAGGGTTTTCTCCCCAGAAATGCGCCCAGGCAGGAAGCCGGGGAGTCGATTTCCCGCAATGGACGTTGCGCTTCCGGACAATCTTGGCTACATTCGCAGGGAACCTTCCCTTTCCCTTCCATCGAGTTCTGCCCCATGGCCCATTGGAAACAGCTGCTCGCCCGCAGCATCAACAGCCCTGAACAACTGGCCACTTATTTTCCCGTCGCCGCCGAGGCCCTTGCCGGAGTGAGCGACGAATTTCCCATGCGGATCAACCCCTACTATCTTTCCCTGCTCCGGGAAGAAGGCGATCCCCTCTGGCTGCAGGCGGTGCCGGACCGCCGCGAGCTGGCCGACCAAGTCTGCCCGGCCGATCCACTCAACGAGGAAAACCTCTCGCCGGTTCCGAACCTGGTGCATAAATATCCGGACCGCGCCCTCTTTCTGGTCACCAACCAGTGCGCCATGTACTGCCGCTTCTGCACCCGGAAAAGAAAGGTAGGCACCGAGCGGATGCAGATCAGCAGGGCGACCATGCAGGAAGGCTTCGCCTATCTGCGCGCCACCCCCCGGATTCGCGACGTCCTCGTCTCGGGCGGCGACCCTCTCCTGCTGCCCGACGAAACCCTGGCCTGGCTCCTCGACAACCTGCGGGCCATCCCCTCCATCCAGATCATCCGCCTCGGCTCCCGGGTGCCCTGCACCCTGCCCATGCGGGTCACCACCAGACTCGCCGCCCTGCTCAAGCGTTACCATCCGCTCTACCTCAACACCCACTTCAACCACCCCAGGGAGATCACCGCCGAAGCGGCCCTGGCCTGCGCCCGCCTGGCCAACGCCGGCATCCCCCTGGGCAACCAGACCGTGCTTCTCAAAGGGGTGAACGACAATGCCGCCACCATCACCGAGCTGATGCAGGGGCTGCTGGCCATCCGGGTCAGGCCATACTATCTCTTCCAGGCAGACATGACCCGCGGCACCAACCACTTCCGAACCCCGGTGGAGAAGGGCCTTGCGATCATGCGCGCCCTGATCGGCCACACCTCGGGCATGGCCGTGCCCACCTTCGCCGTCGATGCCCCGGGCGGCGGCGGTAAAATCCCCCTCACCCCCGATTACGTCACCGGCATGGGGCGGACCATCACCTTCACGAACTATTGCGGCCTCTCCTGCTCCTACGACAACAACCTCTAGCCACGCGATGGCCACCATTTTCCCGCTTTGCCGAAAAAAGAAATCAGGGGCGCCGGCCATTTTTTCCTGACTGCGCATTGTCTCACCCCCCCGGGAGTGATACCATTTACTTCAAGTATTTCTCTAAGGGAGGGACAGCATGCATAAAAAGATTCTCGTCGCGGTGGACGGCTCCGCATACAGCACGAATTCGCTCCGCTACCTGGGCCAGCTTTTCAAGGACGTGCCGGAGATGGACGTGCACCTCCTCTCCATCGTCTCCGCCGCCGGGACCGGGAGCGCCGCCCGGGAATGGCTGAGCGAGGAGGAGATGCTCAACGTGGTCAGCCCTGCCACGCGCAAGGCCCTGACCGCGCAGAAAAAATATATGCTCCAGGCCATCGAGACCCTGAAAATGCTCGGGGTACCGGAAACACAAGTAGAAAGCAGCGTCAGCCTTTCCCGCCTCGGCATTGCCGAGGACATTCTCCATCTCGCCCGCCAGGGGCGGTACGACGCCCTGCTCATCGGCCGCCGCGGGGTCGGCAAGCTCGAAGAACTGATCATGGGCAGCGTTTCCGCCACCATCCTCGAAAAATGCCACGACCTCCCCCTCTGGATCATCGACGGCCAGGTCAACTCCACCCGCTTTCTGGTGCCGGTGGATGGCTCCTACCACTCCCTAAAGGCCATCGACCACCTCGCCTTCATCCTTGCCGGCAACCCGCACGCCGAGATCACCCTTTTCTACTCCAAGGCCCTCCTGGCCAGTCGGCCAGAAATAGACCCGGCCGATTTCGAGACGATCTGGGGCCGCGATTGGTGCGCCACGAACCTGCACCGGCCCGACAGCCTCTTTCACGCCCCCAAGCAGCTTCTTCTCGACAACGGCTTCCCGGAAGAACGGATCTCCTGGCTGGAGACCTTCAAGGGCATCGAACCTGCCCAGCAGATCCTGCGCCAGGCCGTGATCGACGATTTCGGAACCATTGTCATCGGCCGCCGTGGTCCGGAAAGCAAAAAGGGCATATTCCGGGGAGTCTCCGACCGGGTCCTGCTCATGGCGGAAAAGGTAGCCGTCTGGATCGTCGGCTGAACCGCAACGCCTTTCCGCCCTCCCGCTTCCGATTTTTCTGCAGGGAAGTGCATTCCGCCATTGGCATCTCCTAACGAATTCTGTATTCTTTTCCTGTCCATCACAAAGAGCAAGGGCGGCGGCGAAACACCGCCGCAGGAACCGACTCCTGGCCTCGGCCAGGGGGCTGGAGGAGAGCGTATGCTGGCCAGGGTAATCAGCGGCACCGTGCTGGGGGTCGACGGCAGACTGGTGGATGTCGAGGTAGACATCGCCATGGGCCTGCCCACCTTCACCATCGTCGGCCTGCCCGAAG
>DDXK01000025.1:1735-29035 GCA_002347185.1 Desulfobulbaceae bacterium UBA2262 | reverse complement strand
GGCGGGGGGTGGGCATGGGGGCCTTTCCTCAGAGGTTGTACTTCTTGACCTTGTAGCGGAAGGAGCGGAAGCTCATCTTCAGGAGCTCGGCCGCCCGCATCTTCGAGTTGTTGCTGCGCGCCAGGGCCTTGGCGATCAGCCTTTTCTCGATATCGACGACATACTGCTCAAGGCCGAGGTCAAAGGCCAGCTCGTCGCCCGCCTCGTCATCCTCGCCGCGAACGTCCCCGTGTCCGGCAAGGGCCATGTCCTTGCGGTGCATGGAAAGGGTGAGGCTTTCGGGGAGGATGATGTTGGAGGCTTCCAGGGCCACCCCGCGTTCGATGATGTTTTCGAGCTCGCGGACATTGCCGGGGAAGTCGTACTCCATGAGGACCTTCATGGCGTAGGAGGAGATCTGCTGCACCTCCTTGCCGAAGAGGGCTGCGTATTTCTTCAGGAAATGGTCGACGAGCAGGGGCACGTCGCCCTTGCGCTCGCGCAGGGGGGGCATGCGGATCGGCACCACGGCCAGGCGGTAGAAGAGATCCTCGCGGAAGCGGCCGGCCATCACCTCCTCTTCCAGATTCTTGTTGGTGGCGGAAATGATCCGCACGTTGACCCGGATGTTTTCGGTGCCGCCGACCCGCTTGAACTCGCGTTCCTGGAGAACCCGCAGCAGCTTGGTCTGGATGAGGGGGGTCAGCTCGCCGATCTCGTCCAGGAAGGCGCTGCCGTTGTTGGCCAGCTCGAAAAGGCCCGCCTTGTTGGCGATGGCCCCGGTGAAGGCGCCCTTGGCATGGCCGAAGAGCTCGGATTCGATGAGGTTTTCCGGAATGGCGCTGCAGGTGATGGGCACGAAGTTGTTCTCGGCCACCTGGCTCAGCCGGTGGATGGCCCGGGCGACCAGCTCCTTGCCGGTGCCCGATTCCCCGTGGATGAGGACGTTGGCCGGGGTCGGGGCAATGCGGCGGATGAGGTCGTAGATTTTCAGCATCTCGGGGCTCTTGCCGATGATGCCTTCGAAAGCGGCTTCGCATCGCTCCGCCCCCCCCTCCCTCCTGCGGCTGCCCATGGCCGCGTCGATGACGGCCAGGATGTCATCGACCTTGAAGGGCTTGGTGACATAGTCGAAGGCGCCGTTCTTCATGGCGCTCACCGCGTCCTCGGGCGAGGCGTAGGCGGTGATCATCACCACCGGGATATCGATGTCGTTGCTTTTGATATGTTCGAGCAGGGCCAGGCCGTTGAGGTCCGGCATGCGGATGTCGGAGATCACCAGGTCGAAGGAGCGGTCTGCCAGCAGCCCCTTGGCCTCGGCGCCGTTTGCCGCGGCGGCCACGGAAAATCCTTCCTTTTCCAGGAGGATTTTCAAGAACTCCCGCATGCTTGGTTCGTCATCGACAATGAGAATCGCCGGCATCGTTGCCCCCTCTTTTCCCGTCCTCTCTGCTGAATTGCTCCTGCTCCCGTTCCTGGGCAAAGCTTTGTCACGGGTCATAATAACAAAAAACGCGCAGGTTGCCCTACGCGTTTTTTGTTGTCACTCAGCAAGTTGCGGCGGCAGCGATCAGTGATCCACCGCGCCACCTGCGCCACGGGGGTAGCGGATGCTTTCCACCAGCTCCTGCACTTCCGGCGGGGGCGGTGCGGTGAGGCGGGAGACGATCAGGGTCACCAGGAAGTTGATGACCATGCCCACCGTGCCGATGCCCTCGGCGCTGATGTTCATGAACCAGGCGGTACCGCCCATGAACTTGATGTTGACGATGTAGAAAAAAGTGAAGCAGATGCCGATGACCATGCCGGCGATGGCCCCTTCCCGGTTGGTGCGCTTGTCGAAGATGCCGAGCACGATGATCGGGAAGAAGGAGGAGGCGGCGAGACCGAAGGCGAAGGCCACCACCTGGGCGACAAAGCCCGGGGGATTGATGCCGAAGTAGCCGGCGATGCAGACCGCGATGCCGATCATCACCCGGCCCACGGTGAGGCGCTGGGACTCGGAAGCCTGCCGGTTGATCATCCGGTAGTAGAGGTCATGGGAGATCGAAGAGGAGATGACCAGCAGCAGGCCGGAGGCGGTGGAAAGGGCCGCGGCCAGGCCGCCGGCCGCCACCAGGGCGATGACCCAGGGCGGGAGGTTGGCGATTTCCGGGTTGGCCAGCACGATGATGTCGTTGTCGATGTAGACCTCGTTGCCATTGTCCGCGCTGGGCTCATTGCTCATCAGCCTCTGGCCGTGGGCGCCGGTTTCCTTGGTGAAGGTGGGCTTGTCCTTGAAGGCCGTGCCCTTGCTGTACTGGATGATGCCGTCGTTGTTCTTGTCCATCCAGGCGAAGAGGCCGGTCTTTTCCCAGTTCTTCACCCAGCTCGGCGCGTCGGCATAGGCGGTGTTGTTGATGGTGTTGATCATGTTGTAGCGGGCAAAGGAGGCCACGGCCGGGGCGGTGGTGTAGAGCAGGGCGATGAAGAGCAGGGCGTAGCCGGCGGAGAGCCGGGCGCCGCGTACGCTGGGAACCGTGTAGAAGCGGATGATGACGTGGGGCAGGCCGGCGGTGCCGACCATCAGGGCCATGGTGATGCAGAAGACGTCGAGCATGGACTTGGTGCCCTTGGTGTAGGCGGCGAAGCCGAGGTCGGTGTTCAGGCCGTTGATGGTCTCGAGCAGGTACTTGCCGGCATTGGCGCCCTCGCTGATGGTGCCGCCGAAGCCGAGCTGCGGGATCGGGTTGCCGGTGATCTTGAGCGAGATGGCGATGGCCGGGATCAGATAGGCGACGATGAGGACGCAGTACTGGGCGACCTGGGTGTAGGTGATGCCCTTCATGCCGCCCAGGGCGGCGTAGAAGAAGACGATGGCCATGCCGATGAGCACGCCGGTGTTGACGTCAACCTCCAGGAAGCGGGAGAAGACGATGCCCACGCCGCGCATCTGGCCGGCGACATAGGTGAAGGAAACGAAGATCGCGCAGAGCAGGGCCACGAAGCGGGCCACGTCGGAATAGTAGCGGTCGCCGACAAAGTCGGGCACCGTGAATTTGCCGAACTTGCGCAGATAGGGGGCGAGGAGCAGGGCCAGGAGCACGTAGCCGCCGGTCCAGCCGAGCAGGTAGATCGAGCCGTCATAGCCGAGAAAGGAAATCATGCCGGCCATGGAGATGAACGAGGCGGCGCTCATCCAGTCCGCGGCGGTGGCCATGCCGTTGGCCAGCGGGGAAACGCCGCCGCCGGCCACGTAAAAGCCCTTGGTTGTTTTTACCCGGGAAACCCAGGCGATGGTCAGGTAGAGCGCGAAGGTCAGGCCTACCATGATATAGGTCCATGTCAGAATCGACATAATGTGAATCTCCTTCTTGTTGATGATGTGACTGGTTGAAAATGAAAAGGTTTGTCCCGGGGCTTATTCGTGCACGTCATATTCCCTGTCCAGCTTCTGCATGAGCAGATAGTAGACAAAGATCTCGACAACAAAGACATAGATCGCCCCCTGCTGGGCGAACCAGAAGCCGAGCGGAAAGCCGCCGAGCTTGATGGCGTTGAGCTGTTCGGCGAAAAAGACGCCGAAGCCATAGGACACCACTCCCCAGATGGAGAGCAGGATCACCATGTAGGTGAGATTTGTCTTCCAGTACTGTGCCAACGATTTTTCCATCTACTTCCTCCTTCGAAATTGTCCGCAAACTCTGTTGTCTGTTTGACGGCCATGCTTCCCTGGCATGGCCATCTCCCCTGGAACCCATCCTCCCCTCGCAATGGATGAGTACATCTACCTTGGATACTACTACCGACAGGCCACTTTAGCAGAATAATTGAAAAAGACAACAGCAAAAAAAGAGGGCAAGGCGAGGTGGGAAGGAGGAGGGGGCGCACGCCGCCGCTCAGAAGATCCAGCGCCAGTTCTGGCCGGCGTTGAAGAGCTCCTTGAGGGTCACGATTCCCTGTCCGCGCATTTTTTTCACGAGAAAGAGGAAGAGGTAGGCGGTCTGCATGGCGTCCTCGAAGGCGTCATGTCTGGCGAAGGCGGGCAGGCCGTATTCCTTGCCGAGGTCGGTGAGGTTGTAGGAGACGTTCATGTTGAAGCGGTCGTGGTAGTTTTCCCAGTTCATCTCCTTGTAGGCCTGGGCCAGGCGCAGGGTGTCCAGGCAGGGGTTGTGCAGGGCCGCCCCGAAGATCCGCCGGGCGGCCCGGTTGACAAAGGAGGTGTCCAGCCCCACGTAATGGCCCACCAGGAAGGCCCGGCCGCAGAACTCGACAAAGCGGGGGAGCACCTCCTCGAGAGAGGGAGCGTTTTCGATCTGCTGGGGGGTGATGCGGTGGATCAGGGTGCTGTCCTTGGGGAGCTGGCGCCTCGGCTTGAGCAGGACGTGGAAGGTTTCGCCGGCCATGATCTGGAGTTTCCGGATCCGCACGGCGCCGATGGAGACGATCTCGTCTTTCTTGGGATTGAGGCCGGTGAGCTCGGTGTCGTAGACCACGAACTCATACTCCTCCAGCGGCCGGCCCTGGTCGACTCCCTTGAAAAAGGCGCGGTTCTCGGCAAAGGAGGGGGGCGGTTTCCGCAAAAAAGCCTCGGTCAGGGCTTTGAAAACCATGGCTCTACGCCTCGCCCAGGCGGAATTCCTGCTTGATGAGGCTCTGCATGCGGCGCACCACCTCGAAGGCTTCCTTGAGGGTCTGTTTTTCCAGGTCGGAGAGGTCGGCGGGGTTGATATAGTTGTCCGGGGTTCTGTTCTCCTCCAGCAGCTGCATCTGGTGGATGAGGCGCAGCTGCATCAGAAACTCGTAGGCGTCCACCGCCTCGCTGTACAGCTCCCTGGAGATGTGATCCCCCTCGGCCAGCAGCTGGAGGCGGCCCAGGGTGTTGCTTTCCCTGACCCCGCATTTCAGCGACATCAGCCGGGCGAAATCGACAAAGGGAACCAGCCCCTTGGTCTTCAGGTCCAGGAGGTTCTTGTGCTCGCCGTCCTTTTCCACGATGAAGTTGCGGAAAAAGGAGAGGGGCGGCCTCGCCTCCAGGCAGTCCTTGGCCAGGTGGAGGAGGAAGATCTCTTTTTTCCGGGCCTGTTCGGCCAGATGCTGGCGGAGCCTCTGGGCCAGGCCGCGTTCGCCGTAGCCGCCCCGGAAGTCGAAGAAGATCGTCGAGTGCAGCACGTCCCTGGGCTCGGGGGTGGAGAGCCAGCCGTCGAAGCGGCGCTGCCAGAGGCGGGCCGGCTGGCGCCACTTGGGGTTGCTGGCCATGATCTCGCCGGGGCAGCGGGGGTAGCCGCAGGCGACCAGATGCTCGATGGCCTTATCGGCGAGGGTTTTGAAGTAGGCCTCCGCTTCCTTTGCCTGCTCCTCCCCCTCCGGGTCGGCGTAGATGAGGGCGTTGTCCTGGTCGGTCTTGAAGGTCTGCTCGCGCCGGCCCTCGCTGCCCATGAGCAGCCAGCAGAAGGGCAGGGGCGGCGGCCCGAGCTCGGCGATGAGCAGGGTGAGGATGCGGTCCAGGATCTGATCGTTGAGGATGGTGATCATCCGGGTGATGTTGTTTGCCTTGGCCCCCTCCTCGATGAGGGAACGGACCACCTGCGGCACCTTGCCAGAGAGGCTGTAGAGTCCCTCGATTTTGCGCTGGGCCACGATTTCCCGGAAGAGATAGAGGGGGGAGGTGCCCTGCAGGAGCATGATGTCGTGGGTGGTGACCACGCCGACGATTTTTTCCTGCTGCTCCACGGCCAGATGGTGGATGCGCAGCCGCATCATCTTCAGCATGGCGTCGAAGCAGACCGCCTGGGAGGGGATGGTTTCCACCGGGCTGGCCATGATCTCCGCAACCGGGCTCTGGTAGGAGAGGCCGGCCGCCACGATCTTGGTGCGGAGATCCTTGTCGGTGATGATGCCGATGATCTTTTCCCGGCCGTCATGCACCAGCAGCGAGCCGATGTTGAACTCGGCCATGCGCTGGGCCGCGGCCTGCACGGTGTCGCCGGCGGCGATGGTGTAGAGGCTCTTGCCCCGGATGGTCTCCCCGATCTGGGCGGAAAAGAGGTAGAGGGCGCTTTCGGTCCTGGGGTTGACCCGGTGCTGCCGCAGCTCGGCGTAGGCGGTTTTCACCAGCTTTTCCGACATGCTGCGCAGGAAGTAGTGGGTGACCTTGGGGGAGGAGTGGATCAGGGCGAGAAAGGCCTCCTTGGCAAAGAGGAAGCAGAAGGTGTCCTCCACGGTTTCCACGTTGAGGTTGGCCCTGGTCTCCTGGATGATGGGCAGGGCTCCGAAGTATTCGCCCTCGCCCCGGAAATCCTTGAGGGTGACGCTGCCCTCCTCGTCCTTCAGATAGATCTTCACCCCGCCCTTCTGGATCAGGTAGAAGTGGTTCACCTCGGTCAGCCCCTGCCGGAAGATCAGGGTTCCCTTGGGGAAGAAGTCGATGATGCAGTGTCTGGCCAGGTTGGTCAGGGTGGCGGGGTCGAGTTCGTTGAAGGGCAGGGTCCGGGTGAGGAAGGAAAGGACCGCTTCCGGGGCGACGGCGTGGACATCGTTGGCTGCTGGGCTCATGGCTCCTCAAGGGGTGGAAGTGCGCATCGGTTCCTTATCAAGTACACAAGAGGAGGGGCGCGGTCAAGGAGGAAAGAGGGCGGGGCGGGGCGGGGAGGCAGCGAAAAAGAGCCAGGCCGCTTTTCCTGCGGCCTGGCGGAACGAAAAAAGAGCTGGCGGCCTGGTTGTTTTTCTTATTGTACGGTGATGTCCTTGCCGAGCTTTTCGATGGTCTTGTCGCCGATCCCCTTGACCTTGGCCAGGTCGGCCACCGAGGCAAAGGCGCCGTGCTTCTCCCGGTAGTCGACGATGGCCTGGGCCTTGACCTCGCCTATGCCCTTCAGCTGTGATATTTCGCTGACACTTGCCTTGTTGATGTTGACCGCGGCCAGCGCCGTGGCCGCCATGAGCAGTACCCCGCAGAGCGTGGAAAAAAGAATTGTCCGCATGCTGTCCTCCCTGAGTGTAATGATATGCCGCCAGCTCTTTTTCAGTCTCGATGGTAGATTCATCGAGATGTCAGGTCGAGGGTATCAGTGGGTCAGGCATGGTGTCAAGGAAAAGTTAGGCGGGTGGGCGCGATTTTTCATCCTGTGTCGTCGGCGTCAATGTCAGCCTCCCTCTTCTTTTTCCCGGGGATTTGCCGCTTGACAGCGGGACGGCCTCCCATTAAAACTGAATTTTGTTCCAAAAAACTCGCTGCAGGCCTTTGCCACCCCGATGACCCACAGGAGAATGAACCAGACCATGACTCAAGCCCCCGCCATCGTTCCGGTCATCCTGGCCGGCGGCTCCGGCACCCGCCTCTGGCCGCTCTCCCGGGAATGCCATCCCAAGCAGCTTCTTGCCCTGGTCAACGAAAAGACCATGCTCCAGAACACCATCGAGCGGGTCGGCGCCCTGGCCGAGGCCGGACCGCCCCTCATCGTCTGCACCGAGGAGCACCGCTTCCTGGTGGCCGAACAGGTGCGCGCCCTGGGCAAGGAGGCGGTCATCCTCATCGAACCGGTGGGCCGCGACACCGCCCCGGCCGTGGCTGCCGCCGCCCACGCGGCGCTGGCCCGAGACGACGATGCCCTGCTCCTGGTTCTGCCAGCCGACCACGTGATCGAGGATTACGACCGCTTCGTCCAGACGGTGCGGCAGGGGCTCGCGTCCGCCGGGGAGGGAAGCCTGGTCACCTTCGGGATCGTGCCCACCACGCCGCACACCGGCTATGGCTACATCAAGAGGGGCGAGGACTTGGGCGGCGGCGCCTTCCGGGTCGAGGCCTTTGTCGAGAAGCCGGCCCTGGAGCAGGCCCGGCAGTACCTTGCCGAGGGCTATTTCTGGAACAGCGGCATGTTTCTCTTCAGGGCCGGGGAATACCTGCGGCAGTTGAGCGAGCATGATCCGGCCATGGCCGCGGCCGTGGCGCAGGCCTATGCGGAAAAGCAGCACGACCTTGATTTCGTCCGCCTGGCCGCGGGGCCCTTCGCCGCCAGCCCCGCCAACTCCATCGACTACGCGGTGATGGAAAAGGCGAACAACCGGGTGGTTCTTCCCCTGGACTGCGCCTGGAGCGATGTCGGCTCCTGGGAGGCGCTCTGGGAGATCGGCGCCAAGGACGGCAACGGCAACATCCTCGTGGGCAACGTCCTGAGCGAGGATGTCTCCGATTCCTATATCCGGGCCGGCGACCGCCTCGTCGCCGCGGTGGGGCTTTCCGGCTATGTCATCGTCGAAACCAAGGACGCCGTCCTGGTTGCGCCCAGGGAGCGCTCGCAGGAGGTGAAGGCCATCGTCAAGCGCCTGCAGAGCGACAACCGGGCCGAGGCCAGGCTGCATAAAAAGGTGTTCCGGCCCTGGGGCTCCTACGAATGCCTCGATTGCGGGGAGCGGTTCCAGGTGAAGCGGATCATCGTCAAGCCCGGGGCCAGCCTCTCCCTGCAGCGTCATTTTCACCGGGCCGAGCACTGGGTGGTGGTGCGGGGCACGGCCCGGATCACCAACGGCGAGTCCCAGGTCATCCTGAGCGAGAACCAGTCCACCTACATTCCCCTCGGCGAAAAGCACCGTCTGCAAAACCCCGGCTCCATCCCCCTGGAGATCGTCGAGATCCAGACCGGCAGCTACCTGGGCGAGGACGATATCGAGCGCTTCGCGGATGTCTACGGGCGGTGAGGCGGCTCCGGGGCGACGGGCAGCGGCCCCGCCTTGACTTTTCCACCCCCATGTTCTATAAAACAGCCCTGTCCGGGGGAGCCTGCCTCTCCTCCCTGCCGCCAATCTTCGCGGGATATGCCTCTATGCCCTCTGTCGACCCTGCAGCGAGAAAAGAAAAGTGCGCGCCGGCGCGACCTCTGTTCCGGGGGGAGTGATGCGCGACCATTCGCTTTCACCCCTGGCCCTGGCCAGCGGCTTCTGGCGCCATCGCGAGCTGATCCGGGTGCTGGTCGTCCGGGAGGTGGCGGGACGCTATCGCGGCTCCATGCTCGGCATCCTCTGGTCTTTCTTCAACCCGGTCTTCATGCTGGCCGTCTATACCTTCGTCTTCAGCGTCGTCTTCAGAGCCCGCTGGGCGGGCGGCAGTGAGTCGAAGGCCGAATTCGCCCTGGTGCTTTTCGCCGGCCTGCTGGTTTTCAACCTTTTTTCCGAGTGCATAGGCCGGGCGCCCGGCCTGATCGTCGGCAATGTCAATTACGTCAAGAAGGTTGTTTTTCCCCTGGAGATTCTGCCTTGGGTTTCCTTTGGCGCGGCTCTCTTCCATACCTTTGTCAGCCTCATGGTCTGGGGGCTCTTCCACCTGCTTATTTTCGGCCTTCCCCATGCAAGCCTGGTTTTGCTTCCCCTGCTTCTCCTGCCCCTGGGGCTCCTCACCATGGGGTTTTCCTGGTTTCTTGCCGGGCTGGGCGTCTATCTGCGGGACACCGCGCAGGTCATCGGGGTTCTGACCTCGGTGCTCATGTTCCTCACCCCGATCTTCTACCCGGCTTCCGCGCTCCCGGAGAGATACCGGACCCTGCTCTTCCTCAACCCCCTTGCCTTCATTGTCGAACAGGCCAGAAACCTGCTTTTTTTCGGGAAAAATCTCGACTGGGCGCCCTATGGGCTCTTGACGGCCTGCGCCTTCCTGGCCGCCTGGCTCGGCTTTGCCTGGTTTCAAAAAGTTCGTAAGGGGTTCGCCGATGTCATTTGAGCGGGCCGCGACAGCGGAGCGGGAACCCCGGGCCGGAGCAGGGACGGAAGAAGCGCCTGGCGGGCCCGCCATCGTTGTCCGCGAGGCAAGCAAATGCTACCAGATCTACCGGCAGCCTCTGGACCGCCTGAAGCAAACGTTCCTGCCCCGGCTGCGCCGCGTTTTTGGTCTGGCCTCGCCCGATTATTTTCAGGAATTCCATGCCCTGCGGGGGGTTTCCTTCGAGGTGGCGCCCGGTGAGATGGTGGGGGTCATCGGCAAGAACGGCTCCGGCAAGTCGACCCTGCTCCAGCTCATCGCCGGCACCCTGAGTCCCACCAGCGGTGAAATAAAGGTGCGTGGCCGCATCGCCGCCCTGCTCGAACTTGGAGCCGGCTTCAACCCGGAGTTCACGGGCCGCGAGAATATTTTTCTCAATGCCGCCATCCTGGGCTTCGCCCGAAAGCAGACAGAGGAGCTTTTCGAGGAGATAGCCTCCTTCGCCGATATCGGCGATTTCCTGGAACGGCCGGTCAAGACCTATTCGAGCGGCATGTATGTGCGCCTGGCCTTTGCGGTTTCGGTCTGTCTCAGGCCGGAGGTACTCATTGTGGACGAGGCCCTTTCCGTGGGCGACGCCGCCTTCAAGTTCAAGTGTCTCAAGCGCATCGAGCAGATGCAGCGGGAAGGCGTGACCCTGCTCTTTGTCTCCCACGACATGGGCATGGTGCAGAGCTTCTGCCAGCGGGCCATCTATCTCGAAGCCGGCAGGATCAAGGGCATCGGCAACCCCGAGGACATCGCCGCCCAGTATTTTTTCGATTCCCGGGAAAAGCGCCGGCAGACCCTGGGCCTGCCCCGGCCCATACTTTCCCAGCCGAAACTTGGCTCAACCCCTCTCTCCGCGGCCTTCGGCACCGGCGAGGGCGAGATTCTGCACGCGGTTTTCGCCGCCACCGGCTCCCAGCAGGCCCAGGTGCGTCTGGGCGAGGGGATGGAGCTCGAGGTTGCTCTCCGCTGTCCGGCCGAGGCGGACGATCTCGCCCTGGCGGTGGTGGTTCAGAATCAGCGTCTGATCGATATCTCCGGGCAGCGTTTTCCTCTGGTCCGGTCGCCGGCGGAGTTCCGGCGCTTTCGCATCCGGCTGGAGAACCGCTTCACCATCGGCGATTTTTTCATCACCCTGCGTCTGCTGCGACAGGTTGACGATGACGATTTCCTTCCCCTGCAGAGCCAGATAGCGGTGCTCCATTTCCAGACCAGCGACACCCGGAAGAATCTCGATTTTCTTGGCGCCTGCCGGAGCGGGATCGAGCTGCGGGAAGAAGAGGGCCCGCCCCAGGCCGAGCCGAGGGGCGGCAGGGAGAGCGGCGACGATTTCCGGGTCGTGGCGCTCCTCGCCGTCCGCAATGAGGCGTCCTACCTGGAGCGTTGCCTGCGCCATCTCGCCGGGCAGGGCGTGCTGGCCTATGTCATCGACAACGATTCCAGTGACAATACCCTGGAGATCGTCCGGCGCTTCGAGGGGCGTGGGGTGGTGGGGGTGGAGCGCTATCCCTATCCCGGGCACTACGACTGGCAGGGGCTGCTCAGGCGCAAAAGCGAGCTGGCCATGAGCCTGGACGCCGACTGGTTCATTCACCACGACGCCGACGAGATCCGGGAAAGCCGGCGCCCCGGCGAAACCCTTGTCCAGGCGCTCAGGCGCCTGGACGGCGAAGGCTTCAACGCCGTTGATTTTGACGAGTTTGTCTTTCTTCCCCTCGCCGGGGAGGAACTGCCGCCGGGGGCCGATTACGTTCGGCTGCTCCGGCTCTGCTATTATTTCGCCGCGCGGCCCCAGTCCCGTCTGAATGCCTGGAAAAAGAGCGGCGAGGTTCCGGACCTTGCCGGCAGCGGCGGCCACCGGGTCTCTTTTTCAGGCCTGCGGCTGGCCGATGAAAGGCTCATTCTTCGCCATTATCCCTTTTTGAGTCTGCGCCATCTCGAGGAAAAGTACGGAAACGCCCGGCGTTACAGCGAGTACGAGGTGAAGAGCCTGGGCTGGCACAGCCGGCGGGCGAATTTCTCGGCCGGAAAAGTATGGCTGCCCGAGCCGGCCCAGCTTTTCGATCCGGCCAGGGACGGCTGGGACACCTCCCGCCCCTGGCGCGAGCACCCCTTTCTCGGCGGAGGCAGGCCATGAGCGTTCATCCCGTGCCTTTCGTCGTCGGGGTCGGTCGTTCGGGCACCACCTTGCTGCGGCTCATGCTCGACGCCCACCCGGAGCTGGCCATCCCCCCGGAAACCCATTTCCTCGCCGCTTTGCTCAAAAACCCGCCCGCCGGAGCCGAGGACTTCATGACTCTGCTCACGGCCGCGCATACCTGGGCAGATTTCCATCTGGACCCTGCCGCACTTGCCGCGGCCATCGCCTTCCCACCCCCCTTTGACCTTGCCCGGGCGGTGCGGGTGTTCTACCGGCAGTACGCCGCCCGTTTCGGCAAGGAGCGCTGGGGCGATAAGACTCCCCCCTATCTCCAGCATATCGGTGCGCTTTCCTGCCTTCTTCCTGAGGCGCGTTTCATTCACCTGCTCCGGGATGGCCGCGATGTCGCCCTCTCCTATCGGGACAAGTGGTTCGGGCCGGCCGGCAGGCAGATCGAGGAGGCGGCCCTCTTCTGGCGGGAGCGGATCCTGCAGGGTCGGGCACAGGCAAGCGGACTGACCGCCGGCATTTATCTGGAAGTACGCTTTGAGGATCTGCTTGCCGCGCCGGAAGCCACACTGCGCCGCATCTGTCAGTTTCTCGACCTGCCTTGGAGCCCGGCCATGCTGGAGTACCACCGCCAGGCCGACCGGCGGCTCGGGGAAATGGGCGACCGGACCGATGGGCAGGGACAGGTGCTGATCCCCAGGGAGCGGCGGCTTGCCATCCATCAGCACACCCGGCGTCCGCCCGATCCGGCCCAGGTCGGGAAGTGGCGGCTCGCCCTGAGCGCTGAGGAGGTCCGCCGTTTTCAGGCGGTGGCGGGTGATCTGCTTCTGGAGCTGGGCTATGCTTCCTGATTGCCGGCCCATCATCATCGGCGGCTTTTACCGGAGCGGCACCACCCTGCTGCGCCGCCTGCTTGATGCGCACAGCCAGGTTCACTGTCCGCCGGAGATCAAATTTTTCCGCGATCTGCGCCTCGATTTTCAAGACGATCCTTATGCCCATCTCCGTTTCTTCGCCACCGTCCGCGTCCTGCCCGCTTCCACGGAAGAGCTTCTCGCCACCGTGGGCCAGGGCTATCTGACCCTGCGCAGCCAGGCGGCGGCCCGGCTCGGCAAGCCGGTCTGGGCAGACAAGGATCCGGAGAACGCCCTCTACCTCGAACACTGGCGGGCTCTGCTGCCCGGCGGCTTTCGCTATCTGCACCTTGCCCGTCACCCTCTGGACATGCTCGCCTCGGCAAGCGAGGCCGGTTTCAGCAAAAGTCTGCCCGCCACCGCCGACGTCATCCTGAGCCGCTGGCTGGAGAATTGCCGGGCCGCGCGCCGGCATATGGAGCGGCACCCGGCGGACAGCCTGCTTCTGCGTTACGAGGATCTGGTGCAAAGGCCGGCGGAGCGGCTCGCGGAGCTTTTTTCCTGGCTCAGGCTCCCCTTCGAGCCGGAGGTGCTCGCGCTTTTCGCCGATCCGGCCCGGGGCAGGGGGATCGAGGATCCCAAGGCCGCCCGTTCGCCGGTCATTCATGCCGGCAGCGTAGGCCGGGGGAGGCGGGAGCTGGCCCCGGAGAAGGTACGAAGCCTTCTGGACCGCTGCGGGGAGGAGCTTGCCTGGCTCGGCTACGGCGAAGAGTCGGGCGGGTCTGTTGCGGTTCCGGCCCCGGCGGCGGTGAAGGCGGAGAGGGGCGCGGTCGGCCGCCGGCGCCTCGTCGTGGTGCTTGGCATGCATCGCAGCGGCACCAGCGCCCTCACCAGGGGCCTGCCGGCCCTGGGGGTCGCCTTGGGCGATGCCCTGCTTGCGGCCGAGCCGGGGGATAATGACAAGGGCTATTTCGAGGATACCGGGATTCTCGGTCTCAATGCCGCCATCCTTCGTCACTTCGACTGTGACTGGGATTCCCTTCTCCCCCCCGGACTCGCCGCCGGCGCCTTGCCGATCCCCCCGGCCTTCCGGGACCAGGCCCGCGAGCTGCTGCGCGAGAGGACCGGGCGTTTCCCTCTTTTCGGAATCAAGGATCCGCGCCTCTGTCTGTTGCTGCCTTTCTGGCAGGAGGTGTTCCGGGAGCTCGCTCTCGAGGTGGACTACCTCCTTGCCGTCCGTCATCCTCTCAGTGTGGCCCGCTCCCTGGCCCGCCGGGAGCTTCCCGTGGCCATCTCCCCGCTGAAAAGTCACCTGCTCTGGCTCCGGCACGAGGCAAGCGCCCTGCGGCACACCCGGGGGTGCCGCAGGCTGGTGGTGGACTTCGACCTGCTGCTCGACGACCCCGAGGGCCAGCTCCGCCGGCTGGCCGCCGGCCTCGATCTCGAGGTGGACGAGGCGCTTCTGGCCGAATACGCCGGCGACTTTCTGGACTCTGGCCTGCGGCACACCCGCTTTGCCGCCTCCGCCCTGCAGGCCGATGAGAGCGTGCCCCCGGGGGTGGCCCATCTGTATGCCCACCTTTCCGCCCTTGCCGGGGATCGCCTTGCCGGGGAAGGTGAGGAGGAGGCTTCGCTGTTGCGCCTGGTCGAGGGAATCCTGCAGGAACAGCGCCCGCTGCTGGCTGGCCTGGTTGAGCAGGAGCGGGCGCTGGCCCGTCTGCACCTGCGGACCGCGGAGTTTGAATTCGCCCTGGCCGACAGGGAGCGCGAGATTGCAGACCTGCTCGCCTCGACGAGCTGGCGGCTGACCAGGCCGCTGCGGGCCGTGGGCCGGATCAGGAACAGGCTCAAGGCCGCCCTGGGCGCGGCAGGGGCGGCGTCTTGAGCCTGCCGACCATGACGAGGCGACTCCTCCAGGCCCTGGGGCGTCTGCGCGGGGCACCTGCTTTTCGGTACGAAGAGAATGCGGAGCAGCTCAAGGAGTTTGCCGCCTCCCCATGGCCCGACTATGCCGCCTGGCTGGCGAGGAACCGGAGCTTCAGCAGGGAAGAGCTTCTGCGGCTGCACGAGCGGGCGCGGCACTTCCGGCGCAAGCCGCGTATCTCCGTGCTCATGCCGGTCTACAACCCCGACCCCGATGAGTTCCGCAAGGCGGTCGCCTCTCTGCTCTGGCAGGCCTATCCCCACTGGGAACTCTGCATTGTCGATGATTGTTCGCCGGACAAGGGGTACCGGAAGGTGCTGGGCCGGCTCCGTGATCGGCGGATCAGAATCGCCGATAACCGGGCGCATGCCGGCATTGCCGGCACCTCGCAGCAGGCGCTGAAAAGGGCCAGCGGCGATTATGTCGCCCTCCTTGACCAGGACGACGAACTCACCCCGGACGCGTTTTTCGCCTTTGTCGCCGCCCTGCAGGAAAAGGAGATCGACTATTTTTACAGCGACCGGGACATGATCGCGCCGGACGGCCGCAGATACATGCATTTCCTGAAGCCGGGCTGGTCGCCGGAGTACCTCCTTTCCTTCAACTACAGCCTCCACCTCGAGATCTACCGGAAAGGGCTGGTCGAGGCTGCCGGCGGCTTTCGTCCGGAGTGCGAGGGTTCCCAGGATTACGACCTGGTCCTGCGGGCCACGGAGCGAACCGACCGCATCCACCACCACCCCATGGTCCTCTACGGCTGGCGGCAGTCGCAAGGGAGCATCGCCTTCGACCACGAGGCAAAGAGCTACATCTACGCCGTCGGGGTGCGGGCGGTGCGGGAGGCGGCGCAAAGAAGGGATCTGCCCGTACGGGAGGTTGTCGAGAACCCGGAGCTGTGGCGCGGCCACTACCGGCTGCTCTGGGATGAGTCCCGCCTCCGTGGTCGGAAGCTCATCTTCCTGCTGATCGGCGGGGGCAGGGAGGAGGCCGGGCGGCTCGCCGTGCTCTGCCGTGCTCTCGCCGCCCGCTTTCCGGCCTGCGAGATTATCCGAACCGGAGGGGGGAGCGAAGAATTGCAGGAACAGATCGGCAGCCTTGATCCCGGCGGCCTGGTTTTTTTCTGCACGCCTGCGGTGGTCAGGGTCCTCTCCGCCGACTTTTTCGACCTGGTCGGGTATCTGGGCATGCAGGGAGTTGGTGCGGTTGGCTGCAAATTTCTGTATGGTGACGGCTCGGTGTGCAATGCCGGCCTGGCTGTCTCCGCTTCCGGCAAGATTTTGTATCTCCATCGCGGCCAGCCGGCCGCTGATGCCGGTTACGGCGCCATTGCGGCGGTGGCGAAGAACGCCTCCCTGCTCTTCCCCGCTTTCTGGGGGGGGCGGGCCGACCTCGTCCGGGAGCTGTGGCCGGCAGGGGCGACAAGGAGCTATTTCGCCTCGGTGCTCCATTTTTGCAAGGAGCTGGGCAGGACAGGGCGGAGGATAGTCTCTCTTCCCTGGCCCTGCCTGGAAGTGGTTCGGGAAGAAAAGGACCATGAAGAGGATCTGCTCGCTTTCGCGCGCCAGTGGCGCGCGGAGGGGCTTGCCGATCCATACTACAACGCAAACCTCACCGACAGTTCCGGGGATTGCGGGTTGCTGCTTTGATGGGCGGAGTATGAATGAAGCAAGGGTTCTGATAATCATCGTCACCTTCAACAAGAAGGATTACGTGGCCGCGCTCCTGCGCTCGCTGGCCAGGCTGGCCTACACAAACCATGAGCTGGTGGTGGTGGACAACGCCAGCAGCGACGGCACCGTGGAGCTGCTGGCCGCCGAGTTTCCCGGCCTCAAGGTGATCCGCAACCCCGAGAACACCGGCGGCTCCGGCGGCTTCAACACCGGGCTCGCCCATGCCTACGGGCTTGCCGGCTACGACTACCTCTGGCTGCTTGACAACGACGTCGAGGTGGCGCCCGACGCCCTGAGCCGTCTGGTGGAGGTGCTGGAAAAGAACCCGGAGATCGCCGTGGCCGGCTCCCAGATGTGCCAGCTCGACAACCCGGCGGTCACCAACGAGATCGGCGCCTATGTCGATCTCCACCGCGGCGGCCTGGTGCTCAACCGGCACCTGACCCGCCGGCGCAACAACGCCTCCGGCCTTTTCGACGTGGACTATGTCGCCGCCGCCTCCCTGCTCATCCGTTTCGAGGTCGCGAAAAAGGCAGGGCTCTGGGAGGACTTCTTCATCCACTTCGATGACGTGGACTGGTGCCTGACCATTAAAAAAATGGGGCATCGCGTGGTGGGCGTGGCCGACTCATTGATCTGGCACGTCTCCGCAGCCGAAAAGCCGATCACCTGGGCCATGTACTACGACGTGCGCAACATGCTCTTCCTGCTCGAGAAGCACGCGACCAGGGACGATGTCCTGCGCTTTGCCCGGCGCAAGATCGCCCAGGCGCTGGTGCTGGAGCTCAGGGGGCTATCTCCTCTGGCCAGCCTCGTCTCCGAGGCGATCGGCGACTTCGTTCTCAATCGCAAGGGCAAAAAGGCCATTTCCTTCCCGGAAATCGTCAGCACCGAAAAGCTGCAGGGCAGCCAGCCCCGGCGGGGGGTGCTCGTCTGCATCAGCGAGCATTTCGACCCGCATTGCTTTCCTCTGGACGCCCCCTCCCTGCCCCCGGTGACCGAGCTGCTGCTGCCGCCTTATCTGGTGGACACCGATTTCTACTGGGAAAGACGGGGGGGGGCTCCGTTGGCCCGGCGCGGCAGATTGGGGAATCTTCTCTTTGCCTGCCTGGGACTCTTCACCGGCCATCGGAGGTTTCGCCGCGCCTATGTCGATCTCCGCTCTTCGCCCTATTACGCCGCCCTGCTCGCTGAGGAGCTGGCGGTGAGCCTGGGGGACGGCTCCTGGCTGCTGATCCGCCGCGATCCTGTCACGGTGTGGAAAAACATTTGCCGACTGCTGGCGCGCGGGGTAAGACAGTATTGGAAAATTTGAGTGCCGAGTGCCGAGTGCCGAGGGCTGAGGGCTGAGGGCTGAGGGCTGAGTGCCGAGTGCTGAGTGAAGGACAAAAGAGAAAGGCATGGGAGTGAGTGCCGATGCGGGAGGGAAAGAACGAACCGCCCGGACCGCGGCCTTACTCAGTCCTCGGCACTCGGCACTCAATCCTTTCTCTCCCCCTCATCCCGGCCTTCACTCGGGGGGAGAAGGGGAAAGGCATAGGAAGGGACGGGGGACGTCCAGGGATGGACTAATCCCGCAGGCGCAGGACGTGCAGGAGCGGAACAAAGACATAAAAAACTTCGTGCTCTTCGTGACCTTCGTGGTGCAAAAAAAGGAAAGAACGAACCGCCCGGACCGCGCCCTTACTCAGTCCTCGGCACTCGGCACTCAGTCCTGAAAAGGCCCTCAGTTTTGAAAATAATGGGTACATATCGATGCAATACGATTTTTTGATCGCCGGCGCCGGGATCACCGGCCTGACCGTGGCCAGGCTCCTGGCCGAAGCCGGCAAAAAGGTTCTGGTGGTCGACCGCCGCAGCCATATCGGCGGCAACTGCCATGACGAATACGACGCGCATGGGATCCTGATCCACCGCTACGGGCCCCACATCTTCCACACCAACCACCAGGCGGTGTGGGAGTTCCTCTCCCGGTTCACCGACTGGCGCCATTACCAGCACCGGGTCAAGGCCTATGTGGACTCCAGGCTGGTGCCCATGCCGGTCAACGTGGACACCCTCAACCGCCTCTACGGCCTGTCGCTCACCGCCGAGACCATGGCCGCCTATCTCGAATCGGTCCGGGAGAAGCTCGAGGCGGTGCGCGACTCCAGGGATGCGGTCCTGGCCCGCTTCGGCGCGGATATCTACGAGAAATTTTTCAAGAACTACACCCTCAAGCAGTGGGGGATCGCCGCCGAGGACCTCCATCCCTCGGTCTGCGAGCGTATCCCCATCCGGCTGAACCGCGACGACCGCTACTTCACCGACCGCTTCCAGGGCATGCCCCTCCACGGCTACCACCGGCTGTTCGAGCGCCTGGCGGCGCATCCGGGCATCCACCTGCTGCTGCAGGCCGAATACCGGGAGGTGGCCCGGCAGGTCAAACACCAGGGGCTGGTCTACACCGGCCCCATCGACGAGTACTTCGACCACCGCCACGGCAGGCTGGGCTACCGCTCGCTGCGCTTCGACTTCAGGAACCACCGGCGCGAGTCCTTCCAGGAGGAGGCGGTGATCAACTTTCCCAACGACTATGCATTCACCCGCATAACCGAGTATAAGAAGATGACCGGCCAGCAGGCGGATTCGACCACGGTTTCCTACGAGTATCCCTGCCCGGAAGGGGAGCCCTACTACCCCATCCCCACCGCCGACAACCAGGAGCTCTACGCCAGGTATGCCGAAGAGGCGAAGAAGGAGAAGAAGGTGTTCTTCGCCGGCCGCCTCGGCGCCTACCGCTACCTGAACATGGATGCGGCCTGCCTGGAGGCGATGGCCCTGGCAGAAAGGCTGCTGGCCAGCTGAACATGGGCGGGACGGCGGAGAAAAGGCCCAGGGGGAGGGCCGAGTCGGCCGGCGGACCGGTCAAGCCCTCGGTGGCGGCGGTGGTGGTGACCCATGCCCGGCCCGCGGAGCTGCGGGTGGTGGTGGCCGCCCTTATCAGCCAGAGCCGGCGTCCGGATGCCATCGTCGTCTTCGACAACAACAGCCAGCTGCCGGCCGCGGAGATCCTCGCCGATTTCGCCGGCCAGGTCTCCATAGTCCGCAGCCCCAAAAACCTCGGCGGTGCCGGCGGCTTTGCCGCGGGCCTGCAAGAGGCCCTGGCCCTGGAAGCCGACTGGATCTGGCTCATGGACGACGACGCGGTCCCGGAGCCCGATTCCCTGCGGGAGCTGCTCGCCGCCCTGGCCCTGGCCCCGGCGCAGGTCGGGGCGCTCTGCTGCGCGGTCCTGGAGGATGGCCTGCTAGCCCCCCGCCATCGCCGCCTCTTTTCCCGCCTGAGCGGCTTCGAGAAGCCCATTGGCCTGCCCCGCTACCAGGAAGCCCTGGTGGCCATCGACACCGGCTCCTTTGTCGGTTTCCTGGTCTCCAGCCGGGCGGTGCGCGAGGTCGGACTGCCGGAGGCGGAATTCTTCCTTGCCTACGACGACACCGAATACTCCCTGCGCCTGCAGGCGCGGGGCTGGCCGCTCTTCCTGGCCCCGCGCAGCAGGATCAACCATCTGCGTACCCCCGGCTCCCGCCTGCGCGCGAGCCTCTTCGGCGGTAAGCACTACTTCAATATCCGCAACCGTCTGGTGGTGAAGAGAAGGCACGCCCGCTTCTCCCGCCTCGCCGCCTGCGACGGCGTCTGCTACGGCTTCCTGCTCTGGCTGCTCTCCCGCGGCTTTTCGCGGCCCGGTGGCCTGCGCCTGCTCGGCCGTGCCCTGCGCGACGGCCTTGCCGGCCGCCTGGGCGCCTTTCCCGCCGAATTCCGGGAGCTGCGCTGATGGGCGACCGGCGGCGCCGCAGCCTTTTTCTCCTGCTGCTGGCAGTCCTTCCTTTCTTCCTCTGCCCCGCTCCGGCCCCTGCCGCCGAAAAGGGGGTGGCCGTCCTCCTCTCCCGGGAGATCGCCCCCTATGTCGTCATGGTCGAGGGGCTGGAGGCGCGGCTCAGGGCGCCGGTCCACCGTTTTTTTCTGGACGAGAAGGGGAGCCCCTACAGCCTCGGCGGCCACGGCGGCCAGCTTCTGGCCGGGGAATACGACGCCCTGGTGGCGGTGGGGCCGGAGGCCCTTGCCTACCTGCAAACCCTGCCCGGCTCCGTTCCGCTCCTCTTCGCCATGGTCCTCAATCCCGAAAAGACGCGCAAGCCCGGCAAGGCGCCGCTCTGCGGGGTGAGCCTCAACATTCCGGCCGAGGCCCAGTTTGCTGCCCTCCTCGCCAGGCTTCCCGGCCTGCGGCGGCTGGGGGTGCTCTTCGACCCGGCCAACAACCAGGAATGGTTTGCCGCCGCCACGGCTCCCGCTGCGGCCAGGGGCATCGAGCTTGTCCCCCTGCGGGTGGAGCGGCAGGTCGGCCGGCTGGAGCTGGTGGGCGATTTCGCCGGCCTGGACGCGATTCTCTTTATTCCCGACAAATCCATCGTCTCCAAGGCCGTCATCCAGCACGTCATCAAGCAGGCGGTGCTGCAACGGACGCCGGCGGTGGGCTACAACCGTTTTTTTGTCGATTCCGGGGCGGCCTTGAGCCTGCTCATCGACTACCGCCGGGTCGGGGCCCAGGTCGCGGCCCAGGTGGAACGGCTTCAGGCCGGAGGGAAATGCGCGGAAATCCTCGCCCCGGAATTCGAGCTCGCGGTGAACGAAGAGGTGTGGCGGAAGATAAAGGGAGAGGAGTGAGTGCCGAGGACTGAGGACTGAGTGCCGAGTGCCGAGGACTGAGTGCCGAGGACTGAGGAGTGAGTGCCGAGGACTGAGGACTGAGTGCCGAGTGCAGGAACGAACAGCCCGGACCTTGCCTTTACTCAGTCCTCGGCACTCGGCCCTCAGTCCTGAAAAGGCCCTCAGTCCTGAAAAAATGGTGAACCAATGGCGGCAGGCGCGGACAGATTGCAGAACGGATTGACGAGAAGGCTGGGGCTCCATTCCATCCAGGGGAGACTCACGGCCATCGCCTTCTGCTTTATCGTCGGCACCTCGGCCGCCGTGGGGGTGGCGGGCTACCGGCTCACCGTCAATTTTGAAAGCGCCCGTTTCCGTGAGCATTTCACCCTGCTCGCCTCCTACCTGGCCAAAAACGCCGAGCTGGGGGTGCTGCTGGCCAATCCGCGCATCCTGGAGGGGCTGGCGGAAAATATGCTGGCCATGAGCGATGTGCGGGCCGTGGAGATCCGCGACCGCCGGGGGGAGAAGATCATCAGCAAGGCCCATCCCGGCGGCGCCGAGGGTCTTGAATCCGTTTCGGTGCCGGTGGTGGCCGACCCCATGGCCCGGGGCGACTCGCCCTTTTTCGGGCCGGCCGAGGAGGTGGAGGAGGTGCTGGGGCAGGTGCGCCTTTACTACGCGGACACCGGGCTCAATGAGCTCAGGAAGCTGCTCGCCGCCCGCTTCCTGTTGATCTCCCTGCTTCTGGGCAGTGTGCCGGTGGTGATGTACTGGCTGCTGGCCCGGGCCATCAACGCCCCGCTCCGCGAGCTGCTCGCTGTGGCGGTGCAGGTTTCCCGGGGCCGGATGGAGGTGCGGGCCAGCGGTGGCGCCCTGCGCGAGACCGCCACCCTGGCCCATGCCTTCAACGAGATGCTCGACGCCCTGGCCCGGGAGCGGCGAAAGCTCGACGAGGCGCACGCGGCCATGGCCCGGCAGCAGGTGCTGGCGGAAGTCGGTAAATTTTCCATGATCGTTGCCCATGAAATAAAAAATCCGCTGGCCATCATCAAGGGCAGCCTCGATGTCCTCAGGAAGGACGCTCCCCTCGCCCCGGGCATGAAGGAGCGGCTGCTGGGCTTCCTCGACGAGGAGATCGCCCGGATCAACAAGCTGATCGAGGATTTCCTCGTTTTTGCCCGGCCGCAGCCCCCCGCCTTCCGGCCGGTGGCCCTGGACGGGCTGGTGGCCGGGCTCTACCGGCGGATCAGGCTGCTGGGCCCCGGCATCGGCATCGAGAGCGACGACTGCGCGGGCGCCGAGCTTGCCTGCGACCCGCAGCTGCTGGAAAGGGCGCTCCTCAACATCGTCCGCAACGCCCTCGATCTGGCGGCGAGCGAGGCAGGGGTCCGGGTGCGGGTGGAGCGCCGGCCCGGCGAGCTGCTCTTTGTCGTGGAGGACGACGGCCCGGGCATCGCGGCCGAAAACCTGCCCCGGATCTTCGAGCCCTTTTTCAGCACCAGGGCCAAGGGGACCGGCCTCGGCCTGGCCATCGCCAGCGAGATTATCAGCGGCCACGGCGGCGGGATCGCGGCGGAAAACCGCGAGAAAGGGGGAGCCCGCTTCACGGTGCGGATACCGTTGGAGGAAAAACGAGTGCCGAGTGCCGAGGACTGAGTGCTGAGTGCTGAGTGCCGAGTGCCGAGGACTGAGTGCCGAGTGCCGAGGACTGAGGACTGAGTGAAGGACAAAAGAGAAAGGCATGGGAGTGAGTGCCGGTGCGGGAGGGCAAGCACGAACCGCCCGGACCTTGCCCTTACTCGGCACTCAGTCCTCGGCACTCAGTCCTGAAAAGGCACTCAGTCCTGAAAAAAAATGAGGGATCGGATGAAGGCTGCGCGGTTTGAGGAGTTGATTGCCTGGCAAAAGGCCAGGCTGTTGGTGACGGAGATATACCGGGTTACGGCGGGACAGGAATTTGCTCGTGATTTCGCATTGCAGAGCCAGATGCGCCGAGCGGCTGTCTCGATTATGTCAAATATCGCCGAGGGCTTCGAAAGGGCCAGGCGCGCGGAGTTTCATCATTTTGTGATTATCGCCAAGGCATCATGCGCGGAGGTGCGGAGCCAGTTGTATGTCGCTCATGATGTGGGATACCTGCCTGATAGTGCTCTTGAAGCACTGCTGGCTCAGGCCGAGGAGCTCGGGAGAATTTTGGGCGGTTTGCGTGGTTCGTTGGAGAAAAAATGAGGATTGAGTGCCGAGGACTGAGTGCCGAGTGCCGAGTGCCGAGGACTGAGGACTGAGTGCTGAGTAACGAGGACTGAGTGCTGAGGACTGAGTGCCGAGTGAAGGAACGAACCGCCCGGACCTTGCCTTTACTCGGCACTCAGTCCTCGGCACTCAGTCCTGAAAGAGGATTTACCATGGCCCAGATACTGATTGTTGACGACGAAGAGAAAATCCGGCTCATCCTGCAGCTCATGCTGGTTGCCGCCGGCCATCAGGTTTTCGAGGCGGAGAGCGGTGGGGCCGCCCTGGCCGTGCTGGAGCGGGAGGCGGTAGACCTGGTGATCTCCGACATGCGCATGGAAGGGGGGGACGGGCTCGGTCTTCTGGCCGCCATTCGCGAGCGGGAGCTTGGCTGCCCCCTGATCTTCATCACCGCCTTCGCCACCCTCGATTCGGCGGTGGAGGCGCTGCGGCTGGGCGCCGCCGATTACCTGGTCAAGCCCTTCGCGGAGAAGGACGTGCTGCTGGCGGTGGAGCGCGCCCTGGGGGTGCGCCGCCTCCTGGCCGAGAACATCCGTCTGCGCCGCGAGGCGGCCGGCGAGCCCGCCTCCGGGATCTTCGTCTCCCCGCCCATGCGCAAGGTGCATGAGCTGGCCCTCAAGGTGGCGGCCAGCGAGGCCACCGTCCTGGTCACCGGCGAGTCGGGCACCGGCAAGGAGGTGGTGGCCCGCCTCATCCATCAGGCGAGCGGCCGCCGCCACAACCGCTTTGTCGCGGTCAACTGCGCGGCCATCGCCCCGAACCTCATCGAGGCGGAGCTCTTCGGCCATGAGCGGGGCGCCTTCACCGGCGCGGACAAGGCCAGGGCCGGCAAGTTCGAGTTCGCCGGCGAAGGCACCCTTTTCCTCGACGAGATCGGCGAGCTGCCCGTGGAGGCGCAGGCCAAGCTCCTGCGGGCGATCCAGGAGAAAAGCGTGCAGCGGGTGGGCGGCAACGAGGAGGTCCCCATCCGCTGCCGCCTGCTCTGCGCCACCAACAAGGACCTGCCCCGGCTGGTGGGCGAGGGGCTTTTCCGGGAGGATCTCTACTACCGGCTGGCGGTCTTTCCCATCCACCTGCCCCCTCTGCGGGAGCGCAGGCAGGACATCGCGCCCCTGGTCCGCCATTGCCTGGAAAAGCTCTCCGGCCGCCCGGTGGAAGGCGAGATCCTCACCCCGGCCGCCCAGAAGCTCCTGGGTGAATATCCCTGGCCCGGCAATATCCGCGAGCTCTTCAACGCCGTGGAGCGGGCCATGATCCTGAAGGGCGGGGCCACCCCGCTTTCCTCGGACGATTTCTCCTATCTGGGCGGCGCGGCGCCGGCCCCTGCCGGGGAGGAGCTTTTCCGGCTCCCCGCCGCCGGGATCGACTACGAGGAGCTGCAGCGCAGCATCGTCCGGCAGTCCCTGGAGCTGACCGCCGGCAACCAGAGCGCGGCGGCCCGCCTTCTGCGGGTGAGCCGGGCCAGGTTCCGCACCCTGCTGGGCCTGCTGGAAGGGGAGGGAGGCGAGCCGCAGGCAAGAACCATCCAGGTGCACCGGATTTTTATCGGCAGGAAGAGGGACGAGGGGTGAGTGGTGAGTGCCGAGTGTCGAGGACTGAGGACTGAGTGCCGAGTGCGGCCCCTTTTTTTCTCCCTCCCCCCTGGCGGGGGAGGGTCGGGGTGAGGGGGAAGAATCGAGGGGAGGCGGCAAGGCAAGAGGGTTCTGGCAGGCCCGGAAACGCCTTCCCCTCATCCCGGCCTTCTCCCGGGGGGAGAAGGAGAAGGGCAGAGGCAGGGAGCGGAGACGTCCAGGGATGGACTAATCCCGCGGGCGCAGGGATGCGCAGGAGCGGGACAAAGACATAAAAAAACTTCGTGCTCTTCGTGGCCTTCGTGGTGCAAAAAACAACTAAAAAAAAACTCCGTAAGGAGCAGTGACTTGTTCGGAAAAAGTATCAGGAAAAATATGCGGATTCCCCACCTTCTTTACGCATTTTCTCTCGCCATGGCTCTTCTTCTTGCGCCCCTGCCGGCCCTGGCCACGGAAGGCGACTCCGTGGACGAGACCATGCTGATGTTCGTGGGCGAGGCGGAGCCCGTGGCCACCGTGGCCTCCCGGCAGCCCGAATCGCCCGCCCTGGCGCCGGCCCTGGTCAACGTCGTCGGCCGGGAGGAGATCGAGCGGATGGGCTATGCGACCCTGGCCGAACTGCTCGCCGACCAGCCCGGCTTCTTTTTTGTCCCTTCCGGCCGGGGCAGCGCCCCCTATCTGCGCGGCCTGCGCGATTCGGTGCTCTTTCTCTACGACGGGGTGCCGCTCACCACCGACGTCACCCGCAATCTCGCCCCGCTGGACCAGGAGCTGTCCCTGGCCGGGGTGGAGCGGGTGGAGCTGGTCCGCGGCCCCGGTTCGGTCCTCTGGGGGCCCGACGCCTTTGCCGGGGTGGTCAACATCGTACCCAGCCGGGGCCGGCAGCGCCCAGGCCCCGAGCTTGCTCTTTCCGCCGGCAGCCAGCCGGGGCAGGGGGCGAGCCTGAACTGGGGCTGGGTCGGTGGCCGGAGCGAGGCCTTTGCCCTGGCCACCGGCCTTCGCCAGCGCTTTTCCGAGCCGGATTATCAGGCCTTTGCCGCCGACGGCAGCGCCGGCACCCAAACCGTCCAGCCCTCCGAGTTCGGCGAGCTGGCTGGCTCCTTCCAGCATGGCGACTGGCTGAGCCTCACCGGCCGCTGGTCCGACTTCCGCCGCCGCTACACCATGCGGGACGCCGGCGGCTTGAGCTGGGCCGGGGAAAAAGAGGCGCCGGTCAACCTGCTCAAGGCCACGGCGAGCAGGGTGGTCGGCCCCTCCCACTACGCGCTGTCCGGCTTTGTCCAGCAGACCGACTACCGGCTGCAGGACGGCGACGTCGAGCGCAGCCAGACCAGCCGGGCCAGCGAGCTTTCCCTGCTCTGGGACCGCCGCCTGCTCTCCCGCGGGCTGGTCACCGCCGGCGCCTCCTGGCGGCAGAGCAGCGTGGAGGACGCCGTGGTCCAGGACGGCTTTCTTCCCGATTTCCTCGCCCCGGCCGGCAGTTTCTTCGTCCCCGTGGTGCAGCAGGAGGATTTCAGCAACGACCTCGCCTCCCTCTTCGCCCAGTTCCGTCATCAGTGGGGCGGCACCGAATGGTGGCTGGGCGGGCGCCTGGACGACCACAGCCAGTACAGCTCCACCCTCAGCTACAGCCTGGGCCTCAACCGGCCCCTCGCTGAAACCCTGCGCCTGAAGGCCTCTTTCGGCAACGCCTTCCGCAGCCCCTATTCGAGCCAGCTGTTCGGCACCACTCCCTTCGAGCCGGAGTCCATTGAGACCGCCAGCGTCCAGCTCGCCTGGAATCCCTCCCCGGGTCGCCTTCTGGAGCTGACTCTCTTTGCGAGCCGGGTGGAGGAGCATCGGGCCGAGGATCCCTACGGCGGCCTTTCCCTGCCCGCCAGCCGCGAGCTGCGCGGCCTGGAACTGGCCGTCTCCCTGCCCCTCGCCGCTTCCCTGCGCGCCAGCGGCAGCCTGGCGTTGAGCGAGGGCGGCGGGGACGAGCGTTTCCGCGCCCTGCGCTACACCATCATCAGGCCGGACGGCAGCCGGGAGGAGCTCTACGAGCAGTGGAACGAACCGCTGGACCAGGGGCCGGGCTGGCTTGTGAATCTCGGCCTCGGCTGGCGGCTCGGGCCGGGCCGCGATCTGAGCCTCAGCGCCCGGACCTGGGGGGAGGTGGAGTACAGCTACGCCAGCGGCTCCAGATCCGGCAGCTACTCGGCGCCCCTGCTCCTCGATCTGAGCTATCGCCGGCCGGGCTTCCTGGCCGGCCGCGACTCCATTGTCGCCAGGCTCGACAACCTCCTCGACCAGCGGTACCTGCTGCCCGACCTCTACGGCCCGGCCGAGGGCCCGCCCCTGACGGCAAGCCTCCTCTGGAAGGTGCGGTTTTAGAGTGCCGAGTGCCGAGTGCCGAGGACTGAGGACTGAGGACTGAGGACTGAGGACTGAGTAAGGGCAAAGGCCCGGGCGGTTCGTTCCTTCACTCGGCACTCGGCACTCAGCACTCGGCACTC
>DDXK01000025.1:0-1681 GCA_002347185.1 Desulfobulbaceae bacterium UBA2262 | reverse complement strand
TCGGCACTCAGCACTCGGCACTCACAATCCCTTCACTGCCCCGTTTCCGCCAGACTTGGTTGAATTCAGCCAGGTCTGTTTTCGCCGCCCAGCTTTCCCCAGCCCCTTTTCCCCAGCCTTTGCCGCCCTTTCCGGCATTCTGGCCCTTTTCTCATCGCTTGGCACGTCTCTTGCTTGTAGGGTCTGCCATTGTTTCTGCATTCAACCGGAGCCGTCATGCCGCAAGCCGCCGCACAAACCTGCCGCCTTCTCTTCGCCCTTCTGCTCTGCGCAGCCCTTCTCCTGGGCGGCGAAAAGGCCGTGGCCGGGCAGCAGTCCGTGCTCGACGGGCAGGCGGTCCTGGCCCTGGCCCGGATCAACGAGGCCCGCGCCAACCCGCGCGCCGCCATGGCCCGCCTTGGCCTTGCCGAGGAGAGGGTGCGCGCCGTCCTCGGCCCCGAGGCCTGGCTCCTCGACTCCGGCCTGCCGCCGCTGGCCCTGAGCGCGCCCCTGGCCGCCAGCGCCCTCGGCCATGGCGAGGATATGCTCGCCCAGCGCTATTACGGCTACCTCTCCCTGGATGGCCGCACGGCCCAGGCCCGCGCCGAGCAGGCCGGCTACCTGGCCGAGCAGCTGGAAGAGAGCCTGGTCGCCCTGGGCTTCAATACTTATGTCGCCCTGGATGCCGCCCTGGAGGCCCTGGTGGATGGCCTGCTCCGCGACGAGCTCGCCGGGGCGCCCGGGGTGGGGCGCCATATCTTCTCGCCCGCCTTCGGGGAGGCAGGGGTCGCCTTTCTCGCCCGCGCCTCCGATCTCTTTGCCGGCAGCTCCTATGTCTACATGCTGGTCGTCGATTGCGGCCGGCCCCTGAATCCGGCCCAGGCCGACCTGCACGCCCAGGGCTTTCTCCTCTGGCGGCAAATCAACGAGGCCCGCGCCAACCCGCGGGCCGTGCTTGCCCGCCTTGGTCTGGCCGAGGCGGCGGTTCGCACCGTCCTGGCCGAGGATGGCTGGCTGCTCGACGCCGGCCTGCCGCCCCTGGCCTGGAGCGAGGCCCTGCATGCCTCGGCCCTGGCCCGCGGCCGCAGGCTGTACGCCAACTTCAGCGAGCCGCTGCCCGCGGCGGACCCCCGCACCCTCAAGGAGCGGCTCGCCGCCAGCGGCTGCCTGGCCGAGCGCGCCGGCACGGCCGAACTCTATCGTCTTTCCAGCCGCCGGCTGGAGACCCCGGCGGAAAGGGCGACCGAGCTGGCCCTCCTCCTCGACCGGCACTTGCGCGACGAACTCACCGGCCAGGGCCGCCGCCGGATCTTTTCCCCGCTCTTCAGCGAGGTGGGCCTTTCCGCCCTGCAGATCAGCGCCGCCCTCCACCCGGAGGCGGCCGAGCCCGGTTCGCTCTGGCCCGACATCTATCAGGTGGTGGCCGATTTTGCCCAGCCCCTCGCCCCCCGGCCCCAGGCCGTGGTCCGGGTGGCCTCTGGCAGCGGCCTGCTGGTCGAGGCGCACGCCGACGGCGCCTTCCTGCAGGCCGAGCCGCTCGCCCCGGGCCTCTTCCAGTTTGAGCTGCCCCAGGGAGGCTTCGACCTCACCCTGCTGGACAGCGAAGGCAACCCAGCCTCGGCCCCGCAGGCTTTCTACCCGGAGCCAGGAGTAAACGTCATCCTCGACCTGCGGGAGTGACGTCCAGGGATGGACTAATCCC
>DDXK01000054.1 GCA_002347185.1 Desulfobulbaceae bacterium UBA2262 | reverse complement strand
CTGTAATCAGGTCAATCGGTACCCGGTATGATGACAAAGTTTAGAAGGGAAACCACCCAGTCGTAATCCCTTCTGTAATCAGGTCAATCGGTACAACCTGCTCAGAGAAATGCGCGCGGCTTTTGCGGGGTGTCGTAATCCCTTCTGTAATCAGGTCAATCGGTACAAACCGCAAACGCCAACACGAACGGAGGGAAAGGCGGTCGTAATCCCTTCTGTAATCAGGTCAATCGGTACGGGGCCTGCTCGCCGCAGGCCGTTAGTTCAGCGGTCGTCGTAATCCCTTCTGTAATCAGGTCAATCGGTACAACGTCCAGCATCACCGGACGCCGCCACGAAACTTGTCGTAATCCCTTCTGTAATCAGGTCAATCGGTACCCATGGGGCCGGAGGCACTGAAGGTCATTAACAGAGTCGTAATCCCTTCTGTAATCAGGTCAATCGGTACGAGCAGTAAAACCAACCACTCAACTTAAGGAGACAGTCGTAATCCCTTCTGTAATCAGGTCAATCGGTACACCTCCTCAGAATTCCGCGCCGCACGGCTCCGCCTCGGTCGTAATCCCTTCTGTAATCAGGTCAATCGGTACCAGGCCACGGACAGGCGGCTTGATGGCTACCTGTTGCAGTCGTAATCCCTTCTGTAATCAGGTCAATCGGTACGTGGTACTGATGGACAACAACGTGCTTGCCCACTCCCAGTCGTAATCCCTTCTGTAATCAGGTCAATCGGTACCAATTTCGTTGGATGCATCGCATAACTGTTTCGTTGTGTCGTAATCCCTTCTGTAATCAGGTCAATCGGTACACCTGGCGAAACACGGGCTGGACTTTACCTGTGCCGTCGTAATCCCTTCTGTAATCAGGTCAATCGGTACAGCCATCGTCGCCGGCTCCCCAATGGCAATGGCGCAGTCGTAATCCCTTCTGTAATCAGGTCAATCGGTACTGGGTGTCGGTGGAACTGTCTCGATTACCCTGAACACGGTCGTAATCCCTTCTGTAATCAGGTCAATCGGTACAGGAACCACAGAATGTTTGACCAGCTCAGGGTTAACAAAGTCGTAATCCCTTCTGTAATCAGGTCAATCGGTACTGATAGCGCTGGTGCAGAAGCATATCCAGATGGGCGGTCGTAATCCCTTCTGTAATCAGGTCAATCGGTACTGCGGGATGACCGGAGAAGAGCTCGGCCGTCGAGTTGGGTCGTAATCCCTTCTGTAATCAGGTCAATCGGTACGTATAGCAAAGGCCAATATAAGCAGCTATTGCCTGTCGTAATCCCTTCTGTAATCAGGTCAATCGGTACACGGCACTTAATGATATATCGATCCTTACTCACAGTCGTAATCCCTTCTGTAATCAGGTCAATCGGTACTTTGAACCGGGACCGATTCGCTGCCTTCTGCCTGGTCGTAATCCCTTCTGTAATCAGGTCAATCGGTACGGGTATAGTAAAGAATTCCTGCTGTGCGGGATGGGATGGGGTCGTAATCCCTTCTGTAATCAGGTCAATCGGTACAATAATAGAGAAAGATTGTTAAGTATAATGGAGAGTGTCGTAATCCCTTCTGTAATCAGGTCAATCGGTACTATATAACAAACCTACACAGAAAGGAGAATGACCAGTCGTAATCCCTTCTGTAATCAGGTCAATCGGTACGTTTATGCGACATTATATGTCGCATAAAGTATGATGAGTCGTAATCCCTTCTGTAATCAGGTCAATCGGTACAAGATCGCAGACTCCTTGAACGACTTATCTATCCTGGTGTCGTAATCCCTTCTGTAATCAGGTCAATCGGTACCGGTACTGTCGGATGAGGACAGGGAACTGTTGTCCCTCTACAGGGTCGTAATCCCTTCTGTAATCAGGTCAATCGGTACGTGACTATGCTTTTTTCAGAATAATGTAATTGACTTGGGTCGTAATCCCTTCTGTAATCAGGTCAATCGGTACTAACGGCCTGAGTACAGCAGCGGGCTTCATCGCCTGGTCGTAATCCCTTCTGTAATCAGGTCAATCGGTACCATTGGCCAGATACAAGTGGTGGCCCCGCATTGGGGTCGTAATCCCTTCTGTAATCAGGTCAATCGGTACNNCTGTAATCAGGTCAATCGGTACCGCGTCCTACGCAATCGCTTCTGCGGCAAAAGCTTCCAGATGGTGTTCCGCGAACCTCGCGGCCCGCATGACGAATTTTGTGGCCGGCACCCGCTCCCCTCCTTTTGGGTGAATGTATCATATTGGTTTTCCTCGAAAATGGCTCCTGCGCGGACCGAAATCCGCATGTTTTGAGAAATGCCGTATTTACGGCAAGTTGCAAAAAGGCGCATCCCCAAGCCGTGGTTCGCGGCAATGGAGCATCTGCGCCTTTGCAATTTTACCGGACAGGGGCCCTGCGGTCAACCAGTAGTGGCTGCACGGCCGGTTACTGGCGCACCCTGGCCTGGCTGCGTTTTTGCTCAAGGGAGGCCAGGCCGGCATGCATTTGCCGTTCCGCCTCCTTCACCTGGGGCTCGCAATCTTCATTGGGTTGGCAATGTTTGCGGATGGCGGCAACGGTTTTCGTATATTCTTCGACCAGGTCCCGATGCCGGCGATCAAAAAACAGATCCCGCGCCGCCAGGGAGTCAAAGGACTCGGGGGTAAGCGCCACCGTGATCACGGAGGGATACTGGTGCATGGCGCCGGTCGCGCCATCCACTGCCAAGCCGATAACGCCGCCGAAGAGGATGTTCCCGAAGGTCATGGCCTGGAACGAGGAGTCGAGAATGCCGGTTGCCTCGGAATACCCTTCCTTGTGGCAGGCCACGGTGATGGTGTCCTTGTCCTTTTCGATCTGGAGTGTGCCCGGAGTCCGGCCAATGATGCCGAGTACCATCCCCTCGCGGGATACGGTGCAGTTTGCACCGGGAGGGGCGGTATTGACCGTGAGGGACTGGGAGCTGCCCTTGGTGATGGTTGAACATCCGCTGGCGGTGGCCAGCAGGCTCGCCGCGACAATGGCCAAGTTGATTTTTTTGCGCATGGCGCTCTCTCCTCTGTGTGGGTTCCGGCTCATTGACTGGGGAGCCATAATGCGGCCCATGAAAGCAGAGAAGCGCCAGCGATGGAAGCAGTGCAATGTTGCCCTCGCGCCGGCCCCTTCTTTCAGAGAATCTTGAAGGGTCGGTCCAGGTCGGGGTCGCTTCCCTGGCCGATTATTTCCGTGCGGGCGCGGCAGCGGCGGCAGAGGGGGATGAATTTGACGCCATCCGCATCTGCGTCGATCACTTCGGCTATGCGCTGCCGCAAAACGGCAAAGGCCGCCTCGCCCTGCGGATCGATCTCAAACTTCGAGTACTGCACCCGCACGCCGTAGTCCTTCAGAATTTTGGCAACACGGGAGAGCCGCTTGGGGTCGGCAATATCGTACACGGCAAGCATGCGCATCAGATTATGCACCAGTCCAGTTGCGAGAAGGTCACCCCGCGGCCCTGTACCCTCGCTTTGTCCATGCAGAAGGGGCAGACCCGGTAGATGCGCACCGCATCCTCCTGCAGCTTGAGATTCTGCAGACAGTAGCGGCGGATCTGGCTTATCTCGCGGTCGTCCAGCCGGCATTCGAAGACAGAACGCTGGGAAGGGATGCCCATTTCCTTGAGAAATTTGTGGAAGCGGGTCCGGCGGCGATTGCCGGAAATGTCGTAGATGATGACCGTGTTCATTTGAGCAAAAGCGGCTGGTAGGTGTCGAGTGCCCCTTCGGCCAGCTTGCGGAACATAAGGGCCTGGGCAGTCAGGGCTTCGTTGTAGGTGATGGATCTGCCTTCCTGAGCATAATGGAACTCGGTGGCGAGCTTGCGCTCGAAGTTTTCCACCACCCGCGCAAACGCTTCGGGCACGAGCTTCACCGCCGGTTTGCCCCGGCCGTCCTCCTGGTCGGCCTGTTCCGGAGTGTCGGCCATGCGCTGGTTGGGGACGTCGAAAAGGCCGGGGTCGTCATCCACTCTGGTCATCAGGCCGTAGGGGTCGGCGGTCACGTCGGGGTGCGGCTGGCCGTCATCCGCCGTTTGGGGAGGAGGGGCGGGCGGGACAACGACAAAATCCTGCCGCTGCAGAATTTTGAGGTTGAAGAGGGCCAGGGTGAGGGTGTCGGCCACGATCACCCTGAACTCTTCCATGAGATCCATGACCAGGGAAAAGCGGCCATAGTCCGGGGCGTGCAGCAAGCCGGGGAACGGATCGAGATTGGCCGCCCGGATGGCGGCGTAGACCCGGTTGAAGAGAAAGGTGTAGAGCAGGGAAAGCACCGCGTTGACCGGATCGGTGGGAGGGCGGCGCACCCGGCGGCTGAAGCCGAGGTTGTCCTGGAGCCCCCAGGGCAGGCCAGCGAAATAGAGGGCGCTGCCCCGGCCTTCGTAGCCGCGCAGGGAGGCGATCTCCGAAGTTTCCTCCAGGGGGGGCAGGAGGGCCCGGATTTCCCGCGCCTTCTGGGATGGCTCCTGACGGTTGCGGCTTCTGGAGATGCGCATCAGCAGGGTGGCCATGTTGGTGAGTTTGCCGGCCACCACGGCGCGGCAGAACCGGGCGGCGAAGGCCTGGTCGTCGAGCAGGGCGAATTGCCGCTTCCTGAGCATGACGTTCTTGGGCTCCGGAGTTGCGAATCTGCCCTGATACCGGCCATTTTTGCTGCAGAATACCGTGTCGACCCCGTGCCGCAGCAGCATCGCCCTGGCGGCGGGGGTGAGTTCGACGTTGCCGAAGAGGACGACCTGTTCGAGTTTCTCGACAAAAAGGGTGTGATAGGTGTCTTCTCCCTTTTTGACCAGAAGATGGCGCCCTTCCTGCACAACCCTGCTTCCCTGGGTGCGGATGTATATGCGCATGCTCGGTTCCTCCTTGCCGACAGGATGGCGCGGCCGAGGAGAAAGGGCGAGGATTGCAATGTTGCGGTTGCGCGAGAGGGTGCCTGGGGGGACAAGGGAGAGCGGTAAAGCTGGGAAAGAAAAGTCGGCGGCAAGACGCCTGAGGCGAAAGCCAATTACCGGGAGTCGAGCCAGCTATGCTGCCGCCCCTTGAGACACAGCACCTCCCGGCCGGCCATTAGCGCAATCTCCTTTTAGCCAGCAGGGACGGCAGGTTGCGCAGGGCGTCCTCCATGGGCAGCCAGGTGATGTTGTCGGCAAAAACGCGTTCCCTGCCGCGATAGAGGACGTAGCATTCGGCCTCGGGGTAGTCGGCGTGAAAGGCCTTCAGACCCCGGCCATCTTCCTTGCGGGGCCGCGGCGAGCGCTTGACTTCGAAGGCGAGCAGACCGGCTTCGCCATAGAGGACAAAATCCACCTCGGCGCCAGTGGTGGTGCGCCAGTAATGGATGTCGTATCCAAGGCCGAGGCCGGCGTTAACGGCCCGCAGTTCCTGGAAAACCAGGGTCTCCAGGGCGGCCCCGCCGATTTCCTCGGCGGAATCCAGGGGGCCGCGTGGCCGCATGGCCCTGAACACCCCGACGTCGAAAACATAAAACTTGGGGTGCGCGACGAGGCGTCTTTTGGCCCGACGGCTGAAAACCGGCAGCCGCGTGGCCAGCAGGATATCCTCCAGGATCTGGAAGTACCCTTCCACCACCTTCCGTTCCACGGTGCATTCCCTGGCAACCTCGGAAATATTGAGGGTGCTCCCCTGGGAAAACGAGGCCGCTTCCAGAAATCTGGCAAAGGCCCCGATATTGCGGGTCAACCCCTCCTGGAGAACCTCTTCGCGCATGTAGGTCTGCACATAACTCTTCAGGTAGGCGTCCGGATCGGGTTCCGAGAAGACCGCGGGCAGGTGGCCATGATGCCAGGATTTTTCCAGGACGAAATCCTCCCCCAGTTCCGAGGCGGTGAGAGGGTGCATCTCCCTGGTCAGGGCCCGGCCCGCCAGCAGGTTCACCCCCCGGCGCCGCAGCTTCCTGGCGCTTGAGCCGGTGAGGACAAAGGCGAGCCCCCTGTTTTCGATGAGGCGGTGAACCTCGTCGAGCAGGGCCGGAACCTTCTGGATTTCATCGATGACGATCCAGCCTGAAAATCCTGGCGGAATGAGATTGTTGAGGCGTTGCGGGTCCGCGGTGAGGCTGGTGAATTTGCCCGCCTCCAGCAGATCGATGTAGAGGGCGTTCGGAAAGGCGCTTTTCACCCAGGTGGACTTGCCGGTCCCGCGAGGGCCGAACAGAAAGAAACTTTTCCCCGGCGTGTATGTTGTGATTCTGGGATACATAGTTCCATTTTTCACTATTTTTTGGAAAAATCAATTCCAAAATGCAGAAAGAAAATCCTCTGCGTTTGAAACTGGCGGGGCAGGATCAGGCAGAACCCCCCAGCCATTCTTTCAGCTCGGCGCGCAAGTTTGGTATCGCCTCTGCCTCGACCAGCTTGATTCTCATTTTTCGCGCCCGCTCACGATCGTAATCAGAAAGCCTGCGCGCGGAAACGAGCATTGCTTTGCCGAAAAGACCGCCGGCGCGGTCGGCCAGGGCATCCAACTCGTTGAGCGCCTCGGTGGCTCTGCTTCCGGTCGCGGTTTCCCGGTTGGGATTGGATGCCTTGCAGGAAATCAGATGCAATCTGTTATCATGGGTGAAGAGGACGTCAAACTCATTTTCGGTGGGGCGCTTCCCCTTGCCATCCCACGCAACCCTGACGTTCATGGCAAGATCGAGCCCCTTTATGCCAAGATCCCGCACCGCCCAATAGGCATGCTCTTCCAGCCACCCACCCTGGCAAAAGAAAATCTTTTCCGGGGAGGGGATATTGAGGCCAAAGGAACTTGCCCTGGCCGCCACTTTGCACTGTTCGAAATGCTGGGCAAGCCTGTCGCCGCCATCGCCCAAACTGTTCAGGTCAAGGTTCACAAATGGAGGATTGCCGGGAATCCGGTCAATGGCGCTGTTCAATCGGCTCAACAGGGCAGGGTCGGACACCAGCAGAGCAACAAGATCCTGCAGGCAAGGACGGCGTTCCATGGACGAGGAATCAGAGGAGCTGATGAGTTTCATCCCATAGCTGGCCAGATAGTCGCGCACCTTGAGCAAATTGTCCCGCAGCGGGATGGGGTCGGCTTCCGGCGAGAGTTGAAGAAGTTGGCGGTTTGCGGTGTCCAGGTAGATGATCCGTTGATTATTGAAGAAAAAGGCCTGAAAGGCGGCAAGCGCTGTCACCTTGGTGCCGCGGTGACGTTGAGGGTGAGCTGAGTCCCCTCTGCGGAGGCAATCAACTCCTCACAGGTCCGCACCATGGCTGGGAAATCGTATGCGGATTCAATGGGGTGGATTTGGACGCAAATGCCGCGTGGTTCAACAATCCTTTTCAAGCGCTCCGCCTGCATCGTTTTTTCAGGAGAAACGAGGAAGATGGCCCGCTTTGGCCTTTCCATGAGCAAGGGGAGCAGATTTGGAATAGGCTGGTCGGAGATGAGGCAGGCATGGGTATGGGCGGAAACGGTCGACGGCGGTGTTGGCATTCGTGATCCTCTCTGACTCTTCTTTGGTTGGTGAAATATTTAATTGTGCCAACAGGATTTCCCATGTCCGGGGCTATTCACCGGAGGGGCAAGGATCATATTGCCGGAAACGCTGGTGGGAGAATGTATGGCGGATATGCACCGCCCCGTCTTCCGTGTGCTCTTCGATCGCTTCGCGCCGTGTCGTTGAATAGACGGGAATCAAGCCGAGGGCGAAGGCCTTTTTCACCATGAGGCAGGTGGCCCCGAACTCGCCCTGGATCAGGACGAAGTCGCCAGGTCTTGCCGTGGCGGCGAGCCAGACAGAGACCGGGGCCAGAAAGTTTACGATACTCTCCGGCTCCGGCGGCACCTGGGACCAGAGTGCCTGGATTTCCGGGGGCGGAGCCACGATCCGCGCAACCCCGAGGCTTTGGCGGGCATCCGCCTCCTGGGGCGCGGTGAGGCGATGGTTGAAGAGGAGGATCAGGGATGGCATGGGCTCTCTCTTGAAGCTGGAGTGGTATTCCGTATCTTCTCTGTAAGACTTTATGACAGGAGGTTGGAAATGATTTCCATGGTAACCACAAAAGGCCAGGTGACGATTTCGGTGGCGCTCAGGAAACGGTATGGGATTCATCCCAACGACCGGGTCGATTTCATCGCCGATGGCGACAGGATTGTCCTTGTGCCGGGAAAAACCCTCCGTGATTTTCGCGGGGCCGTCAAGGGCGGCGCTGCCGAGCCGGAGCAGGAATTGCAGGCGGCCAAGGAAGCGGTGGGCCGGCGTAATGTCGAGGAGATGGGATGAGCGCCAGTTTTCTCGACGCCAATATCTTTATCCGCTACCTGAGCAACGACGACCCCGCCAAGGCCGACCGGGTGGAAAACCTCCTGGAGCAGGCTGCCGGCGGCACGATACGGCTGCTCACCACCGAGATGGTCATCGCTTACCCCAATATCGTCAAGCAGATGGCTTTTCCATTGGAAGATCAACCTCGACGATTCGGAAAGCGTTGCCCATTTGCACCACAGTCACGTTCGCCCGGATGGTTTTCTTTTTTTTCATGCGGGTGATGAATTCCTCGGAAACCATGGAGCGATCCATACCCAGTTTGGCCTCTGCCTTTCTCTTTGCATCACAGATCGCCGACAGTGTCTGACTGCCAGGGTTCCAGGTGAGCACCGCGTTTTCCCATACGAGCTTATCCGGTAGACACGAAGCAGCTGATCCTGCCACGGAATCAGATGTCTTGTCTGCCGAAAGAACATCATGAACGGTCTGTGCGTTGCCGTTCTTCCGCTTCATCTGCCCATACCCCACTGCGGTTTTTGCGCCGAATCCCAGCCAGTCAAAGGCGTGGTTGAAGGCGGCGTCGAGGAGGGTTTTCCAGCGGTCCGCCGCCGCCAAGTCGGGCACGAGTCGCGACAGGCGGGCAAGATCGCATTGTACATGGAAGACGAAACCGGAGCCCGGCGGCACGGTGAGAAAGCTGATGGGGTTGGGCTGGCCGGATTCATGGGGCGAAGCACTGCCCATAAAGGCCTTCTCTTGATAATAATGGCCCTGGTGCGGGGTCATGATCTCCACCATCAGACTGTTCCCTTTGATCTGGGGGATAACATCCCAGAAGACGAGTGTACCGCGGAAGTGGTCGGTCTCTCCCCCACCTGACTCGCGTCCGAAGAGAATATCGAACATGGAAAGCCGAATGGGTTCCTCCTCGAAAGACGCGGGAAGCGCATACCGTTTTTCTTCGTCCCACCCGTGGGAATCGCCCCATTCACCGCCGGCCAATTCCCGCGCCGCCTGGCGCAGGACACCCTTGACCCCACTGCCGGGAAGGTAGGGAAGGCCGTAGGGGTTGAGGAAGGAAAAACCGTTTTCCAGCGGGTGCTCGTTGCCGAGACCTGTGGTGAAGGGGGCGACAGCGGTGGCGTCATTAAGAAACAGGCTTTCCTTGGGTAGATTTTTTGCCAATTCGGCTTGCCGTTCGGCAATAGCCTTCATTCGATCTTTGTCGGATTGCGAGAGGGCCTTGATGTCATTCCATGCAGAGCGGGCCGCGAAATCGTTCTTATCCCACAAACCAGGAAGCCGATTTCTTTGTCGCTGGCGCAAAGTGGCGATGACGGCATCCATACCTTCGCTATCCAGTTGAGCAGCGACTTCCTGTCCTTCTCGACTTCTTGCCTGGGCGCGTTTGCGCACCTCGGTTTCCTGATCTTGACGGGTGGTCCAGATGGGGAGAAGCATTCCAAAACGTAACCCCGGTGAGGCTTCCCTGAAATCAGTGCCTAAATATCTTGGCACGGCGGCGATAGGCATGGTCAGGCCCTCCTTGCGGCGGCCATCTGCCGCATCCAGCGCAACCAGTCAAAGGCCTCGGCGGTGATGGCCTGATAATCTTCGGGTTTGGCCTGCATGAGGTTCTCCATGACCTTTGCAAAGTCTGCATCGGGAAGCCGCTGCGGAAACCTTCCCTGCAACCACTCCCGCAGATGACGAGCAACGAATTCGTAGGAATTTCCCTTTTCATGGCAGAAGGCCAGCACCTGCATGAGGCCGCTGTTCATGATAAGGGCGGGCAGGCCCTTGGCGATACTGACATGCTCCTTGGTGTAGGATGCGGATTTATTCCAAGTGTCCTGGGCGCGTTGTTGCTCCAGCGTCTGCCTTGGTTTCTCATGAGCTTTGGTTATAGTCGCCATGGGTCATCCCTCCACCACATTGGCCACCACCAGGCCGCGGCCAGTGGTGGCGTTGCCGCCGATCTGCAGCATCCTGCCGTTGATGAGGGTCTTGATCTTGATTATGACCCCTTCTGCGCTATCCTGGTCTTCCTTCCTGCCGGTGCGGGTCTGACTGGCCAGCATGGGCGCTACCAGGAGGGACTCCGGCGGCAGGTTTTCGGTGTAAAACAAACCCGTTCCCTTTGCAGTTCCGGTATCCGAGTCAATGCAGACATGCGGCTCCACAAGCATGGCGTTCTGGGCAAAATAGGCAAAATCGGTATCCGAAAGGACGACCATGTCGGTTTTGAGCTTTTCCCGGAAGAAGGCGTAAGCGCCGCTGTCCGGCAGAGCCTTGACGGCGAGGTCGGTGGAGATGGATGGTAATTCTTGCGAGACTTGCACAGTGTACTCGAAGGCCTCCAGGTGCAGCTTGTCGCCGGACATCAAGGCCGGATTTGCAAGGAGACATTTTCCATCAATAACCTCGGGCAGTTTCGGCCACGACACCGAGAGGCCCATCAGCCCGAGAAGCCTTTGGGTGCGGGAAAGGGCCTGCGGGCAGGTGGCATAGACATAGCCGCCCTTAAGGCTGCGCACCGGCAGCACGACAAGCTGGGCGTCGCCGAAACTGACCGCGCCGGCGTGCAGGTCGCCTGCGCCAGCATCCGGGCCGAACAATCGGTCAATCATGGTCTTGTCACCGCCCAGGGCTTCAAAGCCGTGCCGCACGGCGCCCTTAATGCCGGAGCCCGCGAAACAGGGGTGGCCGGTGTGACGTTCCCTTTGGATGGGATTGTCGATGACCCCTACGGCCTGTCCAGCGCCCAAGTGGACGGGACTGACTGCGTAGAGAAATACGGCTGCGTGTTTTTCGTACATGGCGTGTCTCCCTTCAAAGTAATGGGCATCTCGTTTTCAGTACCCTGTTGCAATTCAAAAAAATCATGCGTGCCTTGGTCTGTTGGCTTTACGCCCAATGAGCCGCTGTAACCAGTCACTTCCAGGCCGCGATACTTACCCGGTTGAAACCTTGGGCGCGCCGGGCGGCGTCCTCACCGGATTCGCCCCATAAACCGCGTTCAGCGAACGCCCGAAGCGCCTCGGGGGTTGATTCCAGTTCATCCAGCCACCAGACGCTGCCGGTTGGGGCGACCCGTTGGGCGTCTTTTGGCTGCCACTTGGCCAGATCCCAGCCGGAGACGACCTCGCAGCGTGGAACGGCGGCGCTCACCACCCGCCCCTTGACACCACCTTCTTGGAACCTTCCCTCTGCATCCATGCCCGGCAGCAGCCAGCCTTTCGGAAAGATGGCGGGCGAACTAAGGACGAACCGGCAGCGGCGCGTTTTGGCTATCTTCGCATAATCCGGTTCAGGCAAGCTGACCTTGACCGGATGCACCGCGGCGGCCCGGCTGTCGCCGCCTATGCGCACGGTGCCATTTTCAGGCGGCGTTGCTCCGGCGATCCCGGCAAGGAAGCCGACTCCTGCTTCAAAGGCCACCGCCTGCCCTGAAAAAAGGCGGCCATCCGCAGCCCGGCGAGTGGAGCCGTCCAGTCCGACCCCGACCCGCGCGTCGATCTTCCAGAGTTCGCTGGAAGGTACCAGGCGGCTTGATTGCGGCGTTTGTCCCGCCAGATAAGCACGCCAGCCAGCCTCGGTGAGCCAGTATCCACTTGCTGGTTTCTGACGATCCGTTTGAGTCAGCACCGGCAAGTGTTTCAATGGATACGATGTCGCGAGTCCGTTGTTCCACTGGAAAGAAGTGGGGGAAAGGGAATGGACGCTGGGCTTTCCTGCTTCGTCCTCCATGACGATCAGATCGGCAGGGAGTTGAAACAGAGACTCCACCGACCCATCGCCGCGACGGCGGGCCAGATGAAATGCTGCCACGCTGAAGCTTCCGGGGACCAGGGGTGTGCCAAGTTCCGGGTGATTTACCTCGCCTCGGCCGAAGGCTGCCAGGTCAATCCCGGCGTCAACCAGCATCCGGGAGCGCAGAGCGCCCGCCGCCACCGAGGGCCAGGGCGGCACCAGCGATTCGCCGAAGCTGCCGGGATCGCCAAAGAGTTTGTTGCCACGCAGGAAGAGTACATCCAGCGGTTCGAGAAAAACGGTAGCGACAGGGGTCATGCGTCACCTCCGGTACGGGTTTCACGGGCCAGAAACTCGGCCACGGTGAGGAATTTGCCCAGCCATGTCAGTCCGTCCCTGGTTTGCGCGGCGGCAAGCTTGGCGAGTCGGCCGGCAAGGCGGCTGGCCTCGCTTTTCAGTTCTTCCTTTGTCCGCTTGTCCTTCGCGTTTACCTGGCGGGCGAACTGATAGGCCAGCAATGTTGCCAGCATCTCCGGGCTGTCCTTGGGGTCGGGCAGATCGGTGAGCCATTCCACGCTATGATAGACCGCGCGGCGTGAGACCCCGGGCGTGGCCAGGAAGCTCCGGAGGTCAGCAAGCAGGGTCACCGGCTCTCCCCATTTCTCGGTAAGGTGAAGGGTGCCGCCGGAACGCTTGATGACAGTGATGGAAAAGGCGTTGCGGTCGCCTTCTGATTTAGCTCGTTTTTCCGCAGCCCGCAGTTCGCGCATGACCGCAGCGAGCGGCGCCTGGTGGTGGGCGATAACCGCTCCACAACTGGCGGTGGCCAGCCCACCCATCATGCGCATGACCTGAAGGCTGCCCCGTTTTTTGATGGCAGCAAAACCGTTGTGCAGGGTCAGGCCACCGTGGATTCCGGATTCCTGGGCGGGATCGTGTCCGGAATAGGCGTGTCGCAGCCGGCGCATGGCCGGCAGCAGGTCGGCCACAGGCAGCATGGCAAGCACATCGTCTCCACCTGCGTAGATCAGCCGGCCCAGGTGTTCCGTTTCCACTACATGCCGGACCACGGTCTGGGAGAAATCATTGAGGGCTGCGGAGATGGCCAGGTGCCGATTGGGGGAAACGGGCCGCTTCTGGCCGCCATAGCCTTTGATGTGCAGCTGCCGAGCGGCGTGTTCGTCGAACCCCCGCTGCACTTCGGGATGAAAACTTTCCCGGTAGGGAATAGCGGTCTTTTCGTCGCCCGCGAGGATTTTCCCCATGTGGTCGCCGTCCATCATGAGAAGCGCATAGTAGGTTTCCAGCCGAATCTCATCCTTGGTACTCTCGCCCTTGGCAAGGGTGGCGCGCACCAACTTTTGCGCCCTGGCATATTCCCGGTCGTCTTCGCTTTCCCGTGCTGCGTCGAGTAGGGGCGGAATGCGTTTTGCGGTAGCGAGGGCAGGATTGTTCGCATGGCTCTCTACCAGCTTGCGGGGGAGCGCCACGCTTTCGGTCCCGGCACAGGCCTCGGCGAAGCCTTCGGCGGTGAGTCCGCCGTGTTGCAGCCAGCGGTCGAGTTGGCTTGCCAGCGTCATGGTGTGGGTGGACACGACAAAGCGGTCCATGGGTTTTTTGGTGGCCTCCCTGACCTCTTCGGCGAACAGGGTTGGCCACAACCGTTTGATGGCGGGCAGAGCGCCCAGGTGCTCGCCCTTCTTCGCCCAGGCAGGCCGCTTGTCCGCGATTCTGGTCCAGAGGGTTTCGTGATGTTCGCTCTCACGAAATTTCTTGTCCTTACTGCTTCGGCGCTTGCCGGCCGGGATGGCCAGTTGCCCCTCGTCCGTGGTCAGCCATTCGCTCTCACCGGTGAGGGAGCAGCGCCAGCCCTTTTGGGTGCTCTGGTTGAAGGTGCGGACGGTTTTGGCGGCAGCCAGTGCCCGTTCGGCCAGATCGTGGATTGCAGGATAGAGTACGCCGGGATTGGGGGCAAAGAAAGTGGTGCCGTCACCCCAGTTCATATCCTTGCCCAGAACCTTCCAGGCGGGGGTGTTGAGAAAACCGCAGGGCTCGCCGGGGTTTGTGCCGAAAAACGGAGCCATGGCTGCGGACAGGTTGCTGACATCCAGGCCAGTTTGGTGTTGCTCGTTGCTCACCCCGATCAACGAAAACGGCACCACCGCCCAGTGCACTTCCGGGAAGCCGTCGAGTTGTTCGCGCATCTGCCGGTGGCAGTACTGTTCGCCTTCAACCTTTACCTCTGCCTCGTCGAGCAGGCGATCCACTACCTTCTGGCCCAGATGATCGGCGAGCCAGCCACGCACCCGCCGAGTGACCTCCTCCGCCAGTTGCTTGGCCCCACTTGCCGGCACCACGGCAACGAAACGGTTGGGGATGGCGGCGGAAAAGAGCGGGTTGGCATCGGTGCCGCCCTTCATCCATGAGCACTGTTTGAACAGCTCCGCGGGCAAGCCGATTTCGTCGCGCAGCCAGAGATCCACTTGAGGAATACCTCGTAACCGCGGAAAAAGGATGGCGTCCGGCCCCAGAGACTCGCAAACCGGCTTCATTGCCTCCCAGCTCAGGCGGGCGAGCAAATGGGAGCCGGCCCAGAGATCGGAGGTGGTGCGGGACGCCGCAATGAAGCTCTGTACTGGGCCAATGGACAGGGTGAGCAGGGCAGCCTCGCCCTTGGGGTCGTCGGCAAAGGCCCCGGCAAAGGCCGAGACCAGATCGAGGTGATCCCAGATGGAATGATCGGGAATGCGGGTATCGGCGGGCAGCAGCCGCCAGAGTTCGCCCAGCTTGCCGAAGTCTTCGGTCTCGATGAGTTCCGGCCCGAAACGCCAGTAGGCCATCAGCACCTTGCGCAGATCCTGGGGCGCGTCGCCCTGGGCACCGAGTTTGACCAGCAGGCTGGAAAAGTGGTCGAAACTGCGTTGTTTGATGTCGGCGATGTCGGTTTCTGAAAGTCCCCCAGGCAAGGGGAATTGCTCGCCGGTCAAGGGATGGATCAGCACTGGTTTGCTGGCCCAGTGCACCTGCGCCCAACGGGCCAAAGCCAGGGTCTTCTGCCCGGTTTTAGTGTTGACCACTGTTTCCTGGAGCGGCCATTGCGGCCGGTCCGCGGCGGCGGCCCACCAGTCGGCGCGCTGCACCAGGCGGTACACGTCGAGCGGCAGGCCTTTTTTGAAAAGAACCGTGGACAGTACCTGGTCGTTGTCCGGATCGATGGTGTCGCCTGCGACGGCGTCAAGGCCAAGCAGCCGGGTCAGGGCGCGGCTGGTGCCGTTCTCGTGGCCGGCCGGGTCGCGCAGAAGCACCAATGCTTTTTCCGCCGGGTCATGCAGCCGGGCGGCCAATTTGGTTTGCCAGAGGGTGTCATTGTTCATGGCCTTACTCCCCTATGCGCTGCAAGGTGACTGGATTGAGTTGCGGCTTGAGCCTTTCACGCCTCTCCGCGTCACAAATCGAGGCGTACTGGCGTTCGTCAGCCGTTTTTGTCAGTTCGTCGAGCAGGTGGTGAACCGACTTCCAGGTTTGGGTGATAGTGGCCGGGTTTGGCCTGAAATCGCTAGGTGGCAGACAGGGGACATGGAAGATTACGCCGACCAGTTTCC
>DDXK01000112.1 GCA_002347185.1 Desulfobulbaceae bacterium UBA2262 | reverse complement strand
GCCCTGCGGCGGGAGGATCTGGGGCTGGTGCGCGGGAACATCATCCGGCATGACCAGCTCCTCACCATCCGCAAGGGGGAGCTGGGCCACAATCCGGCCAGCGGCCGACTTGAGCCGGTGCCGGTGGAGCTCCTCAAGATCAGGGGGCAGGGGCGCGATTGGGCCTGCCTCTTCCTGAACGAGGCAGACAACAGCTGCGCAATTTACGCCCGCCGGCCAGCGACCTGCGCCCTGCTTGAGTGCTGGCGCCCTGAGGCGCTGCTGGCGACCATTTATCAGGAGACGCTCCGGCGGGCCGATCTGCTCAATCCCGCGGATCCGCTCCTGGACTATATAGCCAGGCACGAACGAGAGTGTCCGGGCGAGGAATGGAGCTCCCTGCTCTGCCGTTACAGCGAAGGCAGGGATGCCTCTCTGCTTGTCCGCCTCACGGAACTGGTCAGGACCGATCTCGCCCTGCGGCAGAGGCTCGCCAGGGAAACAGGGTTGGGGGTGGAGCTGGAGTTTTTCCTTCTGGGCCGACCCTTTCTGGCCCAGCTGGCGGGCTCGGGCCTTGTCTGCGTGGAAGACGGGGGGGAGCTTTCCCTGCAGCAGGGAAACAGGGCTTGAGTTGCCTCCGGGCTGGCAGGCAAGGCGGAAGCCGGGCTCACTTCACCTCCCGTACCATGACCTCCTCGGACCAGTCGTTGTGTTCGAACTGTTCGTGGTCGGGCTTGGGCGGTTTTTCCTCGGTAAGGCGCTGGGCAAGCCATTTGAGGACCAGGTCGAACTCCCTGGCCACCTCGGCCATGGCCCTGCCCCGGTGGCTCACCCGGTTTTTTTCCTCCATGGAGAGTTCGGCAAAGCTCTTGCCGTATTCAGGGCAATAGAAAACCGGATCATAACCGAAGCCATCGCTGCCGCGCGGCTCTTCGAGGATTTCCCCTTCGCAGCGCCCCTCGTAGGTGAGGGCCGGGCCGCTGGGGACGGCGATGGAGATCACGCATTCGAAGGCAGCCTTGCGGTTTTTTTCCCCCTGCATCTCCTTGAGCAGTTTGGCAATGTTGTCGGCATCGCTGGCCTTTTCACCGGCGTAGCGGGCCGAACGCACGCCCGGCGCTCCGCCAAGCGCCTCGACCACCAGGCCGGAGTCATCGGCAATGGCCGGCAGCCCCAGCACCTTGGCGGTGAAATGGGCCTTCTTGTAGGCATTGTCGTCAAAGGTTTCGCCATCCTCCACCGCTTCCGGGATGGGTCCGAAGTCGGCCAACGAGCGGATCTCCACAGGGAAATCCTTGACCAGTTCCTGAAATTCCCTGATCTTTCCTTTGTTTCTGGTGGCCAGCACCAATATATTGAACATGGGCATTCTCCTCGCCTGAAAACGAAGCTGACTGCTGCTTTTGCCGAAAGAAACATTTACCTCTTGCCCGGCCGGAAGTCAAGGCGGGCGAGGGGCAGCGGCCCCATTCTTGCCCAGGCCGGGGGGAAAGGCGGATGGTTGATATAAGTCAAGGCCGCTGCCCTGGAAAGGTCTTATGCTGGAATGGAGAGAGCGTCGCGCGACGGCGCCAGGTGGCCGGCAGGCCATGCCGGTGGTGGATAATTTCCGACGGAGGATGAGAAAGTGGATTTTTTTGACAAGATGCGGGGCAGCGCGAGCAGCCCGCCCCGAGTGAGCCTTGCCGAGGTCTTCTGGTCGTGGCTCGGCGCCTTTCTCGGTATTGCTGCAGTGGCATACCTTAACTACGAGGTGCTGGCGGAGTCGGATCTGCTCATGCTCATCGGCTCCTTCGGCGCCTCGGCAGTCCTGCTCTACGGCGCCCCGAAAAGTCCGCTGGCCCAGCCGCGCAACCTGCTCGGCGGCCATCTCGTTTCGGCGCTGATCGGCGTGGCCTGCCACCAGCTTTTTTCTTCCCAGCTCTGGTTGGCCGCCGCCCTGGCGGTGGCGACGGCCATCGCCGTGATGCATCTCACCAAGACCCTGCATCCGCCGGGCGGCGCCACTGCCCTGATCGCGGTGATGGGCAGCGAAAAGATCTATGCCCTGGGTTACCTGTACGTCATTTTCCCGGCCGGCGCCGGCGCCTGCATCATGCTCCTGGTCGCCCTGCTGGTGAACAACCTCGCAAAAACGAGAAAATACCCGGAATTCTGGTGGTGAGGCCCTGGGCCGCCGACAATCGGCTTTCTCTTTAAGCTTTTTTTCTGCATACTTTAGGGAAGGTCGCGCCCTGGGCTGCGGGAAGGCAAATATCTCTGCGCGGGGCCGGCAAGGGAAAAGGAGGGCTGAGATGACAGACCAGGAAGATTCCATTGCCGCCCTGCTGGCCGCCTATGACCGCTTTCTGCCCAGGGAGTTTTTCGCTCTCCTCGGCAAGGCCGATGCCACCGAGGTCCGCCTCGGAGATCAGGTCGAGCGGACCATGACCATGCTCTTTTCCGATATCAGGGAGTTCACCGCGCTTTCCGAGGCGATGACTCCCCAGCAGAATTTCGATTTCATCAATTCCTATCTGGGTCAGATGGAGCCGGTCATCCGCGAGTATGGCGGCTTGATCGACAAATATGTCGGCGACGGAATCATGGCCCTCTATCCCAACAGCGCCGACAAGGCGGTGCAGGGCTCCATCGCCATGCTGGACAGGCTTGCCCACTACAACGCGGGCAGGAAAAAGGCCGGCTATCAGCCGATCCGCATCGGCATCGGCCTCAACACCGGGCTTGCCATGCTGGGTACCGTGGGCGGCGAGAGGCGGATGGAGGGTACGGTGATCAGCGACGCCGTGAATCTGGCCTCGCGTATCGAAGGGATGACCAAGCGGTACGGGGTGGGTCTGCTGATCAGCGAACACACCTTTTACCGTCTCGGCAACAGCGGCGACTACTGCATCCGTTTCCTCGACCGGGTACGGGTCAAGGGCAAGAGCCAGCCCCAGTCGGTCTACGAGGTTTTTGACAACGACCCCCTCAAGCTCAGGCAGGCCAAGCTGCGGAATGTCCGGAACTTCGAAGAGGCCCTGGCCTGCTATCACTTCAAGAAAATCGAGCGGGCCGCCGAGCTCCTGCAACGCTGCCTGGCGGACAACCCCGACGACAGCCCGGCCCGGGTTTACCTGGAGCGCTGCGAAACCTTCCTGGCCGGCGGCGGCCATGAAACCACGGGGGAGATCGATACCGAGATCGTCTGGCACCCGGAGATGCAGGTTGGGGTTGCGGTCATCGACCGCCAGCACCAGGAGCTTTTCAAGGGTGCCAACGCCCTCATGCACGCCTTCCGCCAGGGCGGGGAGCAGAGCGAGGTGGAGCGGCTCATCGCCTTTCTCGATCAGTATGTGGTCGACCATTTCCGCGAGGAGGAGGCGATCATGGAGCGGCATGGCTACCCTTTCCTGGCCGAGCAGAAGGAGCAGCATGCGAAGTTCATCCGCTACTTCAACGGNNCTGAAGAAGGAGCTCGTGGAAGTGAGCGGCAGCAGGACCTATCTGATGTTCCGCATCCAGCTTCTGGTCGCGGACTGGCTGGTCACGCATACTCAAAAGGCGGATGGCCATTTCGGCCGTTTTCTCCGCCGCCAGGAGTAAGAAGCGGCCTTAACCGGCTCCGGCAGGGGTCTGCTCCTCTGCGGCGTCCCTGTCCCCCGGGCGCAAGGTGAGCCAGGGCGGGGCCGGACAGTTGAGGGCCTCGGCAATGGTCCGGAAGAGCTCCGCCTCCAGGATGGTCACCTTCTCGTCCGCCACGATGCACTCCAGGGCTGCGGCCAGCGTCTGCGCCCGGATGGCTGGCGTGGCGGCGGCCAATGTCCGCAGGGCGCGGTCGAATTCCTTGAGGCCGCAAAGGTCTGGCGGCAGGTAGGCCAGGTGTTTCCTCTCCTTGCCGAAGAGGCGGGCTGCCTTCATCAGGGCCATCTGCGCGGCCCCCTCCTCCGTGTGGCCGTGTCTGGAGAGCAGGGAGAGCAGGCAGGAGAGTTCCTCCGCCAGTCTGGCGATGGAGGAGATGGCAGCTCCTGTTCCCGGCCGCTTCCCGAAATCTCCTTGCAGCCGGCGCAGGAGCAGATGATGCAGGGCATACTCGAAAAGCTCTATTCTCCCGTCGCTCTGCACGATCAGCCGGACGTTTCTGCGGAATTCGCCAAGCTGCTTTTCGGAAAGTCCTTTCAGCGCCGGGATGGTCAGATCCACCAGGGGCAGGCGGGTCTCCAGGGGAATGGCGGCGAGGAGCGGCAGGAGGGTCTGCAGTTCCTCCCAGACCGAGGGGGCGGTCTCTTTTGTCAGGAGGGCCAGTTGCCGTTCCCTGATTTCCGGGCGGTGGTCCAGGAGCAGGGCGTAGACTACGGCGCGCGCCCCGAAGCCGTTTCTAGCCGCGGCCAGCAGGCGCGGGGGGAAACTGGCCAGCATTTCCCTGGCAACCCGCAGGTGTTCCTGTCCCGGGTCGCGCAGCGCTTCGCGCAAAGGGCGGCCGGCGGCCAGGGAGTGGATGAAGGCATGGCGGCGGCCCGCATCTTCTCCCGCCAGCGGCGCCGTGATTTCTGAGCCAGCGCCAGGCCGGGGTGCGGCGTAGCTGAGCGCCTCTTCCTCGCTGATTGACGCCACCGCGATCTCCCTTGGAAATTCACCGGAAAATCCCGGCTCAAGGCGCCGGATCCGTTCGGCCAGCGGCGGGTGGGTGCTGAAGGTCTTGAGCCAGTTTTCCGCGAGGCCGTTGCTGAAAAAAATGTGGCTGACCTCGGCGGCGCGGGTGGCCCGCACCTGGGAGCCGGGCGCAAAGCCGCCGATCTTTTTCAGAGCCCCGGCCAGCCCGGCCGGGTTTCTCGTGAACTGGACCGCCGAGGCGTCGGCGAGGAATTCCCGCTGCCTGGCCACCGCGCTCTTGATGATCCGCCCGACCAGAACCCCAAGCGAGCCCAGGGCCAGGAGCAGCAGCCCGAGCAGGGCCAGGTGGATGCCGAGGGTCGGCGCTTTCTGCCGGCCGGTCTGCGCGCGCTCGCTGGAGGAAGCCCCCCGGAGGAGCGCCTCGCCAAGGAGGCCGATGACGAGGATGCCGTGCAGGAGGCCCTGCAGGCGGATGTTGAGCAGCATGTCGCCGTAGAGGATGTGGCTGAACTCATGGGCGATCACCCCCTGCAGCTCTTCCCGGCTCAGATAGAGGAGGGCCCCGCGGGTGACGCCGAGCACTGCGTCTTCCTGGGAGAAGCCGGCGGCAAAGGCGTTGATCCCCGCTTCCTTTTCGAGGAGATAAACCGAGGGGACGGTGATTCCGGAGGCGATGGCCATTTCCTCGACGATGTTCAACAGGCGGCGCTCATGCCAATCGTCGCTGTCTGGATAGATGACGCGGCCGCCCAGCATCTGGGCGACGAGGCTGCCCCCACCGCTGCGCAGGCGGAGGTATTTGTAGAGGGTGCCAAGCAGAATCAGGGCAAGGACGGTCAGGGCTATCTTGCCGAGGAGGGCAAGATTCCAGGTGCGGGGGGAGAGGTTGAAGGGCAGCGCCGAAAAATAGAGGCGGCCGGGGGCGAAGGTGGTGAGGAGGTAGAGCGCCACGCTCACCACCCCGACGATGGCCGTTGTCGCCATGAGGAAGGAGAGGGTCAGCCAGAGGCTGTTGCGGCGGGCCGTCTCCTGGTGGGAAAAAAAATCGCGCATTCCGCTCGATTGCCGGCTAGAAGGCGACCTTTGGCGCCACCCGCTCCTTCTCCTCGGGGGGGTCCAGGAAGCGGGCGGGATCGAAGCCGAAGATGCCGGCAAAGAGGACGGCGGGGAAGGTTTCCCGGGCGGTATTGTAGGCCATCACCGCATCGTTGAAGGCCTGCCGGGCAAAGGCGACCCGGTTTTCCGTGGAGCTCAGCTCCTCGCTGAGCTGCAGCATGTTCTGGTTTGCCTTGAGCTCGGGGTAGGATTCCACCAGGGCGAAGAGGCGGCCCAGGCTGCTGGCCAGGCTTCCCTCCGCCACGGCGAGGTTCTGAATGGCCGCGCGGTTCCCCGGGTCGGTGGCCGCCTGCTGGGCTGCGCCCAGGGCCTGGTTGCGGGCGGTGGTCACCGCGGTCAGGGTTTCCCGTTCGTGCTTCAGGTACTCGCCGGCCACGGCAACCAGATTGGGAATGAGATCATAGCGCCGCTTCAGCTGCACGTCGATCTGGGCAAAGGCGTTTTTGAACCGGTTCCTGAGATTCACCAGGCGATTGTACGTCCCGATCACCACGAAGAGGGACAGGGAAAAAAAGATCAGAAAAAACACACCGCCGACAGTCATGCCACCCATTTACTCTTCTCCCTTTTTTGGATTGCTCTCTTTTTCGGCAAGAAGCTCCCGGGCCAGCCTGGCCAGTTCCTGCAGGCTCACCGGTTTCATGACGAATTTTTTGATCCCCAGTTCGCGAGCCTCTTCCTCGGAGATGACATTGCTGTAGCCGGTGCAGAGGATGATGGGCAGGTCCGGGCGCAGTTTGAGCATCTCGACAGCCAGGTCGGCGCCGGAAAGCTTGGGCATGGTCTGATCGGTGATGACGAGGTCGAAGCGCTGCGGCATGGCCTGAAATCTCTGCAGGGCGGCCCGGCTGTCCGTGAGCGCCTCCACCTCATAGCCGAGTTCGGCCCAGAAGAGTTTGTGGACGCTGACGATGGTCTCCTCGTCGTCCACAAAAAGGATCCGTTCCCGTCCCGCGGGCAGAAGGTCGGCGAGGCGGCCCTCCTCATCATCGAGTTCCTGGGGGGGCGCGTCGATGGCCGGTAAGTAGATCTGGAAGACCGAGCCCTTGCCCGGGCTCGAGGAAACCTTGATCATGCCGCCCAGGCCATGGACGATGCCATGCACCACGGCC
>DDXK01000048.1 GCA_002347185.1 Desulfobulbaceae bacterium UBA2262 | reverse complement strand
CTTCCAGAGGGCGAAATCCATGGGATGCTCTTTCTCTTCGTTCACCGAGACCCGGGCACCCGCCTGCATGTCTTCGAGATTGCGGCCGGAAAGGGAGCCATAGGCGGGGAAGGCGCTGATCCGGTAATAGACGTCGCCATCCACCTGGTAGGCAAGCCCCTTGGCGATGAGATCCTCGATCAGGGAGATGATTTCCCCGACATGCTCCGTTGCTTTCGGTTCGGCGGTGGGAGGCAGTACCCCCAGGGCGGTCATGTCCTCGTGAAACATCCTGATGAAGCGGCCGGAGAGTTCGTCGCAGGTGGTGTTCTGCTCCTGGGCCCGCTTGATGATCTTGTCGTCGATGTCTGTGAAATTACGGATAAAGGTTACCTTGTAGCCACGGTACCGCAGGTAGCGCACGATCATGTCGAAGACCAGGGCGGAGCGGGCATGGCCGATATGGCAGTAGTCGTAGGCGGTGATGCCGCAGACGTAGAGCTTGACATGCCCTTCTTCCAGGGGGATCAGGGGAGACTTCCGGCCGGTTTTGGTGTTGTGGATTTCGATGGTCATGACTTCTCGGCTGACGGTTGAAGGTGGCCATTTTGCCAGGCAGCACGGAAAAGACCTGCTGGCCTGGGGAGCGACAGGAACCTTGATAATAATTATATTCGGCGCTAAAGGGTAGCTTATCTTTTTGAAAAATTATGGTATATACCCGGTTCTGCGGGCAAGGGCAACCTTGTTTCGTGCATATGTTTATATCCGGCCGGCGCTCCCGGCCGCTTCTGTGAGGAAAGGATCTGGATACCATGGAAAAACTTGAAGAGCGGCGGCTGGCAAACGGGTTGGCCGTGGCGGTCTGGGATCTGTCCAAGAAAATCGCCGGGGACCGCTGGCTGGTGAAAATCCACTGTCAGACGCTGATCCCGGTGGCCGAAGAGTTCTTTCTCCGTTTGCAGGAGGCCGATTCCGGCCTGTTGGAGGAGGTGCGGGCCAGGATGGGTGAGCAGGTTGCGTTTGATGTGATCAAGGAGAGAAACTTTGTCGACGAGGCCGAGAAGGATGCCATCCTGAAGGCCATGGTGGAGCAGGTTTCCGGCAATATGGTGCGCTATCTGGCCAATCCGAAGTTCCCTGAAAAATTTTTTTCAAGCAAGTACGAAGAGTTGCGCAAGGCTTGCCTTGTCGAGCGCCATTATCGTGCGCAGGGGGAGGAGGATGAGGAGGAGGGCCCGGCCGATTTTTCCTCCTGTTTCAGGGAGTAGGGTCGGGGCGGGCAGGTGGTTGGGCCGGAAAGGCGCGGCCCCTGCGCGCATGTTTTGTTCTTGACAAAGTTCGGGGATGACATAATACTCGCCATTTTGATCTGGACGCACCTGTATATAGGTTCTTTTGGAATATAGGTTCTTTTGGAGGCCTTTTCCGCCCGACACAGTTGTCGGAGCCTTGTCGGGCCTGAGGCCTTTTTCTTTTATTCAGAGGAGAAGCAATGAAAGTTTTGATCAGTGATAACCTGTCGCCGATTGGTGTCAAGATTCTTCAGGATGCCGGGCTTGAAGTGGACGTGAAAACCGGGCTGACCCCGGAGGAGCTCAAGGCTGTAATCCCCGCCTACGATGGCCTGGTGATCCGCAGTGCCTCCAAGGTGACCGAGGAGATCATTGAAGCGGGCGAGAAGCTCAAGGTGGTGGGGCGGGCCGGCATCGGTCTTGACAACGTCAATATCCCCGCGGCGAGCAAGAAGGGTATCATCGTCATGAACGCGCCGGACGGCAACGCGACCACCGCCGCCGAGCACGCCATCGCCATGATGATGGCGCTGACCAGAAACATTCCCCAGGCCACCGCCTCCATGAAGCAGGGCAAGTGGGAGAAGAAGAAATTCGGCGGCCGCGAGGTCACCGGCAAGACCGTCGGCATCGTCGGCATCGGCCGGATCGGCAGCATCTTTGCCGAGCGCGCCCAGGGTCTGAAGATGAAGGTTATCGCCTTTGACCCCCATATGCCCAAGGAACTGGTGGACAAGCTCGGCGTCGAGCTGGTGAGCCTCGATGAGCTCTGCCGGCGGGCGGATTTCATCTCCGTGCACGTGCCCCTCACCAAGGAGACCAAGCACCTGGTTTCCACCGAGCAGTTCAAGCTGATGAAGAAGGAATGCCTCTTCATCGACTGCGCCCGCGGCGGGGTGGTGGACGAGGAGGCTCTCTACGAGGCGTTGAAGGCCGGGCAGATCCGCGGTGCCGGCCTTGACGTTTTCGAGGTCGAGCCCACCACCACGGAGAACTGCAAGCTGCTTGCCCTGGACAATTTCATCTGCACCCCGCATCTGGGCGCCTCCACCGCCGAGGCCCAGGAAAACGTGGCCGTGGCCATTGCCGAGCAGGTTGCCGATTATCTGCTGCGCGGCACCGTGACCAACGCGGTGAACGTGCCCTCGGTCAGCGCGGATGTGCTTTCCCAGGTTGGCCCCTACATCAGCCTGGCCGAAATGCTTGGCTCCTTCCACATGCAGATTGCCAAGGGCGGCGTCGAGGAAGTGGTCATTGAATTCTGCGGCGATCTCGCCGAGATGGTGACCAGCCCCATCACCGTAGCCTTCCTGAAGGGGCTCTTCACCCCGATCCTCAAAGATGCGGTGAACTATGTCAACGCGCCGATCATCGCCCAGGAGCGGGGCATCCGGGTGGTCGAGGCCAAGACCAGCAAGAGCGACGATTTCCTGAACCTGATCAATATCCGGGTAAAGACCACCGAGGGCGAAAACATCCTGGCCGGCACCGTCTTCGGCAAGAACGAACCGCGCCTTGTCCGCCTGAATGGCTTCCGTCTCGAGGCGCTGCCCGCCGGACCCATGCTTTTTGTCGAGAACAACGACATCCCCGGGGTGATCGGTCTTCTCGGCACCACCCTTGGGGTGGACGGGGTGAATATCTCCCGGATGACCGTTGGCGAGCAGCGGGAGGGCGGGCACAACGTCAATGTCATCCTGCTCAACACCGACAGGCCGCTTTCCAAGGAACTGCTGGACAAGGTCCGGGCCCTGGAGAATATCCGGCAGGCCATGGTGCTGGAACTGCCGGAACTGGTCGGCGCCTGAACCCGGTTGCTGTTCGCCGCTCCGTCCGGCGGGTTTGCCTTTTCGGCAGAGGGAGGGTCCATGAGCGAAAACGGGAAGAACGAAAAAGTCTGTCCGGAAGGGCAAGTCCGGCAGGGCGGCTCCTGCGTGCTGCCGGAGGTGACCTTCACGACCTTCATCATGTCGCTGAACACCTCGGCCCTCTATCATCTGGGGGAGCTGCCGGATCCGGTCACCGGCCAGTCCGGCAAGGATCTGCTGCTGGCCAAGCATGCCATCGACACCCTGCAGCTCCTGAAGAAAAAGACCGTGGGCAATCTGAGCGAGAAGGAGCAGGAACTCATCGATAACGTGCTTGCCGATCTGAAGTTCCGCTATGTGAAGGCAAGCTGACCGCCGCTGCCTGTTTTGCGTCATGCCGCATCGCCTGGTTTTCCTTGGGGATAATCAGGCGATTTTTTTTTCCGGTCCCGAAGGCGCCGGGAGTGTTCTTCGTTTTTTGCAAGTGGGAATCTCATGCGGATCACCTGTACGGCCCCGGCCAAGATCAATACCTACCTCGCCATCATGGGCAGGCGTGCCGACGGCTACCATGAGCTGGAGACCTGGATGGAGAAGCTCGCTCTGGCCGATCTGCTTCATCTGGAGCTTGCCGGCGACGGCATTCGCCTGGAATGCCCGGACAGCCCCCTGCCCACCGGTGCCGACAATCTTGTCTTCCGGGCGGCCAGGGCTTTTCTGGCCGAAGTCGGCGCGCGGCAGGGGATACGCATGGTCCTTGAAAAGAGGATCCCCATCGCCGCCGGACTCGGCGGGGGCAGCAGCGACGCCGCCGCTGTCCTGCGCGGCTGCAACGCCCTTTTCGGAAATCCCCTTGGCCTTGAGGCCCTGCTGCGCCTGGCCCGCCCCCTTGGCGCCGATGTGCCTTTTTTCGTCCATGATTGCGCCGCGGCCCGGGCCACCGGCATCGGCGATCTGGTCGAACCCGGGGCGGGCGCCATTTCGGGTTGGGTGGTTCTGGTAAACCCTGGTTTTTCCGTGTCCACCAAGTGGGCTTATGAGAATTTTACGTTGACAACAGGGGGCAATACATATATCTTAGGCCGCGAATTCTTGCATGGTGCCGCACCATCTTCAGAGGCCGCGACTCTCCCCCTGCACAACGATCTGGAGTCGGTTACCGTGGGGAGATATCCTGAGCTTGCCCGCATCAAGGAGGAACTCCTGGCCGCTGGCGCCTACGGGGCATTGATGTCCGGAAGCGGACCCACGGTCTTCGGTCTCTTCGCGGAGGAAGGGAAGGCTCGGGAGAGCGCGGCGCAATTCGCAACACGCTTTGGCCGCAATGTCTTTCTGACCAGACCGCTCGCCACTCAGGAAAATTCTTAGGACGTTGGGGCGTCGTCAAGCGGTAAGACACAAGACTTTGACTCTTGCATTCGCAGGTTCGAATCCTGCCGCCCCAGCCAAATTACATGCTCGGGCCTCCCGCCGGGGATGGCGAATCCGGAGCGGTGGAAGATCTCAACCACAAGCGAACTTCAGGGAGCGAGATGAAAGAAATGAAGGTATTTGCCGGCAATGCCAACGTGCCGTTGGCCAAGGATATCTGCAACTATCTCGGGTTGCCGCTGTCCAAGGCCGAGGTGCGGCGGTTCAGCGACGGGGAAATTTTTGTCGAGATCGGCGAGAACGTGCGGGGCAGGGATGTCTTTGTGATCCAGCCCACCTGTCCGCCGGTGAACGATCATCTCATGGAACTGGTCATCATGGTCGACGCGTTGCGGCGTGCTTCCGCCCGGCGTATCACCGCGGTGCTGCCCTATTATGGCTATGCCAGGCAGGACCGCAAGGTGGCGCCCCGGGTGCCCATCACTGCCAAGGTGGTGGCCGAGATGATGATGGTTGTGGGGGTACGCCGGGTTCTGACCATGGATCTCCATGCCGGTCAGATTCAGGGTTTTTTCAACATCCCGGTGGACAACCTGTTCGCCGCCCCTGTTTTGCTTGATTATATTGAGAAGAAATTGAATAATGACGTGGTGATGGTCTCCCCGGACGCTGGCGGTGTGGAACGGACCAGGGCCTTTGCCAAGAGGCTGGAGGCAGGACTGGCCATCATCGACAAGCGCCGGGAGCGGGCCAACGAGTGCAAGGCGATGAACGTCATCGGCAATGTCGCCGGCAAGACCGCCATCCTCCTTGACGATATGGTCGATACCGCCGGCACCCTCTGCGCCGGAGCCGACGTGCTCATGGAGGCGGGGGCCAAGGAGGTGCATGCCTGCTGCTCGCACGGCGTGCTTTCCGGGCCGGCCATCGAGCGGATCACCAATTCGCAGATCAAGTCCATGGTCATCACCGACAGTATTCCCCTGAGCGAGGCTGCCAGAAAGTGCGAGAAGATCAAGGTGCTTTCCGTCTGCACCCTGCTCGGGGAAGCGGTGCGCAGGATCCACAGTGAAGATTCGGTAAGCTCCCTCTTCGTTTGAGGGAGAAGGGTTGACAGTATCAATCAGGGGCATTGTCCGCCATGGCGCTGTCTCTGGTTTTTGTTTATGAGAAGCAGTAATCGAGGAGGTTCCATCAATGTTGCAAATCGATATGGCGGCGCGTGTCCGTAAGACTGTTGGCAAGGGTGCGGCGAGGAGTGCCCGCAGGGCGGGAAATACTCCTGCGGTTGTTTATGGCTCCAAGGGCGCTGCCCTGTCCCTGGAGTGCAATACCAAGGATCTTACCCGGGGGCTGCTCTCCATTCACCGGAAAAATGCGATCATCAACCTTGAGATCGACGAAGAGGGGAAAAAGAGCGTGCGTCACGTCGTGACCCGCGAGATCCAGACCGATCCGGTTCTGGATCAGGTCCTCCATGCGGATTTTTATGAAGTTTCCCTGGAGAGCCCCATGGTCTTTCAGGTGCCGCTGGTTTATACCGGCAAGGCAAAGGGCGTTGACATGGGCGGCGATATGACCATCAACATGCATAAGGTCACCCTGAAGGGCCGTGCCCTTGATATCCCCGACGCCATCACCATCGACGTCACCTCCATGGGGCCGGGCGCCACCCTCGCCTGCAAGGAGCTTCCCCTTGGCGCAGGGGTGACCCTGGTGGGCAAGGGCGATGCCGTCTGTGTCTCTATCTCCGGGATGGCCGAATAACTTTTGGTGGCGCTGCTTCGCTCCTGTCCGGCTGGCTTGAGCCAGTTCAGTCGTGCGCGGACGGAGGGAAGAGCGGCTGCCGCCAAGCAGCACAGGAAAATCCGCGGACGCAGGTCCGCCCAAGGTCAGCACGAGAGCCGAAAAGAGGGGTTCCCCCTTTTTTCGGCTTTTTTCTTGCCCTGACCGGCGCGGGTGTAAGCGGGAAAGAAAGGCAGGAGGAGCGCAGCGTGTATCTGCTCGTCGGCCTGGGGAATCCAGGCAAGGACTATGCCGCGACCCGGCACAATATCGGCTTCATGTTTCTCGATTATCTGGCTGGAAAGTATGGCTTTTCCTTCAAGGGCACGAAATGGCAGGCTGAGGCGGCCAAGGAGCAGCTCTGGGGAAGCCCGTTGCTGCTGGTCAAGCCCCAGACCTATATGAATCGCAGCGGTGCGGCGGTCGCGCCCCTGGCTCATTTTTATCAGGTTTCCCCTCCCGGCATCATTGTGGTGCACGACGAACTCGACCTCCCCCTGGGACGGAGCAAGATCACGGTGAGTCGCGGCGCGGGGGGGCACAATGGCATCCGCTCCCTCATCGAGCAGCTCGGTTCCAAGGAGTTTGTTCGGGTCAGGGTTGGCATCGGTCGGCCGCCAGCCGTTGAAGGGGTGAGCAATTTCGTCCTTTCCCGATTCTCCGCCGAGGAGCAGCCCCTGGTCCGCCTGGAGCTGGAAAAAATCGAAGAGGGGGTTCGCCTCCTCGTCGCGCAGGGCGTGGCCAGCGCCATGAATTGGCTGAACACGGAACGCTAGAATCAGGCAATTGCCCGATTTTCCATGTTTTTCCTCAATGTTTGATAATTCGGCAAAATATGGTATAGTGTTGCTTCATCTTCATTTCTTCGCTCGTGTGCGGCATTTCCTTTTTTGGGAAGGAACAGGGTGTCCATTTCGGCGAAAAAGGAGGCAGTCGTGTTTAACGTTGGTGATATGGCGGTGTACCCGGCGCACGGGGTGGGCAAGATAGAATCCATCGAGCAGCGCCAGGTGGGAAGCAGGACGCAATCGTTTTACGTGATGAAGATTCTCGATTCGAGCATGGTGATCATGATTCCCACCGAGAGTTGCAAGAATGTTGGGTTGCGCAACATCATCAGTGCGAAGGATGTCGGCAAGGTCTACGATATCCTCAATGAAAAGGATGTCGCCATCGAGCACCAGCCCTGGAATCAGCGCTATCGTGAATACATGGAAAAGATCAAGACCGGCTCGGTCTATGAAATTGCCTCTGTCTTGAGGGATCTTTTCCTTCTCCGCGAGGACAAGGATCTTTCCTTTGGCGAAAGGAAAATGATGGATACCGCAAAAAATCTTCTGGTCAAGGAGATCGCCTTGGCGCATGAGCTCAACGAGACCCAGGTGGAGCGGGATATCGAACGGATTTTCTCCTAACCCTCTCTGGTTTTTTTGGCAAGCCCTGCCGCCTGCTCCCGTTTTCGGGGAGTGCAGGCGGTTTGTTTTTCTCCCTTCCTGATGATCGTTTCCCTGTTTCTCCATGAATGCAAACGCAGCCGCCGATGACAACGCGACAGGGCAGTCCCTGGCCTTCCTGGTGACCACTGGCGGCCAACGACTCGATCTTTATCTGGCAGGCCATCTTGCCGCCCCTGGGCTGACCCGTTCCCGGATTCAGCAGCTGGTCAGGGACGGGCAGGTTCTGGTCAACGGGGTTTCTCTGCGGAAGGCCAGGTATCTGGTGCGGGAAGGGGACAGCCTTCTGGTGATGATTCCTTCTCCGGTTTCTTCCGAGCTTGCTGCCGAGCCGGTCGTTTTTACCCCCCTCCACGAGGATGCCGACCTCATTGTCCTCGCCAAGCCGCCTGCTACCGTGGTGCATCCCGCCTGCGGGCACAGTGGCGGCACCCTGGTGCACGGGCTGCTTTATCACTGCGAGCAGCTTTCCGGCATCAACGGAGAGTTGCGGCCCGGGATCGTGCATCGTCTCGACAAGGACACCTCCGGCGTCATGGTGGTGGCCAAAAGTGATTTTGCCCACCAGTCCCTGGTCGCTCAGTTCAAGGAACGGCGTGTGAAGAAGATCTATCAGGCCATTGTGGATGGGATTCCGGCCGGACCCGCTGGCAGGGTTGTACTGCCCATCGGCCGTCACCCGGTGCAGCGGAAAAAAATGGCGGTGCGGCCCGACGGGCGGGAAGCGGTCACCAACTGGCAGGTGCTGGAAAAATTCCCCCAGGGCTTTGCTCTGCTCTCGATCAGGCTGGAAACAGGGCGGACCCATCAGATCAGGGTGCATATGGCAGCCCTTGGCCATCCGATTGCCGGCGATTCCCTTTATGGCCGGAAAAACCCGCGTTATGCGGACCTCGGCATAACCAGACAATGTCTCCATGCCGAGGTTCTTGCCTTTTGCCATCCCCGCAGCGGCGAGCTGCTGGAGTTTGCCGCGCCGCTCTGGCCCGACCTGCTTCATACCCTCGCTTTGCTGCGCCAGGGACGGCCGCAAGGCCAGCCAGGGGAGGTAGGCTGAATGGGAGGGGGAGCCCGGAAGCAGCAGCCGGCAACGCCTCTGCCCGCGCTTGCCGTGACCGGTGGCATGGGTTCGGGAAAAAGTTCCGTCTCCCGCTTTCTTGCCGAACTTTCCGGGGCGCTGCTTGTCGATGCGGATGGGGTTTGCCGGGAGCTGCTTCAGCCGGAGGCGCCCGGCTGGCTTGCCTTGCGGAAAACCTTTGGGGAGAGGTTTTTTCGGCCCGACAGGCAGCTTGACCGTCCTCTGCTGCGGAAGGCCCTTTTTGCCGACGCGGTCTTGCGGCATGCGCTCGATGCCCTGCTGCATCCCCTGGCCCGCCTGGAGATTGCCCGGCGGGTGCAGGAGGCCCCGGCGGAGATCATGCCGCTGCGGGCGGTCGTGGAGGTGCCGCTGCTTTTTGAAGCGGGATGGGAGAAGGATTTCGCCAGCGTCGTCGTGGTGTATGCCGGGCCTGATGTCTGCCTTGACCGCCTCATGGCCCGCGATGCGCTCAGCCGGAAGGAGGCAGAGGAGGCATTGGCGGCGCAGCTGCCCCTCCGGGAAAAGATCGGACGGGCGGACCATGTCATCGACAACAGTGGTCCGTGGAGCGAAACCTGCTCGCAAATTCTGCGTCTCAAGGAGCTGGTGTGGAGCGAAAAATGAGATCGGCCGCGGAGATTTTGCGAAAAGTTGTTGACAGTATTTCCCGGAGCCAATAGTATTCTTCTGTTGCAACGCCGCATGTCTGTATCGTGATCCCTTCCTTTTTTCCGAATAAGGTCAAGATAGTCCATACGTACCGTGCCCTGAACGAATCCTGAAAAATTCTAATTCATATACTAGCGCTCTCTGTAAAAATTCCAGAACTTGTCAAGCTGTCTGATGCCCCATCCAAGTGGGTTCGCCAACGGGAAGCCGCATGCGTTCCCCCTTCGGTCCGGCATAATCTGATCTTTGTTATTACCCATTGCAGTTGAGGCCAGCAGGCAACGTGGTGTTGTCCGTTTGGCCTTCGGCATACAGAAGATAAACCGAGAGGGACGTCGGGCGCCGTTTTTCTGTCAAGCGGGGGTGGAAAAAATGTCGGTCGCCCGGGCTGATGAACGCAAACCAAGGTGTGGGGCTCAGCAACACAGGAGATGGAGAAAGGATCTGCATGAACTTATCTGAATTGAAATTGATGAAAATCACCGAGCTGACCAAGCTCGCCAAGGGGTACCAGATAGAAGGCTACAGCACCATGCGCAAGCAGGAGCTGATCTTTGCCATTCTGCAGGCGGTGGGCGAGCAAGCGGAGAAAAACGGCGGCAACTGGGGAAGCGGCGTCCTTGAGGTGCTGCCCGACGGCTTCGGTTTTCTGCGGGCTCCCTATTACAACTACCTGCCCGGTCCCGATGATATCTATGTCTCTCCCTCCCAGATCAGGCGTCTCAACCTCCGCACCGGCGACACCATCGAAGGACCGGTGCGTTCCCCCAAGGAGGGAGAGCGTTATTTCGCCTTGCTCAAGGTGGACAGCGTCAACTTCGATCCGCCGGAAAAGGCCAAGGACAAAACCCTCTTCTCAAACCTCACCCCCCTGCACCCGCAGGAGCGGATCAGGCTGGAGCGGGAGCCTGACAATTATTCCATGCGCATCATGGACATCATGGCCCCCATCGGCAAGGGCCAGCGCGGGCTTATCGTCGCCCCCCCCCGGACCGGCAAGACGGTCCTCATCAAGGACATAGCCAACAGCATCACGAAAAATCACAAGGAGGTCATCCTCATCGTCCTGCTCATCGACGAGCGGCCCGAGGAGGTCACCGACATGGCGAGGAGCGTGAATGCCGAGGTGATCAGCTCCACCTTTGACGAGCCTCCCCAGCGCCATATCCAGGTGGCCGAGATGGTTCTCGACAAGGCCAGGCGGCTGGTGGAACACAAGAAGGACGTGGTCATCCTCCTCGACAGCATCACCCGCCTGGCCCGGGCCTACAACACGGTGGTGCCGCCCAGCGGCAAGATTCTTTCCGGTGGCGTGGATTCAAACGCCCTGCACCGGCCCAAACGCTTTTTCGGCGCGGCCAGGAACATCGAGGAAGGCGGCAGCCTGACCATCCTGGCCTCGGCCCTGATCGAAACAGGCAGCCGCATGGATGAGGTCATCTTCGAGGAGTTCAAGGGNNAAGGGCACCGGCAACATGGAGCTGATCCTTGACCGCAAACTTGCCGACCGCCGCATCTTTCCGGCCATCGATATCGCCCGTTCCGGAACCAGAAAGGAAGACCTGCTTTTGGCCCCGGACGAGTTGAACCGGGTCTGGATACTCCGCAAGCTCATGTCTGCCTTGAACCCCATCGACGCAATGGAGTTCTTTCTCGACAAGATGCGAGGAACCCGTTCCAATGCCGAATTTTTTGATTCGATGAATACGCCCTGAGCAGAGAGCGACTCTTTTTTCTGCAGCACGCTTTCGCGGCTTGCAAAAAATGAACGAAACGATATAATGCACTGTTTTTGCCGCCCAGTTTCCGGGCGAGCTTTGGCTGGTGCTGATAACATTTGACAAGAGAATGGAGGATTCATTCCATGAAAGAAGGTATACATCCCGAATATCATAGCATCAACGCGGTCTGTGCCTGTGGCAACGAAATTCCCCTGGGCTCCGTCCAGTCGGAGATGAAGGTCGAAATCTGCTCCGCCTGCCACCCGTTTTTCACCGGCAAGCAGAAGCTCATCGACTCCGCTGGCCGGGTAGAAAAGTTCATGAAGAAATACGGCAAGCATCTGGAAAAAAAGTAGCTACCCGCCAGTTGTTTTTGAAAACGCCTTTGGGTTGCCCGGCAACGGGTCTGCCCAGGGGCGTTCTTTTTTTGCGGATTCGGAGAGTGTCGTCCTGGCCGCCTGCCTGCAGGCTTGTCTGTCATGGGCGAGCGGGTGGTGAGCAGGGCGGAGCCAATATTTTTCTTGGGATATCCTATGTTTGCCCAACTTGAGAACATCGTCGAACGGAAGCTGGATCTTGAGGCCAGGCTTTCCGACCCCAAGCTGATGAGCGATCCCGCCGAGTTCCGGAAGGTGGCCAAGGATCACGCCCATCTCGCCCGGCTTGACGAGCTCTACCAGAAATACAAGAAGGTCGAAAGGGAGATCGCCGACAATCGCCTCCTTCTGCAGGAAGAGGATGACGACGAAATCCTCGCCCTGGCCCGTACCGATATTGCCGAGCTGGAGGAGCGTCAGGGCCGGTTGATCAAGGAGCTGCGCATCGCTCTGCTGCCCAAGGATCCCAACGACGAGAAGAATATCCTTCTTGAGATCCGGGCCGGCACCGGCGGCGACGAAGCGGCCCTCTTTGTCAGCGATCTCTTCCGGATGTACTCCCGCTATGCCGAGAGTCAGGGGTGGAAGGTCGAGGTGCTGACCAGCAATCCCACCGGCATCGGCGGCTTCAAGGAGATCATCTCGCTGATCAGCGGCGAACACGTCTACAGCAAACTGAAGTATGAATCGGGCGCCCACCGGGTGCAGCGGGTGCCGG
>DDXK01000061.1 GCA_002347185.1 Desulfobulbaceae bacterium UBA2262 | reverse complement strand
TTACTCCCCTATGCGCTGCAAGGTGACTGGATTGAGTTGCGGCTTGAGCCTTTCACGCCTCTCCGCGTCACAAATCGAGGCGTACTGGCGTTCGTCAGCCGTTTTTGTCAGTTCGTCGAGCAGGTGGTGAACCGACTTCCAGGTTTGGGTGATAGTGGCCGGGTTTGGCCTGAAATCGCTAGGTGGCAGACAGGGGACATGGAAGATTACGCCGACCAGTTTCCTTGGGTCGTCGGGAGCGAGCCGGACTTTGAAACGAAGGCTGTTGGGGAGGCGGGCCTGCCTCCACGCGCTGACGTTGTGTTTCGTGACCGGATGACTGAGCCAGTGGCGTGCCTCGGGATTTGGGGCGTTGTTGCCCGTGAGAAAGACAAACTGTGTCCGCAAGCCAATTTTGACGATGGCCAAGGTGCGCATCAGCTTCTTCCAGTCGTCATGGGGCGAGGTCTGCCAGATAAGCGGTATTCCGTTAACCTGTCCCAGAGCATGGGGCCAATCCAGGGCAAGAGCCTCGGTCCAGGGACGAAGGGGAGGGGCACCCGGCGACGGAGCTGGGTCAAGGTCAAGAGTGAACGAGCCCCAACCGTTGCGGCTTCTGCCGCCCAGAGTGCCGAATTGGTGTATGAGCAGAAGCGCTTGCCTGAGCCGTGGGGTATTGACCCGGAGCAGTCGATTCAGTTCGGGGTCACGATGGCTTGGCGGCCAAGCAATGGAGAGCTTGGCGGTTTCGCCAGCCTGGATCGCTGCATTTTTCTTAAGCACCGTGGCATATTCGGGTCTGTTCTGGCCCGCCCTTTGAACCCTTTCCACTTCCAAGGGGCCATAGCCCATGTACAGAAGGGGGCCAACCGGCGCGGGGGCTTCCGGGTGGCGAACCTTCCAATCCCTATCGAGTTCCTGTTTGCCCCATTGTCTTTTTGTCTCGCGTCCTTCTTCCCAAGTATCCAGCCGCAGCCGAACCAGGCTCTTGCGGTGGTCGGTGACCGTCCGGTCACCTTCTTGATGCGACAGCCAGGCATTGCCGAACAGCATCCCTTCCTCCCTCCGCATTTGAGCAGAATTGACAACGAAACCGTGATCCGCGGCATAGGCCACCCGCCACCACTGCCGTAAAAGCGCTTTGAACGGCGGCGTCCGCCACTGCCCATTCTGCTCGGCGTTGCCGAGAAAGGCCGGGGTCAGGAAGCGGACCCCGCATTCGATTTTTTCCATGCTGTCACCTCCTGTGACTTAGGGGATCATCCCGATTAAATCGGCGATCACCGCTTTCTGCTGCATTTCCTTGCTGGCCGTGGTTACCAGGTCGAATTTCGTGGTTGCCTTGCCGTCGCTGTACCAGCCTTCCACCTGATCTATTTTTCCGGTTGTCGATGGTCGGAAACAGTTTTTTCTCGGCAAGTTCGGGTTATAGTAGTGAGTGTAAACCCTCTTGACATAAGGCTTTTCACGCAGGCGCTCCAGCCATCCGGACAACCCCTTGTGCTTGTTGCTGTTTTTGTCTTCGTATTTGATTTCCTTTTGGCTTGGCTTCAGATTCGAGGGAGGTGGAAGAAGCGACTCCCGCTGTTGGGTAAAGCGGTAGCTGAGGCCTTCGTGAAACAGTTGTCCCATGGCCGACAGGCCGATAATCCTTTGGCCGTCTATCTTTTCTTCATCCACCAGAGACAAGAAACGGGGCTCTTTTTCTGCGGGATTCCGGTCGGCGTCGTCGGCCGCCAACTGAAAGAACAGGTCCACATGCTCAAGCCAGAAGGTAAGGTCGAGTGCTATCGGCTGGGGCGGTAGCTCAATCACCTCGCTGAAGCGTTCGAACATGTAGCAGACCGGTATATCGAGAGCCTGACCGATCATCCCGGCGAAGGAGATCTGGGCCTTGTAGCCGCCAGTGGCGTTGATCACCAGCCGGTTTGAGCCAAATTGACGAGCGTTCTTAGCCACCTCTCGAACCAGGTTGCGAAGCCCCTCGCTGCGGAATCGTCTGATGTCCGTATCGGTCAGGCCAACCATGGAAATCGACTCTGCCTCCGCAAATCGCCACATATTGGCACGATTCAGGTAATATCGTTTCAAAACCTCACCCAGGAGAGCACCGTCTTCCGTGTCGGAAACCAGCAGGACCAACCTAGTACGGTCGACAAGATAGCCCTTTTGCAGGATGCTGGTTATCGAGTTGACTTCAGCGCCGCAAAGCCGGTCATTCGGATCAAAACCGCACAAGGTTGCGACCAGTTTACCGGGGTTTTTACCTGTGTTGTTGGCATGATGACCCAACAGACTGGTACCCACGGTGCAGATGAGCATATCCCTGATCATTATGATTCCTTTCCCGAGTTGTTAGAAAATATAGGTAGAATCAAGCTGTTGCAAAAATTGCAGCCCTGCGCAAACTTCCCCACATCGTGCAGCAGCCCGGCCAGGGCGATTTTCAGTACTGTTGAATCGGTCATCTTCTCTCCATGGTCCCTTTTTTCATTATTGATTTGTCTCTCCGATCGTATTGCACGGCGCCGAGGGCGGCAAGGAATGCAACATTGCCCAATCTATTTGCCTTGACCAAGGGGATGCCAGGGTCTATTATTTGGTCATAAAGACCATCTTGACCAACCGCAACCATCCAGGAGTCATGCAATGCCCCGTATCTCCGTTGCCGAGGCCAAAAGCCACCTGTCCGAGCTCATTGCCAAAAGCGCCCACGGCCATGAGCGTTTCATTATCACCCGGCGCGACAAGCCGGTGGCCGCCCTGGTCAGTCTGGATGATCTGCGGATCATCGAACAACATCAGGAACAGCAGGGACTCGCCGCCGTTGCCGGAAAATGGCAGGATTTCGACGAGGTTGCCCAGCCCCTGGCCGATCTTGCGGAACTCCGCCGACAGGGGGGCGAAGGCCGCGATGTATCTCTTTGACACGGACGTCATCACCAACATTTTCAAGAAGAAGCCATCTGCCAAACTGTTGGCCCGTCTGGCCGATATTCCACCAAAGGCCCAATGCATCTCCACCATCACGGTCAGTGAAATCGTTTACGGGGCCTGGAAAAGCGAACGCCCGCAGCATCATCTCCAGCAACTCGAACAGATCCTCCTCCCGGCGGTGAATATTGTCGGATTTGATGCCAAGGCCGCCTATGTCTGTGGCGCCCTGCGCGCCCGGCTGGAGGGGAAGGGAATTCCGTTGGCCCTGGCCGATCTGGAAATCGCCGCCATTGCTCTGGCCAACGATCTGATCCTGATCAGCGGCAATATCCGTCATTTCTCCCGCATCCCTGAGCTGCCCCTGGAAAACTGGCTTATTTGAGCGATACGGCCAGTTCCACCGCCAGCAGCGACCATTTTTCAAACCTGTCGGCAGCGCCGGAAATCTCCTCGGCGCTCCACCAGCCCTCCGCGTGCAGGTCTTCGCCGTGCTCCCTGATGCGCAGGGTCTCGGCGCCAGGAACCTCATCGAGGTGAACCGCGCCCAGATGCACCTGGCCCACCGGGTCGGAATCGTCATTGATCCAGCCGACAAAAGCGGTTGCGACTTCGTCCAGGCCGGCGAGTTCCTCTGTGCGTTCGCGGCGCAGGGCACTCTGGTATGCCTCCGGGGTGAGGACACCGTTTTCGGCGTCATCGGTGTTGATGTGGCCGCCGATCCCCACCGAAAGCCGGCCAGCCAGGCGGCCCTCGCCAACGCCTCCTCCGCGTCGGTAGACGAAAAACCGGCCCTGAGAGCGGAACAGCTGGTAGGGGATGAGCTGTTTGTAGGCCGGATCGTGTTCCGCCTGGGCGCGGGACAGAAAATGCTGCGGCCGGCCAAGCACGGCCTCGGGCTCTGGGCCTGTGAATCCCCCCTGCGGGAGGCTGCCGCCAAAGAGCGGCTCCAGATCCTTCCGCAGAAGGCTTAAGACCTGTTCGTCTCTGGGCATCAGGAATTCTCCGGGAAAAATTCGTCAAGAATAAGGCGAAAAACCTCTGCGTCGATTTCCTTGAGGAGCTCGTCTTTCTGGTCCTTGGGCAAAAAGGCCGCCTTGAAGCCGTTTTTGACCAGCCGCAGGATCTCCCAGCGTGAGAGGCCGCCCTCGGTGAGTTGCGCCGCCCGCAGGTATTCGTTGCTCAACGTGGTCCGGGAGATGCCCCGGTTGTCGGTGTTGATGGTCACGGCGATGCCGCGTTTCAGATATTCGTGCAGGGGGTAGCGCTCTCCTGTTTCTCCGGGCCGATCGAAACGGCGGAACCCGTTGGTCTGGATGTTGGAGCTGGGGCACATTTCGATGGCGATGCCGTAATCGCGCACATAGCCCATCATTTTTCCATTCTTGATCAGCTTGAGGCCGTGGCCGATACGCTTGGCATGGAGCAGGTAGAGGGCCTGCCAGATCTTGTCGTCCTCCGCCATCTCGCCCGCGTGGATGGTGATGTTCACGAAATGGCGGTGCAGCGGCATGAAGTTTTCCTGAAAGCGGACCGGCTCATTGCCTTCCTCCTGGCCGGCCAGGTCGAAGCCGGTGATCACCGGGCCGCTTCCGCCGTCCGTCCGGGCAAAGGTCACCGCCGCGGCAACGTGCGCGTCCATGGCCGCTTTTTCCTTGTGTCTGGTGGCCATGATCAGGAAGTTGACCTGGAAGCCTGGGTGCAATGCCATGAAGGCGCGCGCCTCGTCGAGCAGGGCTTCGATCACCTGGGGGATGGAGAGTCCGGCCCGGGTATAGTTGTCCGGAGAGAAGCGCACTTCCAAAAAGCGGGCATTTTCGGCGAGGGATTGCTCCATCAGCCAGCGCAACGCGCGGCGTAGCGTCTTTTCGCTCTGGAGCAGGGAGGAACCGCCCAGGTCGCCGCATCGCATGTACCAATCCAGGAGATTGCCATTGGCTTGCGGTTCGTGCCAGCAAAGGGAGGCAATTTGGCTGGTGGACAGGGCATTGACCAGAATGGCGGTGAGCCGATGGGCGTTTTCCTGGGGGAATTTTTCGAAAAGCGGCCTGAGCCCTGCCAGGCAGTGGCAGGCGTTTTGCGCCCCCATGCTGAACAAATGGCTGGGGGCAAGTTGGGCCAAGGAACAATTAAGCTCTTTTTCCAGAGCCAACCGCAGGGAATCCTGTGTTTCAGCAGGGATCCCCAAATCATTGAGCAGAATAGCGGCCAGCTCCTTGAGCAGGTCGGCGTCAAAGGCACCGCCGAGATGGCAGTGCAGGTCGGCCTTGGGCAGCTTCCGCAGCCAGGCGAGGTCTTCTTCCCCTTTGCCCGGCTCAACGCCGATGGACTCATTACGCAGGCGATCCACCACATTGGCGGGCAGGAGATAGAGGGAGCGGAAGTTGTCCCCCAGTTCGTCCTTGATGACCCTTTCGCGCCTTTCTTCGGAGAACTGCCGGGTGGAAATCCAGAGTACATTGAATTTCATACTCCTTTGGCGTATGTCCGGGGCCCTTTCGTCAGGCGCGGTGATGGTGAGATACCCCATGCAGCCATGAAGGAGGCCGGCCTCGATCAGCCGGTTGGTGATGGTTTTACGCCCGGCCGAGGCGATGATCAGATCGTCCGCGGCAAGCCCACGGACGGTTCCGTACACCAGTTCGCGCAATTCCTCATCGTTGTTGCGGCAGGCAATGTCATCACACGGCAGGTGGATTGGCTGGATAACGAGTTCTGGGTACTCGTCCCGGATTGAGGACTGCAGATCGGCCAATACCTGGCTGACGCCTTCCGTGCAGACGAGATGCAGTTCAAGGACGCGGCGGCCGGAAAAACGATTGCGGATGGCCTTCGCTTCCTCGCTGTACTGAAAACGATCCCCGCCGTTGAAAAAGTCGATCAGTTCAAGAATCAGGTTCTTGTTGGTTCCCAGGGCGGTTATCAGTCGCAGCGGCCTTTGCATGCTTACCACTCCATCCTGATCCGGTTCCGGTCAAGCAGGATGCCGTATCGGGTATCCGGGCGCGAACCGCTGGAGGCAATCTCAAGGTCGGCAATATGGGCGGGGCCGAAGGTGCGCAACAGATCCTTGCGGATCTTCGATTTGTATGACTGAAAATTTTCCCGGTTGAGCGAAGTGATGCCGGTGTCGCTCATCTCGCCCGCCAGGCGTCCGCCGGGAATCCGCTCATACATCCGGCCGATCCCTTCGCCCTCCAGTATTTGGGTGGCGTCGGGGTAGCAGGCATTGCACCCGTCGCATGTCCGGTCCAGGCGGCAGTTTTTCTTCTGTTCGGCGAAAAAGGCATAGAGCGCGAGGCGGGCCGGGTGCATATCCAGCTCGGTATTGCCGTAAATGAGTTTGGCATCCGCCAGGTTGACAGTCAGAACCCTTGGCGCCTCGCGGATCAGGGCCTGCATGAGCTCGGCCGGGGCGCGCGGCTGATCGAGCAGCGGTCCCAGCTGATCCCGCACCGAGACGAAGGGGATCGTGATGAGCTGAATCCGGGCGTACTGGGTGTCTTTGTAAAAGGGCTGTCCCTTCTCGTCCCGCAGCTCGACCATGACAGGCGTTTTGGGCGGATACCAGAAAGCGCGGCAGTTTTCGAATTCCGGCGAGACCAGCACATGGAGGAGGCGATCCTGAGGGCGTCCGTAGAGCTGGGCAGCCAGGGTCAGGCAGGAGGTCATGGTCTTCCGGCCGCCGGCCACCAGAAACCAGACAGCCGTATCCGGTTCCCGGGTGAAACGGAAGGCAAGCTCCAGGCAGAGGCGAAGCAGATCTTCGTTGTCTTCCTGGGTGTGGATGTCATCCGTCTCCTTGCCGCCGGCGTTTCGTATGCAGTGGATATTGGCCGGGCAGAAATCAAGCTGATCGGCGCTCAGGCCGAAATCGGCAAGCAGGTCGCGGATTCGCGGCACTTGCGGATCAAAAAGGCCGGCGAGAAGGCTGTCCTTGCCGGTGCGGGTGGTGATGACATGCGCGGCATGCGCCTGCTTCCCCTCATGAAACAGGGCATGAAGTGTTTCGGTGATCACTTGCGGCGAGAGGCCGGAGACGGCGAGCAGGATATTTTTCATGTGCCCTGCTCTGTTGCGATGTGGATCCGGCCCAGGCCAAAGGAGGTCTGCTTGCCGAGGTGCACTGCCTCGCTGTACCGCAGGACAGGAAGGAATTCGCCCAATCCCTGCCCCTGGTAAACCATTCGTCCCTTGACGCCGCCGATGAGCATGGAGCGCTTCTGCCGGTTGCTGTACCGTTCAATTTCTTCCCACTGACCCTCTGCGGATATGCACCTGACATTGGTGGCACGCGCGGACAAGCCCTTGTAATCAAGCCGGGGTTCGCCCTCGCCGTAGCTGGCCTCAAGGGTGGAGATGCGGCGGAGGGCGGCACGGATGACCAGATGGAAGGGGAGATCCGCCTGGAAGCGGTTGTTGTGCTTGAGTCTGACCGGGGCCTGGCAGGTCAGGACGATGCGCTCCGCCTCGGGCTCTTCAAGGGAAAGCCTGAGCTGTGGCGCCGGCTGGCTGGTGTCCAGGATGCCACCCTTGTAAATCTCTGCATTGCCATGCCTTACGCTTTCCAGCAGGAAGCGGCCGTTGCCTTCCCGTGCTCCTTTGCCGATCCCGCTCTTGCCCATTTCCTGCACGGCAAAGACGAGGTGCGGGAGAAAATGGAGGGCAGGGCCGAACAGCGTGACCCCGAAGGAGAATTCCTCATCCTCTGCCCAGTAGCGCTTGGGGGTGTCCGGCGCAATAAGCACATAGGGGTGGGGGCGGCTCGGCGTGGTTAAGAATTCGCCCTTGCAGAGCCTGGTTTCGAAAAGAAATGCATAGGCGCAGTTGGCCTCCAGAAGGCAGCCGTGGCAATTCTGCCGCCGCAAGGCGCAGGCGATCCGTTTCAGGGCATGGCCAAGCCCGCCCCGCAGGGTTGACCCCTTGAACTCCGGCAGCATCGCCCCGGCAGTAATTCGGCATGAAAACCAGTAGGTGCCTGCTTGCATGAATCTCTCCTCCTTCTCCCGCGATTTCGTCTGAAATTGTGGTGCAGTTCGCGCGAGAGGGCACGCAATGCAATGTTGCCTGCCAGCCGTTTGTGGGGAGCAGGCGTGAAATCGATACAGGCTACTCTATAAGACAGGAAGGTACAATACTAAAAAACTACGGAGTACTCTGTATTCGCCTCCTGGGGAAATCGGGTTTCAACCAAGGAAAAGTTCGAAGTTGCGAGCAATTCCAACCATAGGTCATCTCTGGCAGAGAATCTGCTGGGCAGTTTCAGATGAAGGTATCCAGGTGCAGGAAAGGCATTCGTAAGCACCATTGCAAGACAGGGCATTTTGCGAAACAGATTTTCTCGACAGCGGAACAGGTCATTTCAGAAAGAGGCCTCCTCTCGGTGTTGCCAGCAACCTGCCCTGCGGTATGCTGATAGTTCACCAGGGGGAGGCTGGCGTCAGAAAATTACCTGCCGTTTAGCTCTTTCAGCTTCAAAAGCATGGCCAGCGTCCGTTCAAACTTGCGGTCGAGGTGGGTTTCGTAGCGGTTCAAATTTTCTAACTGGTGTGCTTGCAGCCCTTCGCCAAGGGTTTGCGCCTTGATCTCCGGCTGATGTTGCGCTTCCTTTGTCATGCGGATGCAGATCGGCGTTAATATTTCGCGGATGAATTCAGCCAGGCCCTCGGCAGTTGCCGGGTATTGCTCTTCTTCGACATATTCGTCCCACCAGGCGCGAGATTCCGGGATAAGCGTACGGCGGGCTTTTTCGTAGGCACGCGGTCCCCCCTTGCGAAGAATCGTCTCCGCCTTTCTGGTCGCTTCACGATCAAGTTCCGCATTCCTCCGCCGCTTGACCATCTCTTCCGGGCTTGCCGTGAGCAAGTCGGGCAAGTCAACATTGTCGCCGGACAGGAGAGGTTGGAAGGGGGAGGCCGCAGGTATGACCATGTTGGGATTGTTCACCACGTTTTTCAGGCACCTGTTGATCTTGGCCCCTTCGGCAAGCAATACCCTCCTCTTACGCCAGATGATAGCGGCCAGTTCTTCGACAAGGTGTTGTTCTGTCATGCCTGCTGGTCTGTGTTCCTCGATCAACGCAGCCTGAAGCGTGGAAAACTCTCCAGCGTCTTCGTGGGCCAAGACCACCAGCCGGGAAAGTATGCCGTGCTTCATGGCGTTGAAACGCACGGCCTCGTAGTTGTCCTGATTCGGAGTGGTTGCCGGAGAATCGGCATGGGGAGTCACAGTATTTTCGTTGATCCCGTTAACGGGTTGCATGGTTATTTTTTCCTCCGCCGATCTCAATGGGTTATTTGCAGGGGGCAACCTTTGCAGTATGGCCCGTGCCAGTCCCGGCAATGATCCGGGTGGGTGCTCATCAGAAAACCGGTGTACTCGTAGGCTTGGCAATTGACTTGCCTTGCACGGATCGGCCTGATCTTGTTGGACGGCTTCCCCGCCTCCACGGTTCGCAGGGGCTTGGCCCCCTCTGGTAGTTCCTGGCAGGCCGTGCAGAAGAATCCGCCATGATCCGACTCGGTGAACACCCGGCCAGAACAGACAGGGCAGGGGTGCAACCAGTCCAATGTTGGGCAGGGTTCATCGGTGCAAGGGGCGACTTGAGTGCGCAACCGTCGGGGGGCTGTTTCACCTGAAGAGTTGCGTGGGGGGGCGCTCACTGTTGCGCCTGAGTTGCGCTGCCGGTTGCGTCTGAAAATCGCTTCAGCCAATTCTTTCAGGGTGGCCGGTTGCGCAGTGGTTGCGATGCTGGTTGCGTCTGCCGGGTCGGGAGTTGCGCTGTTGCGCTCTCCAGGGGATGCAACTGCGCAACTTTTAGGAGAGGTCGTCATGCTCCCCCCCCTTTTCTGGTCTCCACCATCCCCATGGTCTTGGCCTTTTTGGCATGACGTGAGACGTTCGACTTGTTGATTTGCAGCTCTTCGGCAATTTCCTTTTGCGTCATCCCTTCGTTGAGCATTGCCACCACCCTGTCGAAGGTGCGGTCATCCACAGCCCGAATACTCCACGCCATCCTCCCGCGATCATCAGTGGTCAAGGTGGCCTCGATAGGCTTTACATCCTCACCGTGAATGCCTCTGGCCTTCTCGAAGTGAACCTCAAAGACAGCGCCTTGATCCGGTTGGTAATCCACAGGCCGCCGGAGGGCAACCACCGTATCAAGCACATCCTCCCGGCGGCTTGTTCCTCGTTGTGCGCCACCTTTTCCTGAATGATGCACGAAGAGCACAGAACGGCCGGAAGCCCGTTGCTTAAGCGCCCATGCTTGCGTTGGCGTCCAGCCGTCCGCTTCGTTCTCTTTTGCTCCGGTCAGGGTGCTGATATTGTCCACAACGATCAACTTGATCTCATCGGTCAGAATGCTTTCAATGGCGGTCTGCCCTTCTTCGGTGTCGATCCGTGGCATTCCCTCTGGTTGAAGGTCGGGGGTAAGCAGAATGAATGGCGCTGTTGCTTCTCTGTCATTGCTGGTGATGATAGCGCTCAGTCGTTCTTGCATGGTCGGGCCGGGCATTTCGCCGTCAATGTAGAGCACCCCAACCGGCTCAGGCGCTTGCCAGCCAAGAAAACAGCCGGCAGAAGCCACGGCATAGGCCACGCCAAGGGCGAAATGGGTTTTGCCAATCCCTCGGTAGGCATACACCATCGTCAATCCTTGAGAGGGTAGCCATGGGGGGAGAAGGTTTGTTCGTGGGGGAAATTCACAGGCCAAGAAGGAAGCAATGTCCAAGGCAACCACTTTATTGTACCGCTTGGAACTCTCTCCACTGGAAGCCCCTTCCTCTTGCTCCATGGTCTCGGGCCGTTTGTGGGCCTTGATCCAGTCCGTCACCTGTTTGGTGTCCCAGCTTTCGGCCTTGGCGTCCGCCAAATCCCAGCCCTCGGCCTTATCTGATGGTGGGTCAATGATTGACACCTCAGCCGCCCCAGCGGTCAGGGCAGCACGGGTCACCGCTTCCGCAGCCTTGCGGCCAGCCTCGTCGTTATCCGGCCAGATTGCCACCCGCCGCCCTTGCAGTACCGAAAAATCAGCCATGGCAACGGCCCTGCAGCCCCCTGGCCAAGTGACGGCGACAACCGCAGGGAGAAGCTCTTGCGCCGCATCGGTGGTTTTTTCGCCCTCTACCACAAGCACAGGTGCGTCCGGTTGCTTTGTCAGTCGATCCAGCCCATACAGTGGGCGGGGCGCGGGGAAGCTCTTCCACTTCCAGCCGGTTTCGCCGGTTGCCGGATTCAGACCGTGGGTGTAAGGGATGATCTCCTTTTTTTCTCCAGGCGGATCGAACCGGCAGGCATAACCAAGCAAGGCCCCAGCCTTGTCGCGATATGCCCAGGTAGCGGATGGCCTGCCGTGCTTCGGGTGGCTGCATGATTGCGGCGGAGTGGCGGAGGGGAGGGACTGCCATGACTCTAAAGGTCTCTTGGTTCCTGGCCTGGTAGAATTGTGGGCTACTACTCCAACCCGGTCAGCCAGCCACCGTGCAGCCTCGCCTTGCGGAATCCGCCGGACGGCAGCTACAAGGGAAATCGGATCGCCGCCCTTGTAGCTGTCGGCAAAGTCGGCCCACTTGCCGTTGTCGGTGTTGACGGCAAGGGATTGCCCAGGATTTCCAGCCAGGTCGCCGCAACGGTATTCCCGGCCATGAAAGCCCCCTTCCGGTAACAGTTCCGGCAGCAATTCCGGCAGGCGGGTAAGGGCCGCCTGATTGATCGCCTCGAAATCAAGCATGGCTCCCCCCCTCCCGTTCCGCCGCCCGCTCGGCCAGCCAGGCGTTGATCTCGGATTCCAGCCAGCCGCAGACACCCTTGGGGCCAGCGCCCATCCTTATCCGCTTGGGAAATCTGCCGTCTCGCTCCATGCGCCAGATTGTCGCGTCGCTCAATCCGACCATGTTCAAGGTCGTTTTCTTTCTCAGAATACGGTCGTGGGGATGTGTCATGCCGTCACCTTTTCGCAATCTAGCCGGTCAGCTATCCAGGTATCGATGGACGCTTCGCTCCAAGCCACGGATTTCTCGCCAAGACGGCAAGGGGAAGGAAAGGTGCCTTCCTTTATCCGGTTGTAAATGCTCGACCGGGATAGTCCGACACGCGCCAACACCTCCGGCAACCGGATAAGGCGGGGCCGACCGGGCGGCAGTGGAGGAATGGAAGGGGCGGCCTTGGTTTTGGTCGCCGTGGTGTTGAGTTTGACTGAGGGGGAGACTGATTTACCTTTTACCATAGACTGTACCTCCAAAAGGTTTTTTGGCCGTGATTGGCCTTCCTTGGGGTACAGTCTCGGCGATGTCCGCTAGAAGACAGTCAAGAGGAAAAAAGAGCGTTTCTTGTATTTTTTTTATTCAGTTATTTCAAGCTATTGAAGATGTCTGGCGACTTGTCTGTTAGTGGACAATGCAGGCGGACAAACCAGGGACAGGCTTCATTTCTTGCCCCGAGCGGCAAGGATTTCCCTTCCGCTCTTCACCGCGCGCCCGGCGGCTCTTGTTCTTGAGGCATCCTCTGTTTCAGGATTTCCAATGTGTAGCAACCTACTGATTCGCCAGTGTGGAATCTGGTGATTATCATACAGCAGGGCCGCCAGAACATCCTTGTCTGTCTCCTTTTCCTGCAATTCTCGGACGATACTTTTTTCTCGGTTCTCTCTTTGCTCGCTGCTCTCTTGTGCAGGTTCTATCTCGATGCGTTCCACCTCCGCTAGGGGGATGACAAGGTTCTCCCTTGAAAAAAAAGCCGAGCCGCCTTCGATTTCGTCCTTTACTGGACACAGCTTCCGGCCAGTACAATCCCCGGAATATGCCTCAACCACATCAAGAGCTACGGCGCTTTTCGCGTTGGAGATGAAAGCCGGGATGTCTTTGGGCAGCACACGGACAAGCCCCTTGTAGTGGTTGCTAACAGTGGTTTTCGCTTTTCCTTCGGTGAGGGTCGTGAAGAGCAAGGAATCGCCAGCGTCGACACCAGAACACCAGACGCAAACGTCCAGGTCGCCAGCAATAGCCATGCGCAACAGGACATTTTCCTCTTTGCCGCTTCGTCCCGCCGCCTCGGCCAAGGAATAAACCATTTCCGGTTGGCCGCCGGATGGCAGGCTGGCGGGGGCAGGCAAAGTCACATTCACAACAGCGCGGCGCAATGGCTCCGGGGTTATAATCCCCGCCTTGGCGAACAGCACCAGCCACCCGGCTGGAGACCTGTAGGTAGCCTCCAGCGCAGAACGCCCAAGCGCATGGATGATCTTTCGTTCAAGGTCGCCACAGGCAATCTCTACAACTTCCATCTCGTAATCATAGAGATAGGGGTCAAGCCCTATGGCGAGAAGAGCCGCGTTCCTGATTTCCCACTCAGCAGCGCCAGCCCAATATTTTGCCCTTTTCTCCGTCAAGCCGCCCCGATCCGCCGACATCACCGCAACCTCCCTGCGCATTGGCTTACAGAAACACCTTGTACCCGGTGTTCAGCGCCTTGGCCAGCCGCTTGGCCCTGGTGACGCCAATGGCCATCATGCCGCGTTCCATCAGGGAGATATGCGCCTGGGGAATGCCGGATAAGACGGCCAGCTCCTTCTGGGTCAGACCTTCCCGCCTCCGGGCTGCCCGCAGGCTCACGGCGGGGTATTCCTCTTCGCTATACTCTGGAAAGGCTTCGCGCCAAGGAATGGCATCATCGGCGCTTTCAAAGCCCAATTTTGCGAGCAACCGGGCTGCCTCTTCCTGCTTGGCCGCCGGGCCACGAAACCGGAGTTCCACCGTGTCAGTAGGGCGCTTTCTCGTGCGTTCCAACATATATCACCTCAATGAGTCTGATTTCCTTGTCTCGCTCCGCCCATACCGCCACATAGGTGGGCTTGCCCTTCTTCAAGTGGCAATGGTGCTGGCCATGGCCCAGCTTTCCATAGTTCGGCCAGTCGCCGCGAACCGGGCCGCGTATCTCAATGTCGCGCACCAGAAAAAGCACCTGCTCCTGAACCGTTTTCGGAAGCCGGTCTTTTTGCTTCCTGGCTTTTGGGGTCAGGCTCACTTGCCATGGAGTCATAATATACCATTTATAGAATATTAACAAGAAGGGTTTCGATCAAGGGGCCATGGGAAAAGGCTTCGTAAAAACGCTTCGTGATCGACCTTCGGCGTTTGGGTGGTTCATCCTGCCGCCCCGAAGCGTCGTAGCTGGATAATGACTACTGTCTCCGGTGTTTCGATGCCGACAATCCGTCGCAACTTCCTCGCCCACAGTTCAAGGGCTTGCCGCTTTTCGGCGTCATAGTTGTGCCGGTTGTAAACGCCCAGAATCCCTTGCAGCTTGTGGCCAAGCACCCGCTCCGCCACCACGTCGTCAACACCAAGCTCGGCAAGGCGGGTGCGGACGGTGCGCCGCAGGTCGTGGGGGGTGAACTTCTCCTTGATGCCGATTTCCGCCCAATGCCGCAGGATCGCCTTGGAAAGCGCATGGCTGGTGATGGGGCCATCTTCCTTGTGGGATGACCGGAAAACGAAGCGGCTGTCTCCCGAATATATTCGGGTCTGCTCGACAATCTCCATGGCCATGCCGATCAGTGGCAAGCGTTGGGCCTCGCCACCCTTTCGCCGGTCGGCGGGAATGTTCCAGAAACCGTCCTTGTCGATCTCCTCCCAGGCCATGCCGCAGACTTCGCCAGGCCGTTGGCCGGTCAGCAGAATCATTTTCAGCGCCAGCTTGGTCAGCCGGTAAATGTCCATCTTCATGTTGTCCAAGGCCAGGGCGTCCCACAACAGCAGGATTTCCTCATCGGCCAGGACACGCTTCCGGGCCTGCTCCGGCTTCTTTTTCATGCCCGTCAGGGGTGAATGCTCAAGAATGCCACGCTCCGCAGCGAAATTAAACATCCGCACCATGGCTCCCTGTACCCTGTTTGCCGTGATCGGCGCTCGCTCCCGGATCGTGTCCACGAGGAGAACAGCATCCCGGCGGGTGATGCTTGCCGCTTTCCTGTCCCCCCAGGCGGGCAGTACATCTTTTGATAAGAGCCGTTTTTGATCCTTGCCGGATTTTTTGTGCTGTAGCTCCATGTCCCAAAATTCTTCCAGCAGGTCGGTCACGGTAGGAGCTGCCTTCCGGGCTGCTTTGGCTTCCTTTTTTTGGGCGGCGGGATCGATGCCGCGCTCCACCTCCAGCATTGCCTTGGCGTGTACCTCTCGCGCTTCCGCCAACGGCATTGCCGGGTAGGTGCCCAAAGTCATGCGCCGAGCCGTGCCTTCAATCATGTACCTGTAAACCCAAGTTTTTTTGCCTGTCGGCATGACGCGAATGCATAGGCCGTTTTTGTCAGGAATTTCAAATCGGCTTGTTTTGGGGACAAGTTTTCGTATTTGCAGGTCGCTAAGTGCCATGAATACGATCCTCTTTTTCGAAAATTCGGGGACAAAATGGGGTACAAATTCGTCGTCGGTTGGGGTGAAAAACGCTGCACAACCATGACGAGTAAAATGTACTACTTTTTTCGTAAAGTCAATAAGATTGTGGGAGATTTGCAGAGAGGTGAAGAGTGCTTGAAATGGAGCGAAAAACGGCAGGGGGTGCATGGGGTTCAAGGGGCCGGAGGTTNNTCGAATCCTCTCATCCCGACCAGTGAGTCAAGAGGTTAGCCGATTATTCGGTTAACCTCTTTTTTTTGTCGTTTTTCCGAGGGGTGCCAGTTGGGCGGGGAGGGGAGGAAGGCAGGGGGCTGACCGGGGCCTCTTATTCGCCAAGAGCGCTTTGGACGGCGGCGAGAATCTGATCGGGTTCAAAAGGCTTGCTGATGGTGCTTTCCACATTGAGGGCACTGGCCAGCATCAGGTACTTTTCCGCCGCAATGTGGCCGCCGCCGGAGATGGCGATTATTTTGCTCCCCGGGCTGATCTTCTTCAGTTCCATGATCGCCTCGATGCCGTTTTTTTCCGGCATCACCATGTCGGTGATGATAAGATCGGGCTGAAAGGTCTTGAACTGGGCGATGCCTTCGCTCCCGTTTGCGGCGAGCAGCACCTCATACCCGCTTATTTCGAGCATTTCTTTCAGGAGATTCCGGATGCCGGGCTCGTCGTCGATGACAAGTATGCGTTTCACTGTCTGCCTCCTGAGGCAAAAAGGGGGAGATTTCCCGAAAAAGCGCCAGCCTGCCGACGCTCGATTTCAAGTCACATGTATGGCATATTATCCGGGGATGTCCAGAAAATAATTAAAAAGCATCCCAGATATTTCATGTATACTGCTTCAGGCAGCCATTTCTTTCATGTGTTCCGGTTTATCCATCCTGCAAAGCCCCTTTTCCCTCAAATGGTCAGAGGCGCGGCCCATGTATCATTCTTATTTCCATCTGAATCAGGACCCCTTTCAGATCAGCACGGATCCGAAGTTTCTCTGGCTCGGCGAGAAACACAAGGAGGCCCTGGCAACCCTGAACTACGGGATCCTCAACAACAAAAGCTTTCTCTTGCTCACCGGCGATGTGGGTACCGGCAAGACGACCTTGATCAATGCTCTGTTGCGGGGACTGGACAAAGACGCGTTGTTGGCTATCATTCAGGATCCTGGCCTTGAGCGGCTCGATTTTTTCAATTATGTCGCCAGCGCCTTTGGCATCGAGGAAAAATTCGCCAGCAAGGGCGCCTTCCTTCTCGCTTTTCGAAAGTTCCTCAAGGAGAATTTCTACAAGGGAAAGAAGGTGATCCTCCTCATTGACGAGGCGCAGCGCATCAGCCAGGAGATGCTTGAAGAGGTTCGCCTCCTCTCCAATCTCGAGATCGAGGGCAACAAACTGCTCAATATCTTTTTCGTCGGCCAGAACGAGTTCAACAGCCTTCTGCTGCGCCCGGAAAACAAGGCCATGCGCCAGAGGATAACAACAAGCTACAACATTCCGCCGTTGTCCGTTGAGGAGGTCGGCAAGTACATAGAGTATCGTCTGGCTGTGGCCGGAGCCCGGGAAAAGATCTTTGAAAAAGGGGCGGTCCGGGAGGTTTATCGTCATTCCAAAGGGTACCCGCGCCTGATCAATATCCTGTGCGATCGCGCCCTTCTGACCGGTTTTGTCCAGGGTTCCAAAAGGATATCCGCTGCCCTGGTCCGGGAAAGCGCGGAGGAGCTTGATATCTCCGGCTGCACCACCTCAGGCTACGATGCCGCGGAAAAAGAATTTTTCGAGAAGAAGGGCGGGGGGACAGCCAGGCAGGGGGCTGGCATCTGGTACCTTCTGGCCTTGTTTGTTTTTCTTCTTTTCGGAAGCGGCGTTTCCTTGTGGTACTGGTTCCTGGCCCCGCAGCAGGGCAACGGGTGGACAATTTTTGGTTCGCGCCTTTCTTCCGCGCCCCTTGTGGTGGAGAAAGAAAGCGAGACCGTGCCTGGGGAGGGCGTGGCCGCGCCCAGCGTTGCTCCGCCTGCATCTCTGCGCGAAGCTGTGGAGCCCCAGAAGGCGGCTTCGCTTGTGGAAGTGAAGGTCCGGGAGGCCGCGCAAGCTCCAGAGCCTGAAGGGGGTGAGGAAGCGTCGGTGCCAAGCCCGCGGCCCTTCCCGCGGAAAATAACCCTCCATTTTGCCCCCAACGCCATCACACCGGAAAGCGAGGAGGGATTCGCTTCCCTCATGCGCTTTGCCGATGGGGTCTTGCAGAGAGAGGGCTCGCGGGTTGTCATTCGCGGCTATACGGATACCACCGGGCCGGAGGAATACAACAGACGGCTTGCCGAGTTCCGGGCGAATGCCGTGAAGAGCTTTCTGATCGGACGCGGGGTGAACCCCCAAAACATCACGAGCGTCGGGCAGGCTGATCTCTCCCGTGAGGAAGCGGGCGGAACCCCTCCCCCTTCCCGAAGGGTGGAGATCGAGGTTGTCGGGCCGCACGATTGACGGGGAAAGCGGCCACAGCCGGGCGTCAGTCGCGGGCAGTCGTGTTCCGACCGGCGAGCAGCGAGATGTTGTCCAGGTAGAGCAGGTACTCTTTGCGGGGGGAGACGGCAAAGAGACGGACCTGCCGTATGGTTTTCCTGTCGAGCATCCGGCCTGAGCCTGAGGTGGCAAGAGCGGCCAGGGGGATGACGATTCGGTTCCCGCCCGGGGTGATGGCGAGCACCCTGTTGAAACGGTCGGCGTATGGGGGGGCTTCCCTGTCGTCGATGCGAAGGGTGAGCTCCAGTGTCTCCGGCTGCGGGTTATGGATCTCGAGATGCAGGCTCTCGTATCTGCGCCAGTCGGGCTGGAAGCCCCCGAAAACAACTCCGCGATAGCCGTTCTCGCCCTCCGGCGGCGGATAAAGGGTAAGTTTCAGACTTTTTCCCGTCATCGCCGGATGTTCTGCTCTCTCATAGAGTACGCCGCATTTCCATTCCAGATTGTCCAGATCGCTGGCCTGCTCGAAATCGTAACGGAACGGCGGCTTCTGGTCGCAGGCGGAAAAGAGCAGCAGGAAGAGCAGCGGCGCCGCGCCCCTTATTCGCTTGGCTGCCGGCCGGCGCGGGCATGAGGTCATCCGCATCTTTTTCTCCGTGGCTTTGTCATGGTGTAAAGCGGAAAACGACAAGCTCTGGCGGCCTGCCCAGCCGAAAGGGGAGGTGGCTGCTCCCGACGCCGGAGCTGACATAAAGATTTTTCCGCCCTTCGCTGAAGAGGCCATGAAGGTGGGTGGGGTCGGGAAGCATGCGCAACAGGGGCCAGAGGGGGCGGGGAAGGTAGAGCTGGCCGCCGTGGGTGTCACCGGCCAAAAAAAGGATGTCCGCCGTGGGGGGGAACCGGGCGTAGGTCTCCGAGGTGTGAGCGAGGACAAGGGCGGGCAGCTCCGGGTCGAGGGAAGGGAGAATCCTTGCCTCCTCGTCCTGCGCGTCGGGCTCCTCGGTTATTCCCCAGATGACAAGCCTGCCGGTTGTGGTCTCCACGATTTCCCGGGAGTTCTTCAGGAATTGCACCCGATGTCCCGCCTGTCTGGCGGGATTTGTTTCCGAGTCGTGGCAAAAGAGGCAGGAATAGCGGGAGTTGCCATAATCCGCGTCGCCGAGCACGGCGTAAATTCCCAGCGGCGCCTCCAGTCTGCCGAGCAGGTCGACGGTTGCCTCATAGGTCTGGCGGTCGCCAAACCACTGCACGTAATCCCCGGTCAGGAGGATGAGGTCGGGCTGCAGCTCTTTTATGAAGGCGAGCAGCTTCTGGACCGGCGTTTGCGCGCCGCCCAGATGGAGGTCGCTTATCTGGAGTACCGTTTTGCCGGCCAGCACCCGGGCCAGGGCCGCATTGTCGATGGTGACCCGGGTGAGGCGCAGGGAGGCAGGTTCATAGAGGAAGCCGTATCCCAGCAGAAAAAGCAGGATGGCCATGCCGAAGGGGATCATTCTTTTAGGCATGGGGCCCCCCGGGGAGGGATGGTGGGGCCGGGACGTCGGGCCTGGGCAAGGAGAGCTGGCTCATGGTTGGCAGGGGGGTTCCAGGGGGGCCTGCCAGTGTTGCCGTGAAGCTTCCTGGATGAAGCGCAGCTCCGGAAGGACGAGGCAGGTAAGGTTCCCGCCATAGACAGCCCCGCAGTCGATGCCGATTTTGTCGGGCATGATCAACGGCTCCCGGTGCGCGAAATGGCCGAAGACGATGCGTTTGCCCAGGTTGAATCGGGTGTTGATGAACTTTTCCCTCTCCGCCCAGAAGAGCCAGCGGGGATTTTGCTGGCTGAGGTGGGTGCCTGGCTCAAGACCAGCGTGGACAAAGATAAAATCCTCGTCTGACCAGCAGGGGAGAAGCCCGGCAAGAAAACGGCGATGGTCCTCCGGAAACCAGGGTCTTTGCTGGGAATCCCCCACTCCTACCCCATAGCTTTCCAGGGTCGCCAGGCCCCCCACCGAACAGAAGAGCTCCTGCTCCCTACCGGCCAGGTAGTCGAGCAGCATCACTTCATGGTTTCCTTTCAGGAAAATGGTGTCGGGAAAGCTGCTCTTGACCTCGATAAGCTCTTCTATGACCTGCTTGCTGTCCGGCCCACGGTTTACGTAATCTCCCAGGAAGACAAGCCTGTCTTTCCCGCGCACCGGCATGATTCTGTCCAGCAGGCGGTGCAGGGGTGCGTGGCAGCCATGGATGTCCCCGATGACAAAGGTCCTTTTCATCTCTTTGGTCGGGCGCTCCTGCCGACGGTTCAGCGGCTCGGTGCGCGGAGGCGAGCCGGGCCGCTGCTGGCCGCGAGTTTCTTCATGCCCCGCGCAGTTCTTTCAGCAGCTTTTCCGCCTCCGGCCGCTCCGCAAATTCCGCAGTGGTGGCCAGGGCGCGCTCAAGCTCCGCCCTGGCCTCTTCCCCTTGGCCATCGGCATGCAGGGCCAGGGCGAGATGATAGCGCAGGGTGGGGTGGTCGGGCATTTTTTCGACAGCCATGGCAAATTGGCTCAAGGCAAGCTTGTGCGCCTCCCTTTTGTAGTGTACCCAGCCCAGGGTGTCGGCGATGAAGGGGTCGTTGGGGAACTTTTCCTTGGCCAGCATGGCAAGGCGCAGGGCCTCGCCCAGATCCCCTTTCTCTTCCTGGCTGAGCAGCCAGGCGAGGTTGTTGGCCGCTGCCGCGAAATCGGGCCTGAGCCTCAGGGCTTCCTGGTAGGATGCCTTTGCCGCGGCGATATCCCCCTTCTGCTCGAGCAGGGAGCCGAGGAGCATGTGGGCCTGGACGGCTTGGGGGTTCTGGGTCAACAGGTTGCGGTATTCGTCGATGGCGGCGTCAGTCCGGCCCATGCTGGCGAGAAGTCGGGCGGTAAGCACATAGATCTCCTGGATGTCCGGGTTGATCTTTTCCGCCTTTTGCAGGAGTTGCAAGGCCTCTTCCCGCGTTTCTTTCTTCTGCGCCAGCAGTTTGGCGAGAAGGATGTGGGTGTTGGGGTTGTCCGGGGTCTTGGCCAGCTGCGTCCGCACCCGGGCAAGCGCCTTGTCCCGACCGTGTTGCCGGGTGTCGAGGCCGGCAAGCATGGCAAGGGCCGGGGTGTTGTTGGGTTGCAGGGCAAGAATGGCCTCCAGGCTCTTCTCCGCCTTACCGGTCTCCTGCGCGGCAAGATAGGCCAGGGCCAGGTTGTGGAGAATCTCGGTGTTTTCCGGCGCCTGCTTGCTCATGGCCTCAAAGAGCTTGATGGCTTTCTCTGTCTCGCCGATGCCGATAAAGCTCTGGCCGAGAATGATGGTGGCCCGGTAGTTGTTTTCCTTGAGGCGCAAGGCCCGGGCCGCCTCCTGTCCGGCGCCCTGGAATTCTCTTTTCAGGAGAAGATGATAGGCGAGGAGGGTGTGCGGGTCGGGGTCGTTCGGTATGTACTTGACCGCGTTTTCCAGGGCGCCCTGGGAAAGAAGGGTATCGCCCATGCTGAAGTGGGCGATGCCCTTCAGATAATGAGCCTCGCCCCAGCTCGGTTGCTCCTTGAGCAGCGAATCCACGATGGCGAGGGCCTCGGCAGGCTTCTTTTCCTTGAGCAGCAGCTTCGCCTTCACCAGATTGGCCAGGGGGTGTTTGGCGCTTTTTTCGAGGACTTCGCCAACCTCCTTTTCGGCAAGGTCGTGTTTGTCCGTCTCGAAATGGAAATCCGCCAGCAGGGCCCTGACGTCTTCCGGTTTCTTGGAAAAAGAGAGCGCTTTTTCGTATGCAGCCTCCACCTTGTCGGTTTGCCCGGTTTTTTTGTAGAATGAACCGAGTGTCACATACAGTTCGGGAGAGTCGTTTTTCCTGTCGATGGCGGCCAGAATATTTTTTTCCGCTTCGGCGACCTTGCCTTGATTCATATTGAAGTTGGCCATGTCGAGGAGGGGCGCCGGGTCATCCGGAAAGGCTTTTGCCATGGTCTCTATGGTTTCCAGCGCCTCCTGGCTCTTGCCCTGGTTCATGTAGAGAGCGACCAGCATTTTGTAGTGATTGAGCTTCGGGGCGAGCTCGATGCCCTTTTTGGCGGAGGCTTCCGCCTCTGGAAATTTTTTCTCCGTGGCGAGGATTTTGGCCTGCACCAGATAAAAGCGGCTTTCCTCCGGATTGAGCCGGATGGCTTTTTCAATGAGCCCTCCGGCTTTTTCGGATTTTCCTTCTGTCAGTTCAAGCTGCGCGAGCAGGGCGAGGGCCTCGGGCAAATCATTTTTGTCGCTCAGCAGCGCTTCCACCTTTCCCCGGCTCTCCTTGAATTTTTTCGCCAGAAAGAGAAGCTCGGCGGTTTTCATCACCGCATCGTGATTTGTGGGGTCGAGGCTGGATGCCCTTTCCAGCTGCTTGAAGGCCTCGGCTATCTCCCCTTTTTTCAGGTAGGCGAGGCCAAGCTGGTAGCGGGCCTCGGCGAATTTGGGATCGATCTGGACGGCATTGCGCAGTTCGATGATTCCAGCCCCAAGGTTTTCCGCGGCGACAAGTTCCATTCCCTTCTTGTAATGTGCCGCTTTTTTTTCTTCAGGTTTTGTGCAGGATACTGCTAAGCTGGAACTGATCAGAGCCATCAGGAAAAATGCTGCCATTTTTTTATAAGCGCTCATGCCGTACCCCTTTGCTAACTTTTTGATTTGGCGTGATATCGATGCCATATTGTGACCGTGGTCATGTCTGGAAGTATCCCCATAGCCGCTAATGTGAATTATCAAACCACAACGCTCTGCAATTTACAACCGGCATATCACCCGTGTTAGGAAGGGGGGGGGAGGCGTCTGGTTGGCAAAGAGGAGGGATAAGAAATGCTGTCTGTTTTGCGAAGGGAAGGGAAGAGGACGGAGTCGGGAGCGGCTGGTTGCCCCACAGCCGGCGGCAGGTTGCTTGCGGAGGTGTTGGGGCTTTTCTTGCTGTTTTTCCTGATCTCTGGCCATCCCGAGCAGGCGATTGCCGCCCCGGCCGCACCGCCAGCGGCGGCTGACGGTGCGGCCAATGAATATCTGATCGGGGTTGGCGATGTCCTCGAGGTGTCGGTGTGGGGAGAGGAGAGATTGTCCAAGGTTGTCTTTGTCCGGCTTGACGGGCGCATTTCTCTTCCCCTGGCCGGCGACGTCCACGCCGCCGACACCACCTTGGCCGCCCTGGCTGGCCAGATCAAAAGAAAGCTGGTTTCCTATGTCGCCGATCCCAGCGTGACGGTCACCCTGCAGGAGAGCCGGAGCAAGGCCTATTACATTCTGGGGCAAATCGCCAAGCCAGGCGAATATGTCCTCAGTTACCCGGTGACGGTCCTCCAGGCCATTGGCCGGGCCGGTGGGTTGCAGGAATGGGCGAAGAAGGAAAAAATCATGATCGTGCGGCGGACGGGCTCCGAGGAGCGGATCATCCGCTTCAATTATGATGATGTTCTGGCCGGGGCCAATCTGCAGCAGAATATACTGGTGAATCCAGGAGATACCATTGTCATTCCTTGAGAAAGCCGAAGGGGATGACTGCGGCATGGATTTTTTCAAGAGGTTGAGAGGGGAAAGGTATGCATAAAACAAAAATGTTGAGGTGTCTCGGTTCTGGAGTGTTTCTGGGACTTTTTTTCGCGGGATCCGCTGCCGTTGCCATGGAAAATACCCTGCGCGGCGGAATCAGTCTCGGCCAGGACTACGACTCAAACATCTACCGCGACAATCAGGGCAGGGAAACGGAATGGACCACAAGCATCTCCCCCTCCATGACTCTGCTTTCCTCTGGGCCGCGCGAGAACTATTTCTTCCGCTACGCTCCTGGTCTTGTCTACAGTCATCGCACCGACAACGAGCGGATCGACCATGCACTGCTGGCCAAGTTCGACAAAAAATGGACGGAGCATGTGCGCACTCTTTTGCAGGATTCATTCCGTCGGGCGGAAGACCCCTACGAGGATGCGGAAATAGGGGTGCGCCTCCGCGACAGTCGGGGGCGGAACCGCTATTCGCACAACAGCTTTCTGGCCAGCATGGAGTATGACTACGCCCAGGCGAGCCTGGTCCGGCTCTCCTACGCGAATCAGGTGCTCGACCACAGCGAGGCGGGCCAGGACGACTTTGTCAAGCACACCCCGGGTCTGGCCCTTACCCACCGCTTCAATCCCCAGTGGTCGGGTGTTGCCGATTACGCCTATACCAAGGGCGACTTCGATGCCTCCGACGACTTGGATCAGCATGCCGCGAATGCGTACCTGTACTATAATCTCTCACCCTCGACGAAGATTTTTGGCCGCTATGGCTATACGGAAGTCGATTACGACGGCCCCAGCGTTGATTACGACATCCATACTGCCACGGCCGGGCTCGATCGCGCCCTCTCGCCAACGACCGCGCTGTTTCTCGAGGGTGGCGGCTCCTTCTTTGTCCGGGATGCCGGCGGCGACCGCGATTCCCTCTATTTCCGCCTCTCCTTGAAGGAAGAACTGCAGCGCGGCCTGTTCACCTTTTCCGCGGAAAGCGGTCTTGACGAGCAGCAGTTCAGCGGTGTTACCGATCAGGGGGTGAGCCGTTACTGGAAGGTGAAGGGAGATCTCCGCCAGCAGCTCCTCAAGGATTTGCAGGGGATGCTTTCGCTTTCCTACCGCGAGGATACTTATCTTGAGCGGGTGATCGGGGAGGATGAGCGCGAATTCAGGACGGATGCCTCCTTGTCCTATGCTTTCTGGCAGTACTACCAGGCCACGGTCAGATACACTTACGTGAACATGGATGCGGATCTTGCCGCCAACAGCTATGACGACAACAGGGTGTTTTTCATCCTTTCAACGGAAAGGGATCTGCTGAAGTGGTAGCCCCCGGGGCAGGAGCGGCGCGGCGATGAAAAGTCATATGGATAGAGGCCTATGAGCAGCGAACAACACAAACTGATCGACAAGTATGTCGAATTGCTGTTGCGGTGGGACAAGCTGATTTTTACCAGCCTGCTGCTCTCCCTGTCGGTCGGCCTGGGTGTTTACCTCCTGGTTCCCAAGGTGTATCAATCAACCTCCTTGATCATCTATCAACAGCAGAAGGTAAACCCTTCGAAGCTCTCTCCGGACGAGGAGAAGAAGATCGGCGAGATGGTGAGCACGGTGAGCCAGCAGGTGACCAGTCGCACCAGCCTGGAAGGCATCATCGCGCAGTTCAACCTCTACCCGGAGGCCCGGGAGAAGTTGCCCATTGAGGATGTTGTCGTGGCGATGCGTGACAAGGATATCCAGATCCGCTCCCAGCAGAGCAAGGGCAATATCTTCAGTGTCACCTTCAACGGCAACAATCCGCGGACGACCATGCAGGTGACCAATGTCCTGGCCTCGAAATTTATCGAGGAGAACCTGCGGGTCCGGGAGGAACGCGCCACGGAAACGACTGCCTACATCAAGGACGAACTCCGCATGGCCAAGGAGGCTCTCGACAGAAAGGAAGCCATCATGCGGGACTATAAATTGCAATATTACAATGAAATGCCCGAGCAGCGCATGGTCAACATGCAGCGACTCAATGCCCTGCAGGAGCAGTATCAATCCATTCAGGCGAATATCCATAACCTGGAACAGACCCGAATGCTGGTTGCCGAGCAGTATGCGGTGCGCCGGGATATGCTGAGTCTCTCCGGATCCGGAGCGGGCAAGGAAGTCGAGCAGGCGGACGATCTGGCCTCGGCCCGGCAGCTTCTTGAGCGGCTGCGGACCCGTTATACTGAAGAGCATCCCGATATCAAGCAGTTGAAAAAGCGTATTGCCCTCCTGGAGATGGAGAAGAGTGCCACGGCCGGAGCCGATGCCGCCGGGGCGGGCAACGACGGACGCGCCTCTCTTGCCGGGGACAAGCTCGCTTTGCAGGCGCGCTCTGCGAACACCAATCTGAGAACCCTCCGGAGTGAGGGCGAACAGGTGCTGCAGCAGATTCAGATCTACCAGCAGTGGATCGACAAGACCCCCATCCGGGAAGCGGAGTGGGCCGCCATCACCAGGGATTACGAGGAGTTGAAAAAACATTATGAATATCTTGTCGCCCAGAGCCTCAGCGCGGTGGCGGCGGAGAGCCTTGAGCGACGCCAGAAGGGCAGTCAGTTCAAGATCATCGACCCGGCCTATCTCCCGGAGAAGCCAATCAAGCCCAATTTTGTCCAGATCATGCTGCTTGCCCTCGGAGTGGGGCTGGGCGCCGGCGTCGGCCTGACCTTTCTTTTCGACTTTTTCGACACCTCCTTCCGGGACGCCACGGAGCTGGAAAATTATCTGCAGGTTCCCGTCCTCTGCGCTGTCCCTTTGATCACCACCGAACGGGAAGTGCGGAAGAGGAGGATTCTTGCCAAGGTTTCCTATTCCGCCCTGGCAGGCTGGTTTGTTCTCTTTGGCGTTCTGGTGGCCTATCTCTTCCACAGGGGCGTCCTGGTCGTTTGATGGCAACGGTGGGCGGCAGGTAAAAAAGAGGCTGGTGGATTTTTTGCATTCAGGAGAGCTGCTTTGGGAAAACTAGCAAAGGCGTTTGAAAAAGCTTTCGGCAGCGAAGGGGCTGGGCCGGCGGGGGTGCAGGCCGGCGAGGGGCGGCCGGAGGATGCTGCCGCAAGGGAGGGCGCGGCGCCCAGGGTGGAAGCGCATAGTGCCCCCTCTCTGCGTCCGGAGATCCAGGAGTCTGCCGCCGCCCTCTTCGGGAGCGACAGGTGGGATGAGCGGCTGCGGCTGGCCACCGATCCAAGTTCGCAGTTTGTCGAGCAATTCAAGCGCCTCCGGGCCACGATCCTGCATCCCTCTTCCGGGACTCCGGTGAAAACGATTCTGGTCACGAGCGTGGCGCCCCACGAGGGGAAGGGCTTTGTCTGCGCGAACCTCGGCGTCGCTCTTTCCCAGGGGGTCGAAAGCCACGCGCTGCTGGTCGATTGTGATTTGCGGAGGCCGGCTCTTGCGCAACTTTTCGGGCTGGCCAACGACACGGGACTTGTCGATCATCTGCGGAATGATATCGATCTTGCAATGCTGGTCAGGAAAACGGGACAACCGAAACTTTCCCTCATCCCGAGCGGCAGGCCTCCACGCAATCCCTCGGAACTCCTCGATTCGCAGAAAATGAAAACCCTGATCGAAGAAGTCGCCGGTCGTTATCCTGATCGCATCGTGATCTTTGACAGCCCGCCCAACATGGTTGCCTCGGAAACCAGCATTCTTGCCAGGCAGGTGGATGGGGTCATCATCGTGGTGCGTTACGGAGGAGCCAGGCGCGAAGATGTCAAGCGCCTGATCGACTCCGTCGGTCCGGAAAAAGTCCTGGGCGTCGTGTTCAACGCCTATGAAGAGAGCAGGATGAAGACTTTTCTGGGCGAGAAGGTTGGCTACTACTACGATTACAAAGAGTATTATCATTAGCGGGAGCTGTGTGCCGGCCGCATTCGCGGTGGGCGCACTTTTGCGGTCGGGCTGGTGTGTCCGGGGGCATCGTCTCCCAGTGAGGCAAGGGCCTGGTGGTGAAGAAAGATGCCGTATATCCTGAAGAAATATTACCCGCTCCGGAACCTGGCTTTTATCGTGGGGGAAGGGGCGATAATTTTTTTGACCATTGCCCTGGTGAATTTTTGGGGGGCAGGCGTGGCGCAGGTGGAAAGCGAGCCGGCCCTTTATTGCCTGCGCGCCCTGATCGTCACCTTTTCCTTTCAGGTCTGTCTCTATTATTTCGATCTCTACGACCTGAGCATCATCCCCAGCCTGGCCGACAGCCTGACCCGGGTACTGCAGGCTTTCGGCTTTGGCTGCATCGTATTGTCCTTCCTCTATTTTCTTTTCCCCCGTCTTATTATTTCGACCAGGCTTTTCTGGCTTGGCTTCCTCGCGGTCTGTCTGGCCATCTGCCTCTGGCGCTTCTTGTATTTCCGGATGCTGGAGAGGAAGATGTTCACCCAGCCCATTGCCATTGTGGGCACCGGGGAGCTTGCGGCAAATATCGTTGCCGCCATCGAGGGGAAAAAGGATTCAGGGTTCAAGCTTGTCGCTTTTGTCGGCAAAGGAACACTTGCAGCCCCGGCCAATGGGGCCCCGCTTTTTGCCGACGTCAAGGATCTTCTCCCCCTTTGCCAGGAAAGAAAGGTGGAGAAGATTGTTCTTGCCCCTGATGAGCGGCGGGGACACCTGTCCATGAATATGCTGATCCGCTACAAGTTCATGGGGGTCGATGTCGTTGATGGGGTTGGATTTTATGAGACAATCACCGCGAGAATGCCCGTTGAAAAGGTAAATCCCTCCTGGTTGCTTTTTTCCGACGGCTTTCATGTCGGTCGCCTGACCCGATTTATCAAAAGAGTTCTCGATCTCACCGTTTCCCTGGCAGGCCTGCTCCTTTCCCTGCCGGTCTTTTTGCTCAGCGCCCTGCTTATCAAGCTCGAATCGCCCGGCCCTGTTTTTTACTGTCAGGAAAGGGTGGGGCAAAGAGGGGTCCTGTTCAAGGTGATAAAATTCCGTTCCATGCGTCAGGACGCGGAAAAAGACGGACCGGTCTGGGCGCGGAAAAATGACAGCCGGGTGACCCGTTACGGGGAGCTCATGCGCAAGCTCCGTATCGATGAAATTCCGCAGATGCTCAACGTGCTGAAAGGGGATATGAGTTTTGTGGGCCCGCGTCCGGAGCGTCTTTTCTTCGTGAAGGACCTGGAGGAAAAAATTCCTTATTACGCCATCAGGCATGTGGTGAAGCCGGGGATTACCGGTTGGGCCCAGATTTATTATCCATACGGGGCTTCGGAGGAAGATGCGCTCCGGAAACTTGAATATGACCTTTACTACATAAAAAATCTTTCCATCGGCATGGATCTCTGGACTATCTTTCAGACGGTGAAAGTGGTCCTTTTTCGAAAAGGTTCCCGCTGAGCCATGCTTGCCGCCTGCGCACGAAAGGGGGCTCATTCTGGCTTTTTTGACGTCCAATCACGTTTTTATCCGCAAAAATAACGCATAGAAATTTTTCTACAACTTGCGATACAATGGGGCAGGAATTGGAACTTCACTGTGTTTCGGAGGAGATATGACGGATAATGCATTGCTCAGGCAATCGCAGAAAGAGATCGAAAGGCTCTCGCGGAACAGCCAGGCCTTTTTTGATCTCCTCCCCGAAATGTTTTTTGTCGTCAACGAAAAGTGCATTATCCAGAAAATGAATGCTACGGCCTTGCGCCAATTCGGCAATATCTGCGGCAGGAAGTGCCTCGACGCCATCCTTGCCGCCCCCTGCTGCGAATGCATCCGTCCCGGCGAACACGCTGTATTCGCAGGCAAGGGGGGGGATGCCTGCACCCTGAAAATCAATGACAATTTTTACGTGGATTGCACCCACATCCCTTTTGAAGGGTACCGGCAGGAGCGGCTCTTCCTGGTGAAGATGCGGGATGTCTCCGAGCGGCAGCGCCATCAGCTCGAACTCGAAAAATATCAGAAGAACCTTGAGCAGGTGCTTTTTGACAAGATAGCCACCCTCAAGGAGAGCGAGAAGGTCTGTCAGCAGTTGAATGCAGAGGTCGGAACTCTGAAAAAGGAGGTCGAGCGGCTGACCACCCCGGACGCCATGATCGGCGAGAGCAAGCCGGTGCGTGAACTGCGGGAGATGATCTATCAGGTTGCCGGCACCGGCGCGACGATCCTCATCACCGGCGAGTCGGGGACGGGCAAGGAGCTCGTCGCGGATCTGGTGCACAAGCACAGTGAAAGGGCTGCCCGGCCTTTTTTGAAATTCAACTGCGCCGCGATCACGGAAAGTCTGCTCGAAAGCGACCTTTTCGGCTATGAAAAGGGTGCCTTCACTGGTGCTGCCACCAGCAGAAAGGGAAAATTCGAGATCGCCAACAGCGGCACGATCTTTCTTGACGAGATTGGCGACATAAGCCCAAAGATGCAGGCCTCGCTGTTGCGGGTGCTGCAGAATGGCGAAATCATCCGTGTTGGCGGGGCGTCTCCCATCTCCGTCGATGTGCGGGTGATCGCCGCCACCAATACCGATCTCATGGAGGCTGTCCACGGTGGCCGTTTTCGGGAGGATCTCTTCTACCGGCTCAACGTGATCAACCTCAAACTGGTGCCTTTGCGGGAACGGCGCGAGGATATTGTGCTTCTGGTCACCCATTTTTTGAAGAAATATCGGAAGGCCTTCAAGAAAGAGGTCAATTTCCTTCCTGAGAAAACCATTGAAAAGCTTCTTACCTACGACTGGCCGGGAAATATCCGGGAGCTGGAAAACACGATCCAGCGGGCGGTGCTCCTCTGCAAAAACAAGACGATACTCCCCTCCGATATAGCCACCCCAAACGGAGAAGTCAAAAAGGCGGTCCAGAATGACAACGGGGTTTTCCATGTCAACAACGAGATGTTGGTCAGGCCCCTCAAGGACAGCCTGGAGGAGATCGAGGTGAAAATTCTCCAGGCGGCCCTTGAGAAATACGGCGGCAAGGCGGCCGATGTCTCCGAAAAACTGGGCATGCGGAAAACGGTTCTCTACGAGAGATTCCGGAAGTACCGCATCGATCCAAAAGGGTTTCGCAAATCGTAGCCGGGGCGCCGGCTTTCTCTTCCTTCTTTCGGCAGGATGGCTTGCTTTTTGCATAAAATTCTGGCAGGTCTTTGAGCGATGCATGGCAAAGGTCGCAAATCCATCCACGAGGAGAAGCCATGGCCTGCCCCTATTTTCGGCACGAAAACCATGAATGTGATTTAACCGCCAGCGGGATTTTTGTTCCTTCCGCAAACCATGTCGTCGTCTTCTGCTCAACCCAGTTTTTCCCGGAATGCAAGCATTTCCTCAAGGGCTCCCACCTGTACGAGCGGGCGCAACCGCAACATTCCCTTGGCCCGGAGCATGCCGGGCGCAGGCGTTTCGCACGGTTTGACGGCAGATATGCCCTTGCGATCAAGAGGGCCAACGGCGGAGTGTCCTCCGGGCAGCTCGATGACTCCCTGGACGAGAATGCCATTGCCGTGAACTACAGCCAGGGCGGCGTTCGGGTGGAAAGCGGCAAGAGGTTGCCGGAAAACAGGCCCCTGTTCATCCATTTTGCCAAGGATTTCATCATCCCCGAGCTGCGCGGGCTGGCCCATGTCTGCTGGCAGCGGCAGGAGGACCAGCAGTGGACGGCCGGCCTGGCCTTTGATGATGCCTGCGTCGGCGCCCTCATCGCCCTGCAGGTGGAGCTCTAGCCGGGGCTCGCCCTCCGCCCCGGCTCCCCTGCATTTTTTTTCTGCCCTTCCTTTTTGTGGTGCCCTCTATTTCCCTTCCTTGGAGTCGCTTCTTTTCCTTTCTTGGCAGCTTCACCCCGGCGGTAAGGTCCGGTCTGTAATTCCGGAAAATCGCAACATGTTGCCCATGTTCTCCTAGTTCATTGATTTTGTGGAGTTTTTTTTACTCATCTCCTTTGTCGTCTCTCTCTTCCTCGCAAGGCGTTGCCTTTCCTGCTCCTTGTCTAGCCAGAAGGTATCTATTTTTTTTCTTTCAAAACAAATTGTTACGAATTTCTCTGCGTTTGGAGCCAAGGCGGAGCTGGTAATCCGGAAATGCGGATTTTTTCCTTCGCCACAGGACGCAAGAAATTTGTCAGGAGGGTTGCTGGCGTGCTTTTCTCAAGTGAAAACAAAGGAAAATGGTATTGCGGGGGGTGGGCTGAAGTCGTGGCACGCTTGATGCATGGTTAACTGTATAGTTCAAATTCGCAGCCACCGAATTTGAGTGCTGTACTGGTCCGAGGGGTTCTCTTGAAAACTCATTCTCTATTAAGGGAGGAAAGCAAATGAAAAAAAGATTGTTGGCAACGGTTGCCTTATCGGCGTTTGGTTTATTGATGACTGCGGGAACGTCACTGGCGACGCCTGTTCCAGGCGCAGCCCTCCAGGGGGTGTTGGATGGCATCACATCGGGTGGAACCAGCAGCGTTGACGTGACCACCGACTTCATCCCCGACGCCTATGATTCCTCCTGGTCCCTGACCGCATCCGGGGGCTCTGTCGCAACCCTCATCATCGAGATTGCCGGCTATGCTCCTTACAACACCTTTGGCGTCTATGACGCCACCGACCCCAGCAAGTATGTGCAGATTTTTGATGGAGCTGCTGCTGCCTCTGATCAGGGAATGCTCAGTATCATGGCCGACGGGTCTGTGAAGGTGAACCTGGTGGACACCGGGGTTGATTTTGCCGGCAACCTTTTCGGCTACTACCTTGCGAGCCCGGACGGTTTCTTCTACAGCAATACCGCTTTGAACGTCGATCAGGCCGATCATATGTTCGCCTACCAGGGCACCGGCGACACGGTAACGCTGCCTGGGTATAACCCCGGCGCTTGGACCGGCAACGAATACATTCTGGCCTTCGAGGATCTTTACGGTGGCGGTGATTTCGATTACACCGACATGGTCGTGATGGTGGAATCGGTGCAGCCGGTGCCCGAGCCTGCAACCATGCTGCTTCTTGGCTCCGGTCTTGCCGGTCTTGCCGGTGCGGCACGGAGAAGGCGCAACAAGAAGTAACCTTTAGCGCAGCTGATTTTCGAGCGGGATTTTCGCAAAAAAGCCGTTCACCCCTTTGGGGGGTGGCGGCTTTTTTGTGCCGGGCAGGGCTGGGATCCGGAAAGTCTGAAAAATAAAAAGGTCGGAATAGACAAAAAAAAACGGCTATGCTAGCCTCTTTTTAAGGGTTTTCCCCAACAGCCCCGTTTCCCTGGGGGCGACATTTTTCCCGCGCAAGAAGTGCTGGAGAATTTCTGCGAATTCTTGCCCGCCGAGGTGACAGCATTGGCCGAGACGACCGACCCCCACGCGAGTGCGGGCTTCCCACCCATTCCGCTTTCCAGGGCCATCGTCGTCCTTGTTTGCTTTGTTGTGCTGTTTTTCTTCCTGCAGGGGGTGAACCGCTCCAGCCCCACGCCTATTGTGCGCTCTCTCGGCGGTTTTCCTTCCGAATTCGGCCCCTACCGGCTGAAGGCGGTTCAGCATTCTTCGGCCGCTGTCGTGGACATGCTGGGGGTGACCGATTATGTGAGCTACCGCTATAGGGCGGAAGATGGCAGATTCGTGAGTTTTTACGCCGCCTACTATGACGAGGTGAACGAGAAGAAGGGATACCACTCGCCCAAGCATTGCCTGCCTGGTTCGGGCTGGGGGATCGCCGAAGTCCGGCCGAAGCTGATCCAGCCGTTGGGCGGGCAGGGCGGGCCGGTGGAGGTTGCCGAGATGCTTATCCGCAACCGCAATGATTATCAGGTGGTCAACTACTGGTACCAGAACCGGGGCAGAATCATCTCTTCCGAATACTGGGAGCGGGTATACCGGGTGCTGGACTCCCTGCTGCTGCGACGGAGCGATGGGTCCTTCATCCGGATCATTGTCGAAGCCCCGGAGGGGCAGGATATTGAGAGCGCCAAGCGTCTGGCCGGTGATTTTGCCGCACGGGCCATGGTGGAGCTTGAACGATTTCTTCCCGGGAGATGAATGGCGTGAATGCTGAGAATGCCAAGGGGATGCTCGCGGATCAGGGGGCCATGCGTCTTGGGCTCATCCTTCTGGCCCTGGGCGGCCTCTACTATCCGGTCTTTCTGGAATTGCTGCGGGATTGGGCCGGAAACGACAACTATTCCCACGGCTATTTCATTCCCCTGATCAGCGGTTATATGATCTTCTCGGCGCGGGGGGAGCTGCAAAAAGAAACCGTGGCGCCCTGGAACTGGGGATTGCTTCTTTTCCTGGCCGGGCTCGGCCTTCTGGCCGCGGCCAAGGTCGCCTCGCTCAACTTCGCCCAGGCCTTTTCCCTGCTGGTCGTGCTCTGGGGGCTTTCCCTCTATCTCTGGGGCCCCCGCTATGCGGCCAGGATTTTCGTGCCGATCGCCTATCTCCTTTTCATGATCCCCCTGCCCGGGATCCTCTGGAACAAGATTGCCTTTCCCATGCAGCTTTTCTCCTCGGCCGTGACCGAGCAGCTCGTCAGGCTGTTCGGGGTTTCCATACTCCGCGAGGGCAATGTTCTTTCCCTGGCCCAGACCACCCTGGAGGTGGTGGATGCCTGTTCGGGGCTGCGCTCCCTCACCACGATGTGCGCCCTGAGCGCCGCGCTTGCCTGGTTTTGCCGTGGCGCCCTCTGGCGGCGCTGGCTGCTTTTTTTAGCCGCCTTTCCCATCGCCATCCTGATCAACGTGATCCGGCTGACCGCCACGGCTCTGCTTGCCAGCCGCTACGGAGAGGAGGTCGCCCAGGGCTTTCTGCACGAATTTTCCGGCATTCTGGTTTTTGTCCTCGGGCTTGTGCTCCTGTGGGGCGCTTATGTGTTGCTGGGTGATGAGAGGAAATGAGAGCCTGGCGGGTTCGTCCGCTTCCTTCGGCCTTGAAGCGCACCAAAGGGGGCGTTCTGCGTGATGGAAAATTATCTCACCATTGACGTTGAAGATTATTTCCAGGTGGCGGCCTTCGCAGACATTGTCTCCCCCGCTGACTGGGGAGGCATGGAGCAGCGGGTGGAGGGGAATATGGCCGCGATCCTCCGGCTCCTGAAAAGCCATGGCGTACGGGCGACCTTTTTCGTGGTCGGCTGGGTGGCGGAAAGGCATCCCGAGGTGGTGAAGACAATTGTCGCCGACGGCCATGACCTGGGCTGCCACAGCTACTGGCACAGGAATATCTATGATTTGACCCCGGAGGAGTTCCGGGAGGATACATTGCGGGCAAAGGGCATTCTCGAAGAGGTCAGCGGCAAAAAGGTGGTGGCCTACCGTGCCCCGAGCTATTCGATTACAGCCAAATCCCTCTGGGCCCTGGATATCCTGGCCGAGGCGGGGTTCACCGTCGATTCGAGCATCTTCCCCATTCTCCACGACAGGTACGGGATCCCGGATTCGCCCCGCTTTCCATATCCTCTTTCCCAGCCGGGCATGAAGGAGTTTCCCATTTCCACCTCGCTTTTTTTCGGCAAGAAGATCCCCGTGGCCGGGGGGGGCTATTTTCGGCTTTTTCCCTACTGGTTCACCAGAATGGCGCTGCGGAAAATCAACGACGCGGAGGGACAGCCCTTTGTTTTCTACCTGCACCCCTGGGAAATCGACCCCGCGCAGCCGCGCTTTGCCAAAGCGACGCTGCTTTCCAAATTCAGGCATTACAACAACCTCGACAGAACCATGGGCCGTTTCCAGCGCCTTTTGAACGATTTTCAGTTCCGCCCCCTGCCCTGCGTATGAAGCGGTATTCGATTTTCGTCCTTTTCCCCGGCTCCGGCCGCATTTCTCCCGTCCTCTCAAGGCAGCAAGGGGGCGAGAGATGACAACGGTTGAATTTGTCGGCCCGGAGCACTATCAGGCCTGGGAACGTTATGTTTTCTCCCACCGTCACGGCGGCCCCTACCTTTCCCTGGCCTGGAGGGAGGCGGTGGAGCGCGGCTATGGCCATCGCGCCTTTTATCTGGCGGCGTTCCAAGGGGCGGAGCTGAAGGGGGTATTGCCGCTGTTTCTGCTGAAGCCGCCCCTGCCGGGTTGTCGCGGGGCCCTGGTCTCCCTGCCTTTTTGCGACTATGGCGGAGTGCTTGCCGATTGCGACGGGATCGCCCATGCTCTCCTTGCCCGGGCCACCGAGCTGGCCAGGGAAGTGGGGGCCGGGCTTGAGATCCGTTCCGCGGTGGAGCTTCCTGCCCTGGCGCAGGCCGGGGGCGGAGCGCAGGTCGCGGACAAATGCCGCATGCTGCTCACGCTTCCGGGCTCGGCTGCCCTTCTCTGGGACGGCTTCAAGTCGAAACTGCGCAGCCAGATAAAGAAGGCAGGCAGGGACGGTCTGCTCTGCCGGCTAGGCGGCATCGAGCTTTTTCTGGATTTCTACCAAGTTTTTTCCCGCAACATGCGGGATCTCGGCTCTCCTGTCCATGCCGAGGGCTTCCTGCGCTCGGTGTTGGCGGCATATGGGGAGAGGGCCAGGGTGGGGGTGGTCTGGAAAGAGGATACGCCCGCCGCCGCCGGAATCATCCTCTCCCATGGCGGGATGGTGACGATCCCCTGGGCCTCGGCGCTTCGGGAATTCAACAGGTTCAGCCCCAATATGCTTTTATACTGGACGCTGCTGGAATATGCCGCGGAGAGCGGCTTTGCCTGTTTTGATTTCGGCCGCTCCACCCCCGGCGAGGGAACCTACAAATTCAAGGAGCAATGGGGAGCCGTGCCCGCCCCCCTGTTCTGGTGGCGGTTTGTCCCGCCTGGCGAGGGAAGGGCGCCCGCGGCCTCCGGGGAGAAGAGCCGGAGCCTGCGCGGCTGCGCGGAATGGTGCTGGCAAAGGCTTCCCTTGCCGGTGGCCAACAGTGTCGGCCCGCTTCTGCGGAAATATGTTTCTCTTTAAGATCCCGCGTCAGCCCGTTTTTCAACGGCCTGTGTGAACCAGCAAGAGGGTGTGCTGCCCGTGTCAATGAAGAAACCATTGCTTTTTCTTGCCCATCGCATCCCCTATCCGCCAAACAAGGGTGAAAAGATACGGTCGTTCAATTTTCTCCGGCACCTGAGCGAGCGGCATGAGATCCACCTCGCCGCCCTCATCGACGACCAGCGGGATCTTGCCTTTCGCGAGCAACTTCGCCCTTGGGTGAAGGAGTGCTGCTTCGATTTCATAAACCCTCGGCTCAAAAAAATCGTCAGCGCCATCGCGCCGGTGCTGCGTGAGCCGATCACCGTGCGGTATTTTTATTCCCGGCGCCTGCAGCGCGAGATCGACAGGATGATCTCCCGCCTTGATTTTGAATATGTGCTCTGCTCCTCGTCGCCCATGGCCGAATATCTTTTCCGGGCGAAGAGTTCCGCTCGGCTTTTTCAGCAGGCGTCCACCAGCATGGATCTGATCGATGTGGATTCGTACAAGTGGCGGCAGTATGCCCAGTCCGCCAACTGGCCGCTGCGCTGGGTCTACCGGCGCGAGGCCGAGAACCTCCTGGCCTATGAGCGCAGGATAGCGGAAAGGTTCAACCATATACTCCTCACCAGCGAGAACGAGAAAAGACTTTTCCTGGAGGGCGTTCCCGGGGCCGGTTCCGTCATTGCCGTGCCCAACGGCGTGGATCTGGAATTTTTTTCTCCCCTTGCCTTTTCAGCGGAACCCGGAGCTGCGCCCAAAATCGTTTTTACCGGAGCCATGGATTATTTCCCCAATGTCGATGGGGTTTGCTGGTTTGTTGCGGAAGTGCTCCCGCGCCTTCGGGCCCGCATTCCCGGCCTCTGTTTTGAAATCGTCGGCAGCAGGCCGGCCCCGGCTGTTCAGGCCCTGGCGAAAGAGGCCGGGGTTTCGGTGACCGGCTTTGTGGATGACATCCGCCCCTACCTGGCCGAGGCCGCCGTTTGCGTGGTGCCCCTGCGGATCGCCCGCGGCATTCAAAACAAGGTGCTGGAGGCCATGGCCATGGGAAGACCGGTGGTCGCCACGCCCCAGGCCCTGGGCGGGATTGCCGCCCGGATCGGCGAGGATGTGTATCGGGCGGCGAGCGCCGAGGAATTCGCCGAGAAGGTCATCGCCCTTGTCGAGAACCGCGAACTCGCAGCCAGCCTTGGCCGGGCCGGGCGCAAATGCGTGGAAGAAAATTATGCCTGGGCAAAGAATCTCAAGTCCCTCGATGCCCTGCTTGCCTGACCCTTCCCGCCAGGGCGGCGGGTGCCGGGACGTTGTTGAAGAAAGGTGGTTTCAGGAAAAAGCCGCAGCCAAGGTTTTCTGGCGCCGGGTGAAGTCAAATTTTTGCAAGGCCGTGCCATTGTCATGAAGAGCAGCGCAGCAGCGGAGAGCATCCCAATTTTTATTCAGGAAAGTGCCGGCCTGGCCAGGGAAGATATGCCGGTCCGGCTCGGCGTGCCCTGTCCCTGGGCAAGGTTTTTTCCGGGCGAGCACTTCGCGCTGGAGCTGCCCGGGGGCGAAAGGCGGGCGGTGCAGGCAAGGCCCCTTGATCTCTGGGCGGACGGCAGCGTCAAATGGCTGCTGACCGATTTTTCCCTCCCGCTGGCTGCCGGGGCCAGGGCACAGTGCCGTCTCGTGCCGGGCATGGCTCCGGAGGGCGGGAGCGCGGCAGGACAGGGGCGGCCCATTGTGCAGGAGGCGGGGCGCTTCTTCCGTGCGGATACCGGCGTCGGCGTCTTTGCCGTTTCCGCCGAGGCTTCTTCCCTGTTCAGCTCACTGACCCTGCGGGGCGGGGAGTTTCTGGCCGAAGAGGGCGGCGGGGCTGTTCTCCTGCTGGCCGACGGCCGGAAGGCCTCTGCCGTGCTGGATGCGGCCCTGATCGAGGAGAACGGCCCGCTGCGCGCAACGATCCTGAAGAAAGGACGCTTTGTCGACCGGCAGGGGAAGGAGCTGTGCAACTTTGCCCTGCGGCAGACCTTCTTTGCCGGGAAAAATATCTGCCAGCTCGATTTTCTGCTCCATAATCCCAAAGCCGCCGCGCACCCGGGCGGGGTCTGGGATCTCGGCGCGTCCGGCTCCCTCTTTTTCAGGGAGCTGGCCCTTGAGGTGCGCTGCCGGGAGGCAGTGCACTCCCTGGAATGGCAGGAGGCGCCCGGCTCTCCGCTCAGGCGTGACGCGCTGGAGAGCTGGCTGCTCTACCAGGATTCCAGCGGCCTGGAACATTGGGACAGCGTGAACCATATCGACAGGGATCGCGTCTCGACCGTCTCCTTCCCGGGGTTCAGGGTGCATGCTGCGACCAGCCTCACCGGCGCTCCCCTGGGGCAGGGAGGCCAGGCGACCCCCTATGTGAAGCTGCTCTCTCCGGGTGGGTGGGTGGCGGCCACGGTCAGGGATTTCTGGCAGAATTTTCCCAAGTCTCTGGAGGTGGCGCAAGGCGTGCTGCGGGTCGGCCTTTTTCCCCGGCATGGCTCAGGGCTGCATGAATTGCAGGGTGGGGAGAGCAAGCGGCATACCATCATCTTCGAGTTCGGGCAGGGCAATGCACAAACGGCCATCCCGGAATTTCAAAAGCCGCCCGTCGCCTTTCCCGATCCTGTCTGGACGGAAAGCTCCGGCGCCGTCGCCGGCCTGACCATCGCGGAACTCAGCCCCGTCTGCGCGGAATACGTGGAGAACATCATCTCCGGCCCCAACTCCTTTTTTGCCAAACGGGAGCGGATCGACGAGTATGGGTGGCGGAATTTCGGCGATATCTACGCCGACCACGAAGCCGTGCATCACAAGGGCGAGCGGCCCTTTGTCTCCCACTACAACAACCAGTACGATTTTCTTTACGGCGGCATCGTCCATTTCCTGCGGACCGGCAAGGAGCAATGGTTCGAGCTGGCCAGCGATCTTGCCCGGCATGTGGTGGACATCGACATCTACCATACCGACCGCGACCGGCCTGCCTTCAACCACGGCCAGTTCTGGCACACCGATCATTACAGCGAGGCGCACACCTGCACCCATCGCTCCTATTCGCGGCTGAACCGCAAGGGGAACGGCCCCTACGGGGGAGGGCCTTCCAACGAAAACGATTATTCCACGGGGCTCTTGCACTATTACTATCTCACCGGCGACCCGCAGGCCCGGGAAGCGGTGCTCGAACTTGCCTCCTGGGTTCTCGCCATGGACGACGGCGGCAAAACCCTTTTCGCGTTCTTTGACCAGGGCCCCAGCGGCGGCGCCTCGCAGACGGTCGACCCGGCCTTTCACAAACCCGGCCGGGGAGCGGGCAATTCCATCAACACCCTGCTGGACGCCTTTCGGCTCGGCAAGGAGTATGCCTACCTGGAAAAGGCGGAGGCGCTCATCCGCCGCTGCATCCACCCCCGGGACGACGTGGCGGCGCTTGGCCTCGACGCGCCGGAATACCGCTGGTCCTACCTGGTTTTTTTGCAGGTTCTGGGCAAATATCTCGATCTGAAGGTGGAATTGCAGTGCCAGGACGCTCCCTATTTTTACGCCAGGGACAGCCTGCTGCGCTATGCCGCCTGGATGCTCGACCACGAAAGGCCGTACCAGGAGCTGCTCGACAGGGTCGAGCTTCCCACCGAAACCTGGCCTGCCCAGGATATCCGCAAGACCCATGTCCTGTATCTGGCCGCGAAATACGCGCCGCCGGAACAGCGGAGCGCCCTGCGGGCCAGGGCGGAGTTTTTTTTCCACCGCTGCCTCCACGATCTCCTGGGCTATCCGACTGCCTATGTGACGAGGCCGCTGGTGCTGCTCGCCGTCTATGGGCATTGGCATTCCTACTTTCAGCGCCACGCCGAGGCGACGGTGCCCTGCACGGAGCATGTCTTCCGGTTCGGGAACCCTGCCGATTTCATCCCCCAGCGCAGCCGCTTCTTGGCGACCTTTGGTGAAAATCTCAGGCAAAGCCTGCGCGCCGCCTGGCTGCTTTTTCTGGAAAGAGTGCCACGGAGGCGCGGATGAGGCGTTCCCTGCAAGTTCCTGTGCGCGGCATCCGGTCCGGGAGGTGACGATGCGACATTTTTTAAAAATGGCGGCCAACGCCCTGGCCCTCCTGCTGGTCAGCCCCCTGGCCCTGCTCTGCATGGCGGAAAAGCTTCTCTCCGCCGGCGAGGCCTTTTTCCAGCTCTGCACCCATGTCGTTGCCATCCTGCCCGGGCCGCCAGGGCTTTTCCTGCGGAGGGCCTTCTATTGCCTCACCTTGCAGGAATGCAGCCTGGAGAGCCACATCGGCTTCGGCTCGCTGTTCGCCCATCGCACGGCCATCGTCGAAAAAGGGGTCTATCTCGGCCCCTACTGCCTCATCGGCTCGGCGCATATCCGGAGCAATTGCTTCATCGGCAGCCGGGTGAGCATCGTGAGCGGCAAGAATCAGCATGCCAGGGGCGAGGATGGGCAATGGCTGGCCGCTGATCCTTCCCGGTTTGTTCAGGTGGTCATCGCGCCAAACGTCTGGGTCGGGGAGGGCGCCATCATCATGGCCGATGTGGCGACCGGTTCCCTGGTGGCGGCTGGGGCCGTGGTCAGTTCCTCCCTGCCGGCCAATGCCGTGGTCGCCGGCAATCCGGCCAGGGTCGTGAAATCGCTGACCGCAGCAGCGGCGGCGCCCTCCGGAGGGGATGAGCGATGTGCGGAATAGCGGGCTTTTTCACTCTCGGCGGCCACGACCGGCAGCAGGCGGGAGAGGCCGTGCAGCACATGGCCGACACCCTGGCGCACCGGGGGCCGGATGCGGAAGGCTTTTATGTCGATGATTCCGTCGCCCTGGGGCACCGCCGCCTCAGCATCATCGACCTCTCCCAGGGGCAGCAGCCAATGGCGGTGGCCGATGGCCGCCTCACCATCGTTTTTAACGGCGAGATCTACAATTATCCCCAAATCAGGAAAGAGCTGGAAGGATTGGGGCATCGCTTCCGGACGGCCAGCGACACCGAGGTCATCCCCCGGGCCTATCTGCAGTGGGGCGAGGAGTGCCTGAGCCGTCTGAACGGCATGTTCGCTTTCGCCCTCTGGGACAGGGCCAACCGGAGCCTTTTCCTGGCCCGCGATCGGGTGGGCAAGAAGCCCCTCTATTACCATTTCGACGGCAAGGTTTTTTCCTTTGCCTCGGAGCTGAAGGCGCTCCTGCGCCCTGGCCTCATCCCGAGGACGATAAATCCCCAGGCCCTCGATTGCTACCTGACCTTCGGCTATGTCCCGGCGCCGCTCACCATTTTTGCCGGAGTCCATAAGCTGCGGGCCGCCCACTCGCTCACGGTGGTCGCCGGCCGGCAGCTTGCGCCACGGAAGTACTGGGATCTCTGTTTCGTGGAAGATTCCTCGCAAAAGGCCGAGGATGCCGAGGCGGAATTCGAGTCGCTCCTCGACGACGCGGTGAGGATCCGGCTCATGAGCGAGGTGCCGCTGGGAGCCTTTCTCTCGGGCGGCATCGACTCGACCCTGGTTGTCTCCTCCATGGCCCGCCTGCTCTCGCAACCCGTGAAAACCAACAGCATAGGGTTCGGCAACGGCGACGACGAACTGCCGGTGGCGAGAATCGTGGCCCAGGCCCTGGGCACCGCGCACAGCGAGTTTGTGGTCAATCCGGACAGCAAGGGCATTCTGGAGAGGATCGCCTGGCATTTCGACGAGCCCTTTGCCGATTCAAGCGCGGTGCCCAGCTGGTATGTCTGTGAGATGGCCCGGCGGAATGTCACCGTCGCCCTTTCCGGGGACGGCGGGGATGAAAACTTCGGCGGCTATACCTTCCGCTATCTGCCGCATGTTTTCGAAGCCCGGCTGCGCGCGCTGCTGCCGCTGGCCCTGCGGCGGCCGCTCTTCGGTTTTCTCGGCGCCTGCTATCCGGCCTCGTCACGCCTCCCCAGGCCGCTCCGCCTGAAAACCATCCTCGAGAATCTGGGCCGCACCGACGGCGAGGCTTTTTATCATGATCTCTGCTGGCTGCGGGCCGAGACCAGGGCGAGCCTCTACGCGCCCCATTTTCTTTCCTCGCTGGCAGGCGGCACGCCCTGGGATCTGGTCCGTCCCCTCTATGAAACAGCGCGTGCCCAAGGGCCTCTCAACCGCAGCCTCTACACCGATATCCATTTTTACATGAGCGACGACTGCCTGGTGAAGGTGGACAGAATGAGCATGGCGCATGCCCTCGAGGTGCGCTCGCCCCTGCTCGATTATCGCCTCATGGAGTTCGCGGCCCGCCTGCCGGTTTCGCTGAAGCTCGGGGTGGACAAAGGGAAGATCATCCTCCGCCGCCTCGCCGCGCGAAGATTGCCCCCCGAGGTGCTGGCCCAGCCCAAGAAAGGCTTTTCCATCCCGGCCGCGCAATGGCTGCGGGGGGAATTGCGGGAGCGGGCCCAGGAGGCGATCCTTGGCAGGGATTCCTTCCCCGGCACCATCCTTCTGCGGCCGCAGCTGGAAAAGCTCTGGGCGGAGCACCAGAGCGGCAGCCGCGATCATAACGTTTTTCTCTGGGGCTTGATGATGCTGGATCTCTGGGCGCGCAAGCATCTCGCTTCCGGCGTCGATTCCGGTCAGCCCTGATCTGGCCGGGCAATCACCATAAGGAGGGCTGTGATGGGGGCTATTTACGGATTTTGCGGGGAAGCGCTGGCAGGCGACGCCGGCCGGCTGCTGGAAAAGATGGCGGCTGCCCTCTCCTTCCGGGGGCAGGAGCAGGCAGCCTCGACGGAAGGGGCGGTGGGACTGGGCGCCGTCAAGCATGCCTATGAATCTGGCCCGCGGGTCGTCATCGACCGGGAGCGGGGGGTGGTCGCGGTCTGCGAGGGCGAGATTTACAACGCTGCCGCGCTGCGCCGGGGGCTGAAAAATCCGCCCGGGGCGGACGCCGAGGCTGCCGGGGGCTTCGAGCTCATCCCTTCTCTCTACCGTGAGCAGGGGCAGGATTTTGCGAGGAATATCAACGGGGTGTTCGGCATCGCCCTCTGGGATCAGGCCGGGAGGAAATTGCTTCTCGTCCGCGACCACCTCGGCTCCCATTCGCTCTTCTATTCCGTCGGCAAGGGGGTATTCTCCTTCGCCACCACCGTGGCCGCTCTTTTTGCGACCGGCGTGGTTTCCCGGGAGCTGAGCACGGATTCGCTCGACCGTTATTTCGGGGCTCTGGCGATCTCTCCGCCCGAGACGATTTTTCAGGAGGTCATGGCCGTCCGCCCTGGCCATGTGCTCGTCTACCAGAATGGCCGGGCCGCGGAGTTTTCCTACTGGCCCGTGGATGCGATCCGGGAAGAGCGGGGGAGGTCCTCGGCAGAGTTTGCGGAAGAGCTCGGGGCGCTTTTCGAGGACGCGGTGGTGATCCGGGCCGCCGCCGGCGGCAGGTGCGGGGCCCTGGTCAGCGGCGGCGTCGACACCAGCGCGGTGATCGCCGCCCTGCACAAAAGAGGAAAGAGCGCAGGGCTGGAGGGCTTTTCCGTGGCTTTTGCCGAAGAGGCCTTCAGCGATGCCCCCTTGCAGGAGATCATCTACCGGACCTGCGGGGTTGCCAGGAACGATATTCTCCTCTCCCCTGCCGGTTTTGTCGAAGGCCTGGAGCAGGGGGCCGCCTTTCTTGACTGCCCGGTCAACGATCCGGCCTACGCCGGGATGTATATCGCTTTCAGGGCGGCGGCCGGCAAGGGCTGTCAGGCTGTTTTCGAGGGAGAAGGCTCCGATGAAATCTTCTGCACCGGCCACTCCCGCGGTGAGTTCGACATCCAGAAATACCTCGTCCTCCCTTTTGCCCTGCGGAAACTCATCTTTGGCCCCTTCGTGGCCGGATTTTCCGAGGGCGCCTCCTTCAAGGACAAGGTGGTGCGCAAGCTGGCCCGCCTGGGTATGACCGATCTGCAGCGGCGCAGCACCTGGATTCCCGTCTTCTCGCCGGTCACCAGGAGCCGCCTGCTGGGCAGAAGCGGCGGGGAGGGCGGCGATATCCTGAGTTCGGCCCGGTACTATTACGGCAACACCCGGCTTGAGGATCTGCTCAATATCTACCAGTACGGCCTGACCAGGATTTTTCTGGCCGACGATCTGCTCTTCAAGAATGAAAGGATGGCGGCGGCCGCCGGTATAATGAATCGCACCCCCTTTATCGACCATCGCCTGGTGGAGGCGGCTTTCCGGGTTCCCGCCAGGTACAAGATGGCGCAAGCAAGCGAAGCGAGCGACGGCACCAAGCTGATCTTCAAGCAGGCGGCGCGGGGGCTGGTGCCGGACGCGATTCTGGACCGGAAAAAGAAACGGGGCTTCAGTCAGCCCACGGCGGTGTGGTACCATAACGAGCTGAGGCCCTTTGTGCATGATTGCCTCATGGGCGGCGATGCCCGCCTGGCAAGTCGGCTCGATCATGGCGAGGTGAAAAGGATCTGTCTGGATTTCCTGGAAGGGAGGATCGGGAACGACTATTTCGTCAATTCCCTTCTCATCCTCGAACTCTGGCTGCGCAAGCACACCTGAGGTGTGCAGGTGAATTTTGTGGCTATTTCCCCTCTCTCTTTTGGAGAGGACCAGAACTTGTTGCCCTCATCCCAGCCTTCTCCCAGGGGGAGAAGGAGAATTTTCCCTCTCCTGCGGGGAGAGGGGCAGGGTGAGGGGAGGGTGCATCCGTTCAAGCGGGGGAGTATCCACCTTGGGAGAGGACCAGAAAGTGTTGCGGCGTTTGTTCCCCGCGAGGCGAGGTGTGGCAAGGTGACGGAAAAGCCGGTTGTTGTCCATGTCTTCGATGGGTTCCGGGTAGGCGGCACGGAGGTGCGGACCTGCGGCATCATCAACGCGCTCAAGGATGCTTACCGGCATGTGGTGGTTTCCTCCACCGGGGATTTTTCCGCGGCCGCCCTCATCGACCCGGCCATCGAGATCCAGTATGTGCATCCTGTGCAAATCCAGGGCCTGTTCCGGCCCTTTGCCCTGTGGCGCATTGCCGGGATGCTGAAGAGCTTTGCGCCGCGGCTCATGATCGCCTACGAATGGGGGGCGATCGACTGGGTGATGGCCAATGTCTTTTTCCGCGCCTGTCCCACCCTGATGACCATCGAGGGCTTCGAGGAGGCGGAGCTTTTTGCCCAGAAGAGGACTCGACTGTTTTTGCGGCGAATCTTTTACCGGCGGTGCGAGAAGGTCGTGGCCTGCTCGCAGACGCTGTGCAGGATCGCCACCCAGGTCTGGGGGCTCGACAGCGACCGGGTGCTGCATATCCCCAACGGGGTCAACTGTTCGAACTTTTCCCCCGCCCTCAGGGAAGAGAAGCGGGAGGGCGTGGCCCTGGGGATTGTCGCCTCGCTGATCAAATTGAAAAACCATGACAGGCTCTTGCGGAGCCTGGCGGAGTTGTCCCCCTTCTTTCCGCTCACCCTCCATATCGTGGGAGACGGCCCCGAGAGACAGAGGCTGGAAGCGGAGTGCCGCGCGCTTGGCATTGCCGGGCAGGTTCGCTTCACGGGACTTCTGGCGGACCCTGCCCCCATCCTGCAGAAGCTGGACATCTTCTGTCTGGCCTCGGACACGGAGCAGATGCCGCTCTCCGTGCTTGAGGCGATGGCCTGCGGCCTGCCCGTTGTCGGCACGGATGTGGGAGATGTGAAGGAAATGGTGGCGGAGGCCAATAAGCGCTTCATCGTGGCGCCCGGATCGGCGGACGCCTACACCCGGGCGCTCCGGGAGCTTTGCGCGGATCGGTCCCTGCGGCAGGAGCTCGGTCAGGCCAATCTCCAGCGCTGCCGGGAGCTGTACGACGAAGAGCTGATGTGCAAACGGTATCAGGCTCTCTATGCCGAGCTGACGGCCATCCGTCCCAAGAGATCCATGAGGTGTGAATCGTGAGAGTTCTGCAACTCGGCAGCCCCACCGGACTTTACGGCGCGGAGCGCTGGATACTCGCCCTGGTCAAGCATCTTGACCCGCAAAAGGTGGAGTCCTGGGTGGGAGTGATCAAGGATGCGCCGGAGCTGGAAGCCCCCCTTCTCAAAGAGGCCCGGCAGCTCGGGTTTTCGACCAGGAGCTTCGAGGCCCACGGCAAGGCGAGTTTCGCCGCGGTGCGCCAGTTGCGGCGCTTTATCCGGGAAGAGCGGATCGAGATCCTGCACACCCATTTTTACAAAACCGATCTGCTTGGCCTGCTTGCCACCCTGGGCACCTCCTGCCGGATACTCTCCACCCCGCACGGCTGGAGCCAGGAGTGCGATTTCAAGCTCAAGTGCTACGAGTTGCTCGACCGCGCCATTTTTCCCTTTCTCGATGGCGTGGCGCCCCTTTCCGAGGATTTGCATTCCCCCCTTGCCCGTCTGCCCTTTTTGGGGAAGAAGCTGCACCTCATCCGCAATGGCGTGGATATCTCGGAAATCGACGCCGTGGCCGAGGTTGCGCCGGAGATTGCCGCCTGGAAAAAAGAGGGCTTTTGGGTGGTCGGCTATATCGGGCAGTTGATTGCCAGGAAAAGGCTCGATACCCTCTTGCACGCCCTGTCTCTGGTGCGGGACCGGCCCTGGCGGCTGGCCCTGGTCGGGGAGGGGGACCAGAAGGAAGCCCTGGCCACGCTGGCCGTCAGCCTCGGTATTGATGCCAAGGTGCGCTTTTTCGGTTTCCGGAGGGATCGCATCGCGCTGCTCAAGGGTTTTGACGCCTTTGTGCTTCCCTCTCTGCTCGAGGGGATTCCCCGTTGCCTGATGGAGGCGATGGCGGCGGGTGTGCCGGTTGTCGCCTCGGACATTCCCGGCTGCCGCGATCTGGTCGCCCCCGGCCAGACAGGGTTTCTGTTCTCGGTCGGCGATGCGCCGGCCCTGGCCGAGCGCCTCTCGCAACTGGCGAATTCCCCAGGATTAGCCGGGGAATTCGCCGCCAACGGGCGGCGCCTGATCGACGAGCGTTTTTCCGCGCGCCGCATGGCGCGGGAGTATGAGCAGCTCTATGCCTCGCTCCCCCCGGGAGGCGGATGATGGCGGCGCCGTCCTTCCTGGTCTTCAGCGACGACTGGGGGGAGCACCCCTCAAGCTGTCAGCATATCTTCCGGCATCTTGCCCGGGAGCACCAGGTGCTGTGGGTGAACACCATCGGCATGCGTACGCCCCGCCTCACCTTGGGCGACGCCAGGAAGGTCGTATACAAGGCAAAAAAGATGCTTTTGGGCGCGCAGAAAGGGGAGAAGGCGTCGGCTCCGCAGGAGTTGCGGCTCAGGGTCTATCAGCCCCCGATGCTCCCCTTTGCGGCAAATCCCCTGGTGCGAAAATACAACAAAGCCGTGGTGGTGCGCGGGGTGCGGCGGGAGCTGCAACGCGCCGGGATTGACCGACCGATCCTGGTCTCCACTGTTCCCAATGCCGGTGATTATGTCGGATCCTGCGGAGAAAGCCGGGTGGTGTACTACTGCGTGGACGATTTCACCGAATGGCCTGGCCTCGATCACAGGCTTGTCCGGGAAATGGAGCGGGAGCTCATCGGCAAGGCGGATGTTTTCATCGCCACCTCCGAAAAACTCCGCAGGAGGCTCGCGGCGGCAGGAAAGCCCACCTGTCTGCTTACCCATGGCGTTGATCCGGATTTCTTTCGCCGGCGGGCAGAGGGGGAGCATGCGCTTCTGGCCCATATCCCCCGCCCCAGGGTTGGTTATTTCGGCCTTTTTGACGAAAGAAGCGACCTGCACATGCTGCGGAAGGTTGCCTCCGCCCTGCCCGGGATATCTTTTGTCATCACCGGCCGGGTTGAGGCGGACATTTCGGCCCTGCGGGAGCTGCCCAATATCCATTGCACCGGCCCGGTTCCCTATGCGGAACTGCCGATGCTGGTGCAGGGCTGGGATGCCTGTTTTCTGCTCTACGTCCGCTCCACCCTTACCGATGCGATTTCTCCGCTCAAGCTGAAGGAGTACCTGGCCACCGGCAAGCCCGTGTTCTGCACGCCCCTGCCCGAGGCAAGAGCCTTGGCGCCTTTTTTGCATTTTGCCTCCTCGGCGGAGGAGTGGATAGAAGGGCTGCGAGGGCTTCTCTCCGGCGAGAGGATGGATTCCGCAGAGGGCGCCGCCGCAAGAATGGATTTCCTGGCAGGAGAGTCCTGGCAGCGGAAAGCGGCAATTTTTCGGGAGATCGTTACAGCGGCGGATGGAAACAGACAAACATTATCTTGTTGAAGCATGTTTCTTGTCTGGAAGATTTGGACTTATTTGAGGTAATCTTTTGGGTGCAGTCAGTGAAAAACAGGAGCAAGAGAAAAGAATTATTGGCCAGAGGACCACGGAAAGTCTTCTCTGGTTCACGATATTTCCCTTTGCCCTCCAGCTTGTCCGTTTTGTCAATTCCATACTGCTTGCCAGGCTCCTTTCTCCGAGCGATTTTGGGATCATCGGAATAGCAAGCGTGATCGTCTTCTACTGCAACAACCTCTCCAATTTCGGTTTGGGGAACGCCATTGTGCAGAGGAAAGAGATCAGGCCCGAGCACCTCAACACCTTTTTTGCCTTCAACCTCTCCATCTCCATGCTCTTGTGTCTTGCCTTTATTCTGGGGGCGCAATCCATCGCCTCCTTTTTCAATATCCCTGAACTTGCCGAAGTGATGCGGGTATTTTCCCTCATGTTCATCATAACCGCGCTCCACACCATGGGGTACACCAAGCTGCGCCGGGAGCTTGCCTTTCGGCAGCTTGCCTTGAACGAGGCGACTAAGACCGTTTTAGCCATCGCAATCTCCCTGCCCCTCGCCCTGGCTGGTTTTCAGTACTGGTCCATGCTGCTCGCCCTTCTCGCCTCAAGCATGATAGCCACGATAACCATCTCTCTGCGGGCGCGTCTGCTGCCCAGGTTTGCCGTGAACAGGGATGCCCTCAAGGATCTCTTGGGTTTCGCCTCCTGGAACTTTTTTTCTCTGCAAATACGGTTATTGGGTGAATATCTGGACAAATTGATTGTCGGCAAGGTTCTTGGTGTCGCTCCTCTGGGGTTTTACGAGAAGGCTTTCGGCCTCGCGCAGATGCCATACGAAAACATTGCCAACAAGATCAGCACGGTGGCGTTTTCGACCTTTTCCCAGTGCCAAAGCGGCATGGAAGAGGTGCAACATTATTTTTTCAGAACATTCACCGCCGCGGCCTTTCTGCTTTTCCCTCTTTATATTGGCCTCTTCACCGTGGCAGATACCTTTGTTCTCGTCCTGCTCGGGGAAAAATGGCAGGCCATGATCCCTTCTTTCAGAATTTTGCTGCTGGCATTCTTGCTTGCCTCTCTCGGTTCGATTTTTTCAACCATCAATGTCACCTGCGGCAGCCACAGGCAGGACAGCAAGTTGCGCCTATATTGCCTTGTCTTCCTGGTCCCGGCTTTGCTTCTGGCTGTCAGGCATGGGGTCGAGGCAGTGTCTGTCGTCGTTCTTATTCACAATGCGCTGTTTTTATGCTCTTCCATGCTGCTGGCCCGGGCAAGTTATGCCTTGCCTGTTTTGCGGCTGGCGCGAGGAATCCTCCCTGCCCTTGCCGGGGCCGGACTCATGGCGGTTGCGATATTTATTCTGAAAAAATATCTGCTGGGTTCGGATTCGCCCATAAGCCTGCTCGCCTGTGTGGTTATGGGCGGGTGCCTCTATGGGCTGTGGTTTTGGTATGGAGATTTCGCATCCTGGAGTTTTATAAAGGAAAAAGTCTATTTTTATCTGAGCAGAACAAGGAAGGTCGGCGGATGACCACTCTTCTCTGGTGTTCTGCCGTTCTTTGTCTTTAAGGAGGATCATGTCCTTATCGCTTTTTATTTTCATAGCCCTCTATCTGGGGGGGATTTTCCTGACAATTTGCGCCGATATCTCCTGGGGAATCGCGCTTTACGAACTTTTGTATTTTATCTACCCTGCAAGCCGTTGGTGGTACACGCTCCCCCAGTTCCGCTACACCTTTGTTCTGGCGATTGTTTTTATCATTGCCTTTTTCTTCAGGAAAAAAACAGCTGGAATTTCCGTTGGGAAATCAGCAAATTTCCCCCAGGAAAAATGGCTGCTGGCAATGATTGTCATGATGGGTGTTATCTCCACGTATGCCGTATGGCCTGAAGAACATTATCGTTTTTTGATTCTCCAGGTGCAGCAGCTCGTCTTCATGTATATCGCCTATCGAGTCGTTGACACCGATGAAAAATTGGAGCGGGTGGTGTGGGCATTTTTGGCGGGGTGCTTTTACGTGGGGTACATCGCGCAGAGCATGCCCCGCGACATGTTCGGCAGACTTGAAGGGATCGGCATGCCTGACGGTCCCGATGCCAACACCACGGCGGCCGTGCTTGTCACCGCAATTCCTCTGCTTTTGCATTACCTCCTTACCGGTAGCCCCGTGAAGCGCATTGCGGCCCTGCTCTTTTTCCCATTCGTGGCGAACGCTGTCATCCTGCTCAATAGTCGCGGGGCCTTTCTCGCCCTTGTCATTGCCGTGGTTTTGCAAATTTTCGCCGTGGTACGGAAGAAAATATTTTCCAGTCAACAGCGTCTGTTCGGCATTTTTATTGCGATGGGGTGCCTCGGCCTTTTTCTTTACCTTGCCGACGCGACCTTTTGGGCCAGGATGGCTTCCTTGCGGGAGGTTGAGTTAGGAGAGGGCGGGGCGACAAGGGTGAACTTCTGGCTTGCCGCCATTGACCTGGTCCGGCAACATCCTTTTGGGCTCGGTGCGAGAGGTTTCGAATTCATGAGTCCCACTATACTTCCGGAAGAGTGGTTGACCACCACGGGAACAATCACTGTCCATTCAACTTACATGCAGGCCCTGGTCGATTTTGGTTATGCGGGCGCAGTCATCCTGGGGGGCTTTATTGTGACCACCTTCCTTCAGGCAAGAAAGATAAAGAAAATGGCTGGCAGCAGGAGGGATGTCGTCTGTTACAGCAAGGCCCTTGCTTTTGAAGCTTCATTCATTGCCTTTCTTGTCTCCGCGCTTTTTCTCGATCGCTTGTATGCCGAAGCCTTTTACTGGCTTATGCTTTTTGTTGCCATGTTTGCAAGAACTTACCTTGCATCCATCGGTCAGGATCTGGATGGCTGCCCAAAGGAGGTGGGGAAAGCATGATGAAGGGAGTGAAGTGGCGGGTGAAAGCCTTCTTGGAGTATGCGAGGTTCCAGCGCAAAATCTTTGCTGCAACTCGGGCGGCACATGCACAGGAAGCTCATGGCCGGCAGAGGAGTGTGCCGCTTTGCTTTGTCGCGGGATGTGGCCGTTCTGGGACAACCCTCCTTGGCCGGCTTCTCTCCCTGTACCCAGACATTGTCTATTTGAATGAGCCTCGCCCCTACTGGATAACGGTTTCTAAGCGGACGGAAATTTGGGGATACTGCCGCAGCGAAGAAAAGCAGCGCTCGCTTCTCATTGAAGATCCGCGGCCAGGAGAGGCGGCCCGCTTTGCTGCTTTGTTCTCTGCAGCGGGAAGCGGGAGCCGCCTGCTGGTTGAAAAGACCCCGGAAAATGTCTTCCGTCTCCCCTGGCTGCACAGCCTGGCACCGGACGCAAAACTTATTTACATAGTACGGAACGGTTACGACGTGATCCGTTCCATCCTGGTTGAGGCTGATTTCGATATACCATACGGCTTCCGCGACATGAACAACTGGTATGGGACGAGAGATAAGAAAAAGCGCCTTCTGGCGCAAACAGCACGGGAGTTCGGAATTGCTCCGCAGGTTGTCGATTCTTGTACGACTTCTCCTGACTGGGCTGCTCTTGAGTGGGTTTGCTCCAATCGTGCCTTTGAGAGGCATAAGCAGTATTTTATCGGGCCAGGGCTTTTCGAGGTTCGCTATGAAGAGCTGACCACTGAAACATGGGAAATCTATTCAAAACTGCTCGGTTTTTTGAATTTATCCGCGACGAAAGATCTGCAGGGGGAAATCATGGGATATGTCCGTCCTGGCCGCCCTTCGGCGCCCAAAGCGGAACTTGCACCGGGGATCCGTGAGCTTTTCGAATCGGAACAAATCAGGCTTGGCTATTTGTAATGGAAAATAGGAGCGGTTAATCCTCTCTTTTTTTAGTAGAGAATAATTTTATTATTTTTGTGCTAGGAAATATCAAAAGTGGAAATAGATATTAATATTTGTGAAGTTGTCAAAAAAATGCAGTTTGAAAAAATATTGCCAGAAGGGAAATGCCTATATACGTATTGGGCAGAGCAATTTTCATGTATTTATAAAGTTGTAATTACAAATAATACTTATTATTTCAAGTACCTCTCTGTAGGTAAAGGGCGAGATAGGGAGGCGTTGGAGAGAAAAATTGATCAAGAATGTAGCGCTCTTCAAAAATTAGCGCCGGTTTTTTCTTCTCTGGAGGATTTCTCCATACCAAAGCTTATTTATTCTTCAAAGGAGGATTTGTTGATTGTCACTTTGGAAGTTGAAGGTGTAAAAATACAAAGCATGGTTGATAGGTATTTGTCTCGCCTCAATTTCAGATCGAGTTCTGTTGAGTCTGATATGGTTGACTTGTTTTATGAGATTGGCCGTGGGGCACGGATAATACATAAATCTGAGTCGTCTAGTATGCTATCTAGTGATATTGATGAAATAGGAAATTACATAAGAAATAGGTTGTTTTGCTGTGGTGAGTTTAGTGACTATGAAAGAGATTGTGTTGAGAATTTTATAAAAATGAGAATTTTTGAAATAAAAGGTAATATGTCTTCCTATGAGAAGGAGTTAATTCATGGGGATTTAAATATGATAAATGTATTATTTGCCAATGGAAGGGTCGGTTTTATTGATTTCGGTGATTGTCAGTTCGGCAGTAAATTCCAGGATGTGTGTTGTCTTCAATTGGCACTGTTTCATGGCGTTTCTTCTCGTGTTAGGTATTCCCTAAGGAGGACAAGAAAAATTTTTGCTGCATTTTGTGAAGGCTGCAGGGTTGATTCCCTCCATATCTCTTGTGATGCAATGTATTCTATAATTTTATTAAAAAATCTATCAATTTATATGAGGACTTTTAGCAATAGGATGCAAGAGCAGCTCGGATCGCCTGGTTCCTGGCGATTACGCGCTAGGTTCGCTGCTCAATATTTGCTTAATTATATTGATTATAAACTGACAAAACGTGCTATCCTGAAAATGTGCACTTTGTAGTTTTATTTTTTTATTATAGTTTTTATTGTCGGGGACATCTTGCTCAGGCTGCTGTTATTCATTTGATCTCTGGCTTCAACATGATATGTAAAATCAGTCGTATCTGTGATCAATGAAAATTTTGTGTCTATATGTTCTGTTGCCGTAGTCATAATAATTGGCAGGTTGTTTCGGTAAACAAGGTAATAAATGGCACCAGAATTATCAGATGAGGCTGTCCAGCTTATTCTCTTCTCAGTTGCGGAAAGATCGGTGACTACAATATTTGTAGGTTTTGTTGGCGGGATTGTGTCAATTGCCGTATTTTGACTGTCAACAATACGCCATACGTGGACAATGGGGCTAGTGCTGTATATGCTTAATCCGCTTCCAACAAGTCTCTCTTCTATATATAAAATTTGGTTGCTTTGATCGTATCCAACACCTCCTAGTATTGTTTGTCTGCATGTGAATCGTTTGAACATATATTTTTCAACATTATAAAGCGCGTAATGTTTTATCTCGTGTGGTAGAATGGTTCCTTTGGCTACTTGTGCAAAATCATCTGGATCGTAGAAGAGAATAGCTGCATAGTTTGGTTCGGCGTGATAACCTTTGTCTCCACACCCATCAGGTCCTGGGTCGCCATAGTAAAGTAAGCCGTTCTCGTCTGTCCGTATTCCCTTGCTTCCTGCTATTATTACCGCAGATCGACCGTTGATGCCAAGCCAGGCCCCGTCGTTCCAATCATCCGCCCCATGGCTCCATCCAGGGCTCGGGAATGGGTTTGTTTCACTATAGCGCATCATGGGTGTGCTGTTGATTAAGGTTCCGTCCATTATGCTACTGTATTGTGTCGGGTCGATGGCAAAGAGGGTGGGTCCCCAGGAACCATTCATTTGACCACGGTCACGCCCTACTGCTATGCTTCGCCCATTGGTATTGATGTTCGCCCACTCTGGGGGAATTTTAAATATATAGCGGCTAGTGGCCGATGAGACATCGTTGTCAATTCGCGCAAGTCCTTCTGGTTTTGGAGCAGAAAGATTTAGTGTGCTCCAGCCAAAGGTTAATAGATCATATTCTGGCATGTAATATTCATATATAACCCAAAAAAGCTTATCTTCTGGCATAGCACCCGTTTTTTTGATGAGCTCTAAATCACCCATTCTGTAAGTAGTAAGAGTGCCACCAATGCGACCGCCAGTGATGTCCTGGAATCCCTGTATCGCGGTGGCAAAGGGAAGATCTGCAAGTTTGTTTGAAATGACAGGTTTGGGGATTGCATATTCAGAAACCTTGCCGTTTGCCGCCTTTCCTATTCCAAAAAGTGAGCCAGGAAATCCATCTGCTGCACCTGTCGGATCACCATCGGGATTAAAGGTCAATCCTCCGCCGCCATAATCCCAGGATGTGTCGCCCGATTTATCGTCGGGTACCCGGAAGGCCCCCAGATAAACTAAATCGGTATCCGGATTAATCCTGGTCTCCGGGGAAGCCATGGAAAGAGCTGGCAGGCTGAGTGTGGCGGCCATGATCCAGGCGCATATCGTAAATCGTTTTTCCGGCATGATTTATATTCCTCCCTTGAAGTCATCGGCTGTGACATCAGTGTTGGTGCTGACTCTATAGAAGGCGAGCCCGATGTTTCTGCCAAGGGTGTAAGTGGCGTCGCCTTTCTCGATTTTCAGTTCATCGTTGACAAATACCCTAAAGGTGCTGCCCGTGGCCTCTATCCTTACCTTGTAGGTCCCGGCCTGATATTTGCCGTTCTGTTGGGCAATAAGGCTTTGGCTGGTGCCGACGAAGCGGTAGAGATAGAGCTTCCCGCCGCCAAAGTAGGCGGCATAGCCGGTATTGTTGTTTCTGTCTACCCTGGCCAGGACGCCGGCGCTGTCTGCCTTGCCGCTGTAGGCAACCGTGGCCTCCACCCAGTGGTCGCTGGTTTCGAGCATGCTGTTGTGGTAGTTGAAGGTCTTGTTCCACTGCTGGCCATGGGCTGCGCCGTTGCTCACGGTCATGGCCGCGTTGGGGTTGATTTTCGTGTAGTTCGCGCTGGTGTCGATGGCAAAGTCGTCGCTCAGCGCCCGAACCCCGGCGTTGGCGATGGTGATGGTGACAGTGGCGAGGTTGGAATCCGCCTTTCCGTCATTGGTTTTGTAGGTGAAAGAGTCGGTGCCAAAGGCATCCGGGGCAGGAGTGTAGGTGAATGCCCCGGTGGCGGGATTGGTGATGACGGCGACACCCAGCGAGCCATTGCTGACGATGCTGTAGGTCAGGGGATCGCCATCGGCATCCGTGGCAAGGACTTGCCCGCCAATGGGGGTGTTTTCCAGGGTTGTGGCGCTCAGGTCTTGTGCTACGGGGGCGTAGTTGACCTCGTTGACGGCGACCTGTACCGTGGCCGTGGCCGTGCCGCCCTGTCCGTCGCTCAATGTATAACTGAAGCTGTCGTTGCCGAACCAACCCGGTTTGGGGGTGTAGGTCACGGAGTTGCCATTGTTGGCGACACTGCCGTTGGCCCCCTGGGTGACGCTCTGGACGGTGAGCTGGTCGCCGTCCGGATCCGAGTCGTTTGCCAGGACAAAAATGGTGGCCGGAACATTCTCGTTGGTTTCGGCGCTGTCGGCGAGAGCGCCGGGCGGATCATTGACCGCTTGCAGGGTGATGGAGATGGTGGCGAGGTTGGAAGCGCCATCACCATCGCTCGCCTTGAAGGTGAAGCTGTCGATGCCGTTGGCGTTTGGCTTTGGCGTGTAGGTGAAAGCCCCTGTTGCCGGGTTGGTGAGCACTGCCGTGCCCAGGCTGCCGTTGGCGACAATGGTAAAGGTCAGCGCAGCGCCTTCCGGGTCCGTGGCTGTCAACGTGCCGCTCACCGGGGTGTCTTCCGGGGTGGCAAGGGAAGCGTTCTGGGCCACGGGCGGATCGTTGGCCGCGGCAATGCTGATCGTGACCGTGGCAATGTTGGAGTCGCCGGTGCCGTCGTTGGCCTTGAAGCTGAAGCTGTCGGCGCCGGAGACGTTGGGCTTGGGCGTGTAGGTAAAGGCGCCGGTTGCCGTGTTGGTTATGATTGCGCTGCCCAGGCTGCCGTTGGCGACGATGGCAAAGGTCAGCGTATCGCTTTCCGCGTCGGTGGCCTTGAGGGTGCCGCTGGCTGGGGTGTCTTCCTGGGTGGCGAGGGCGTCGCTTTGCGCAACCGGGAGCGTGTTGGTTTCCGGTTCGGCTGGCGGCGTACCTGTACTGGCTGTAAAGTTGTCGGCGGTGACATCGGTGTTGGTGCTGATCCTGTAGAAGAAGAGCCCCGCATTGCGGCCACTGGCATAGGTGGCGTCGCTTTTTTCGATCTTGAGCTCGTCGTTGACAAAGACCTTGATGCTGCTTCCGGCCATCACCATCCGCAAGGCGTAGGTTCCGGCAAGATAGCCGCCGCTGAACTGAGTAAGCAGGGTCTGGCTGGTGCCGCTGAAGCGGGCGAGGTTGAGGCTGCCTCCGGCGCCGAAGTAGGCGGCATAGCCAGTCTTGTTGGTGGCATCGACGCGGGCGAGGATGCCGGCGCTGTCTGTCTTGCCGCTGTAGACCACATCGGCCTCCACCCAGTGGTCGCTTGCCGTCAGCGTGGTCTTGTGGAAGGAAAGGGTCTTTTGCCAATTGTGGCCATGGGCGGCTCCGCCGCTTATGCTCATGAGGGCGTTGGGGCTGACGTTGGTGTAACTGGCTATGGTGTCGGTGCCGAAGCTGTCCGAGAGGGAGCTTGCCGTTGTTGCTGCCGCCTCGACGCTGATATTGACCTGCGTCTTCGTGCTGGCGGCATTGTCGTCCGTTACCGTCAGGGTGGCGACGTAGGCGCCGGGTGTCGTGTACTGGTGGGAAACGGTCAGGCCGCTTGCCGTGCCGCCATCGCCGAAATCCCAGGCATAGGCGGTAATGGTGCCGTCGGCATCGGTGGAGCCGGCGCCGGAGAAGGAGCTGGTGAAGGGGGCCTGCCCGGTGAGGGGGCTGGCTGTGATGACGGCGGTCGGCGGCTGGTTGCTGGGAGTCGATTCCGTCACCGTGATCACGGACTGGGCCGAGGCGCTTTTCCCTTCGTTGTCGGTTACGGTCAGGATTGCCGTGAAGGTGCCGCTCGAGGCATAGGTGTGGTTGACAAAGGCACCTGTGCCGGAATAGCCGTCCCCGAAGTCCCAGGTGTAGCTGCTGATGGAGCCGTCGCTGTCCGTCGAGGAAGAGCCGTCCAGCAGAACGGCAAGGGGGGCGGGGCCGGAGGTGGTCGTCAGATAGATGGAGGCCACCGGCGGGGCGTTGGTCGCATCCGCCTCGCCGGCCACGGTGACAGTGGCCTGGGCCGTGGCAATGCCGCCCTCGTTGTCCGTGGCGGTGAGCCGGACCGTATAGGTGCCGGGGATGTTGTAGGTATGGCTGGTGGCGGCGTACGAGGCGACGGAGCCGTCGCCGAAATCCCAGGAATAGGAGGCGATGGTTCCGTCAAAGTCAAAGGAGCTGGTGGCGTCGCAGTCAACGATGAGGGGGGCCTCGCCGGACGAGGGGGTCAGTTTTATGGTGAGGACAGGCGGGATGTTGCCGTTTTCATCCTCGGCGGGCACGTCGATGGTATATGGTGGTGAGGGCGGGGTTTCAAGCCCGGTGGTGTCGAATGCCGTTACCGTGAAACTGTTTGCCTGGCCTGTCTCGAGGTAGACATCGAGTTCCGTCGAATAGAGCAGGGGGTCGTTCAGGGTGGCGATGAGGCTGCCGTCCTGGTAGATTTTATACCCGGCCGAACCCGCCTGGATATCTTCATAGGACCACTCGATATAGAGGCGTTGCAGGATTGCCGCCAGGGAGAGGTTGGGGAGCCCCAGCACCAGGAGAAAGGCCATGGCAACCTGGACGCCTTTCGCCAAGCGGGAATGTCTTCGGGTGAAGCAAAGCGGCCAGGGAGAGGATTTTCGTCTGCGAGTCATCATTTTTCGGCACCCTTGACAATTTTTGTCACCTGCTCGATCTTGACCAGGCTCAGATGCCGTGGAGGAATTTTATCCTCCGCGGCAACCCCGCTGCCGTATCCCCGTCTCTGTTTCGGGCCGGGAACGTAGGCCGGTGGCTTTGCGTCCCATCCTTTCGGAAGGTTTGCCTTTTTCGCTCGCCTGGTTATTGAGCAAATTGCGTGCCAGGAAGTGAAAAGCGAAAAGGGGTCTTCTTCCCCGAATGGGCAAGGGGAGCTTATCCCTTCCCGGGCATTGATTTTTCTATTCTGTGGCTGATCGTCCAGTTGATCCACTCATACTGCTTTTCCGAGAAGTCGGTTTTTTTCAGGGCCAGAAAGGATTTGAGCTGGTCGATATTCTCGAAGGTGACCGAGTAGAAGCCTGTCGCCCGCGCCCCGCGCCCCAGCAGCGAGTATTTGCCCGACTGGTCCACGCTGATCATGATGTCATGGTTCTTGTAGATCACCGACGAGTCGGCCATGGTGATGGTGCCGTATTTCTCGTGGTAGACGTAGCGGGCGGCAAAGAAGCTCATCACCACGAAGATGACGAAAAGCAGGGCCGTGGCGGTTTTCGCCACCACGCCGAAGGATTGCGGGTTGAAGATGTCCTTGAGGGAGAGAGGAATGTACTGCTTGATGGCCCGGTCGATCTCGTTGTGTTTTGCCAGGTTCGCCTCGACCACCAGACTGGTGTAGTGCTCGATGTCGTCGATGGCCTGCCGGTCCATGGGATCGGCCATGGCCACGGAGAGGACGTTGTGATTTTTCCGACAGAGGGGGATGAGGCCGTACTTCTGGCAGAGGTAGCGGGGTATGGTCGCGCGGACCTCGTTGGAGAACTTTTCATCGATATTGATGATGGGCACCTCCAGCTGTTCGGCCAGGGCCTTGAGCAGTTGCTCGTCGCTGATGTAGCCCATCTTGATGAGGAGGTAGCCGAGCCTTCTGCCTCCGCTCACCTGCAGGCGGAGCGCCTCATTGATCTGGTCCTGGGTAACAAGTTTTTTCTCAAGGAGTAGCTGTCCAAGCTGCACTTTTGCTTTCATTGCCTGTTATCTCCAGAGTTAGTGGTTTGAAGGACATTTTTGCGATCCGTCACGCCTTCGAGTCGTTCCGGCTCCCCCTGCCGTCGGTTCTGTTCGCCTGAGGAAATAGAAACTGCTTCATATATATAATGAAGCAAAAAATATGCCCGGCAGGGTGATGCCGTGGAAGTGGCGGTATTCCAAACTCTTATGGGAATTCTCCGTTGCCGGGAAGCGTTTCGGGCAGTGGTTATGGCCATTTTTTTCCGGTTTTTGGAAAAATGTGGGTTCTGTGGATAAATTTTAATTATATTAGGCAATTGATTGAAAGATGGGCATTTCGCTTTCCGGTTTCCCGGAGTGAATGTCCCCCGGAGCCTCTTTTTTTCCTTTTGAGGGCCGGTCTCTGATTATGATACCATGCTGTTGGCCGACGACAAAGGGCCGGCAGGAAGATGCGCGGGGAGATAAGGGCTTTGCCTGGATCAGAAAAAGCGAGGAGATGATGAGTGTAAAAAAGGATGAAAATATTGTCTGGCATGAAACCTCTGTCTGCCGTCGCGACCGGGAAAAGCTTCTCGGCCATCGCAGCGTGAACCTCTGGCTTACCGGCCTCTCCGGCTCCGGCAAGTCCACCCTGGCCCATGCCGCGGCCAGGCGCTTGTTCGATCTGCGCTGCCAGGCCTATGTCTTTGACGGAGACAATGTCCGGCACGGGCTTTGCGCCGATCTCGGCTTCAGCATCGAGGACCGCCACGAAAACATCCGCCGCATCGCCCAGGTGGTGAATCTCTTTCTCGATGCCGGGGTGATTTCCCTTGCCGCCTTTATTTCGCCCATGCGCACCGACCGGAAGATGGTGCGCGATTTCCTCGGCAAGGCCGATTTCCTCGAGGTCTACTGCAAGTGTCCCCTGGAGGTCTGCGAGCAGCGCGACGTGAAGGGGCTTTACAAGAAGGCCCGGGAGGGGAAGATCAAGAACTACACCGGCATCTCTTCCCCCTATGAGGAGCCGGTGAATCCCGATCTGGTCCTCGACACCGCCAACGCCACCATCGAAAGCGGGGTGGAGGCGATCATCGAGCTGCTGGTCGCCAGAAAAATCATCGGCATTTGAGGCCAAGCCCGGCGGGGGGCGACGGCAGAGGAGGGGAAGGGCCATGGCAGGGGAAGAAAGGCAAGCAGACTCGGGCGGGGGAGGGTATGAAGCCCTGGTGACCGAACTCGAATTGCTCCTCCGACGCAGGGTGCGGCCGCTCTTTGCCCTCTATGGGCATGATTTCGAAAACCTCCTCGCACCCCTGAAATGGAAGCCCATCGTTCTGGTCATCGGAAACTACTCCTCGGGCAAATCGACCTTCATCAACGAGCTGCTTGGGCAGACGGTGCAGAGGACCGGCCAGTCGCCCACCGACGACAGCTTCACCATCCTGGCCGGCGCGTCCCCTGGCCAGGAGCCCGCGGAAATTCCGGGCAGCACGGTAATCAGGGATCCCGGCCTGCCCTTTGCCCGCCTGGAGAAGTTCGGCGAGCGGCTCAGCGCCCACTTGCGCCTCAAGCAGGTCGCCTCCCCCTTTCTTGAGAAGATGGTGATCATCGACACGCCGGGCATGCTCGACTCGGTCACCGAGAGGGATCGCGGCTATGACTATCTCGGGGTGGTGGGGGAGCTGGCGGGGCTTGCCGACCTCATCATCCTGATGTTCGACCCCTTCAAGGCCGGGACCATCAAGGAGACCTACCAGGCCATCAGGGGCACCCTGCCGGGCAGCGCCAGCGAGGACAGGGTGCTTTATGTGCTGAACCGCATCGACGCCTGTGAGGGCAGCGTCGACCTGGTCCGTTCCTACGGCACCCTCTGCTGGAACCTCTCCCAGATGACGGGCCGCAAGGATATCCCCAGGATTTTTCTCACCTACTCCCCGGAACTGGCCCGCGATGGCGCGGCCTTTTCGGCCTGGGACGGCGAGCGGCGCGATCTGGTCGAGGCGATCCGCGGGGCTCCTGCCAAGAGGATCAATCATATCCTGCAGGACGTGGACCGCGAGGTGCGGGGCCTGCGTCTCGAGGTGGAAGCCTATGCCCGCTTCAAAAGCGGTTTTGGCGCCCGGCTGAAAAATCTCGCAGGCTTCGGGAGCCTGGCCGCGCTCCTGCTTTTTTTCTTCGGCGATCTGCTTTTGAGATACCTCACCGGGCTGCCGGAAACCCCGCTGCTCGTCGGGCTGCTCTCCGGGGAGTTCCGCCCGGGACTTGTCCTTCTGCCGGCATCCCTTGCGGCGTTGCTTTTCCTTTTGCTCTATTCCTGGGGAAAGCAGGTGTCGCTCCCCCGCTTTGCCAGGGAGGCGGGCAGGGAGGTGGAGGGGCTGGTGCTGCTGGACACTGCCTACAAGAAGGATGTCTGGAGCCGGGTGCGGGAGCGGGTTCTGGCCCGGCTGGCCGCCGAGCCCCATAAGCTGCTCTGGCGGGCGCACCGCCGTCATCTGCGCAAAATCGAGCGTTTCCTGGAAAGGGATCTGCGCCGCTATTATCAGCACGGCGCAAAAAAGGCTTAAGCCCTGAACGGCGAAGCGCCGCGGGTCTGAGCCTTTCTTGCGGTCCGGACGCCTGCAATTTCCTGCCGCGAAAATTCTTGCCGGGCCCCTCTCCTTGCGCCCCTCCTTGCGGCAGCCTCCTGCTATTCGTTGTAGAGCTCCGGCTTGTGCCGGATGATCCGTGCGTCGACCAGATAGATCACGTCCTCGGCGATGTTGGTGGCGTGGTCGGCGATGCGCTCGAGATGGCGGCCCACGGAAAGGGCGTGGAGCAGGTTGTTGACGTGCTCGGTGTCGGTGGTGAGCATGCCCTTGAGCTTGGTGTACATCTCCCGGTTCATGGCGTCCATCTTGTCGTCCGAGGCCCGGATCTGGTGGGCCAGCCGCACGTCCAGGTTCACCAGCGAGTCGATGCTTTCGGTGACCATCTTTTCCGCCAGCGCCACCATGGGCGAGAGGTCGAAGGGGATCTCGAAGCGTTCCTGGCCGCAGAGATAGAGGCCCCGTTCCGCGATGTTCACCGCCAGGTCGCCGATGCGCTCGAGATCGCTGTTGATCTTCAGCACCGCCACGATGAAGCGCAGGTCGATGGCCACCGGCTGATAGAGGGCGAGGATCTTCAGGCAGTCCTCCTCGATATCCACCTCCATGTCGTCGATCTCCCGATCGCCTTTGATCACGGCATTGGCCTTGTTGACATCGCGGTTGATCACCGCCAGGGTGGCCTGATAGACCCGGTCCTCCACAGCCTCGCCCATGCTGATGATCTTCGCCTTCAGCTTTTCAATGTCGTTCTGCATGTGTTTCGGCATAATTGCTCTCCCTGCTCAGCCGAAGCGGCCGGTGATGTAGTCTTCCGTCTGTTTTTCCGTCGGGTTGGTAAAGATTTTCGGGGTGGCGTCGAATTCTATGAGGCTGCCTTCATAGAAAAAGGCGGTGTAGTCGGAGACGCGGGCCGCCTGCTGNNCGCTGCTGCTGGCCGCCGGAAAGGCCCATGGCGTTGTCGTGCAGCCGGTCCTTGACCTCTTCCCAGATGGCGGCCTGCCGCAGGCTTTGCTCCACGATCTCGGCCAGACGGTTTTTGTCCTTCAGGCCGTGGATGCGCGGGCCGTAGGCGACATTGTCGAAGATCGACTTGGGGAAGGGGTTTGATTTCTGAAAGACCATGCCCACCTCCTTGCGCAGCTCCACGACATTGGTGCCGCCGGCGTAGATGTCGGAGCCGTTGATCCGGATCTCCCCCTCGACCCGGGCCGCGGTGATGGTGTCGTTCATCCGGTTCAGGCAGCGCAGGAAGGTCGATTTGCCGCAGCCGGAAGGGCCGATCAGGGCCGTGACCTGCTTGGCCGGGATGTTCAGGGTGATGTCAAACAGGGCCTGTTTTGTCCCGTAGAAAAAATTGACATGCCGGGTGGTGATGACGATGTCGAGGTCTGGCGGGAAAATGGATTTTTCTACCATCGGAATTTTTTCCTGAAATGGGTTCGGATGATGATTGCGCCGAGGCTCAGGCCCAGCACCAGGAGGAGGAGAATCAGGGCCGTTCCGTACTGCATGTTTTTGAGCCGGTCCGCTTCCGGATGCTGGGTGGCCAGGATGTAAAGGTGATAGGGCAGCGCCATGACCTGGTCGAAAACCGACTTGGGCAGCTTGGGGAGGAAAAAGGCCGCCACCGTCAGGAGGATGGGGGCGGTTTCCCCGGCCGCCCGCCCGATCCCCAGGATGGAGCCGGTGATCATGCCGGAGAGGGAGTAGGGCAGGACATTGGTGCGGATGGTCTCCCATTTGGTGGCGCCCAGGGCGAGGCTGGCGTCGCGGAAGCCCTTGGGCACCGCGCGCAGGGCCTCCTCGCTGGCCACGATGATGGTGGGCAGCACCATGCAGGCCAGGGTGAGGCTGCCGGCCAGGATGGAAGGCCCGAAGCCGCAGAAAAGCACGAAAAGGCCGAGGCCGAACAGGCCGAAGACGATGGAAGGCACGCCGGCCAGGGTGATGATGGCCAGGCGGACCAGGTTGGCGAAGCGGCCCTGCCCGGCATATTCGGCCAGATAAATGGCGCCCCCGATGCCGAGGGGCAGCGAGACGGCGATGGTGCCGACCACCAGGTAAAAGGTGCCGACGATGGCCGGCAGGATGCCGCCCGCCGCGCCGCTGCGCCTCGGGAAGCTGCTGACGAACTGCCAGTTGAGCGCGGGCAGGCCGTTTTTGATGATGTCAAAAAGGATGTAGCCGATGACCAGCACCACGCAGTAGGTGATGAGGCGCAGGCCGAGCAGGACAAGTTTTTCCCTGGTGTTGTTCATTTCATCATCCCGTATTTTTTCAGGACGCGCTGGGCGATGATGTTGAGGATGAAGGTGATGAAGAGCAGGATGATGCCGATCCAGAAGAGCGACTGGTAATGGACGGAGCCGAAGGGCACCTCCCCCATCTCCGCGGCGATGGTGGCGGTCATCGTCCGCACCGATTCCAGGGGAGAGAAGGTGACGATGGCCGAGTTGCCGGTCACCATCAGGACCGCCATGGTCTCGCCGATCACCCGCCCGATGCCGAGCATCACCGCGGCGACGATGCCGGGCAGGGCCGCCGGCAGGGTGACCCGGAAGATGGTCTGCAGATGGCTGGCGCCCAGGGCGAGGGAGGCGTTCTTCAGGGCGTAGGGCACGCTGGCCAGGGCGTCCTCCGAGATGGAAATCACGGTGGGGATGGCCATCAGGGAGAGCAGCAGGGCGCCAGTGAGGGCGGTAAGCCCGGTGCTCAGGCCGAAAATATCCTTCACCAGGGGAGCGACCACGATGAGGCCGAAGAAGCCGAGAACCACCGAGGGGATACTGGCGAGGATCTCGATAAAGGGCTTCAGCCATTCCCGTTCCATGGGGCGGGCGATTTCGGCGATGTAGATGGCGATCAGCACCGAGGTGGGCACGGTGATGACCATGGCCAGCAGCGTCACCAGGGCGGAGCCGGAAAGCAGCGGCCCCACCCCGTAGCGCTCCTGCTGGAAGGAGACCGGAATCCACTGGCTGTCAAAAAGTTTCGCCAGCCCCGGTTTCAGGACAAAGGGGCCCGCCTCCTTGAAGAGAAAGAGGAAGATCAGGCCGACGATGAGGACGCTGGTCGACGCCGCGCCGACCAGCAGGACCCGCATCACCCTGTCGGTGAAAATGGATCTAAGAGACCGGGACATATCCCGCTTTCCTCACAATGTCCTGCCCGGTCGGACTCAGGCAGAAATCGACAAATTTTTTGGCAACGCCCTGGGGCTCGCCGTTGGTGTAGAAAAAGAGGGGCCGGGAGATGGCATATTCGCCGGAGCGGATGGTCGCCTCGCTGGGCGCGACCGGAGCGGCCTGGCCTTGGGCCTGCACGGCCAGCGCCTTGACATTGCCCTGGGACTCGGCGGCGAAACCGAGGCCGACATAGGCGATGGCCCACTTGTCGGCAGCGACCGCCTGGATGAGCGCCGAGGTGCCGGGCAGCAGACGGGCGGAGGCGGTGTAGTCTTCCTTGTTCAGGACGTGCTCCTGGAAGAAGATGAAGGTGCCGGAGCTCGATTCTCTGGAGAGTACGATGATCGGCGCGTCAGGGCCGCCGACCTCCTGCCAGTTTTTCGCCTTGCCGGTGTAAATCTCGCGAAGCTGGTCAATGGTCAGGCTGCTGACCGGGTTTTCCGGGTTGACCACCAGGACGATGCCGTCCCGGGCGACCGCGATCTCCTTGGGAGAAATATTGCTCGCCTGGGCCTGTTTCAGTTCCTTTTCCTTCATCCCCCTGGAGGCGGCGCAGATATCGGTGGTGCCGTTGAGCAGGGCGGCAATGCCGGTGCCGGAACCGCCGCCGGTTACGGAAATGTCGACATGCGCGTCGGACTGCATGAACTCTTCGGTCCAGGTGCTCACCAGATGGACCATGGTGTCCGAGCCTTTGATGGAAAGGGACTGCACCTCCGCCTTGTCCGTGGTTGTGTCCTCGGGGCCGGAACCGCAACCGGCAAGAAGAAAGAGAAGCAGGGTGCTCAAGACCAGGGAGACGAGTTTTTTCATGACATGCTCCTTTGCAAATGGGATGAAGGGCAGGGTGGCTTCAGGATCGGAAAAAGAATCGGCTTGCGGGGCAGGGCTTCCCCCTCCCGGCCGGGGCGGAATGGGCGGCATGAAGGAGCCGCGGGCGGGGAAGGGCCAGGCTGGGGGTGACTGCTTTTTGACCTTGGCGCATCAGGTTGTTCCGTTTTCGCAGGCGCGGTGATTCTTGGGCGAGGTTGCGTAAAGCTCACCGACTCGTTACCAGAATTTCAGCCAGTTTGCCAGCGTAAAATTATTCGGGTTTGCGCAGCTTGCTCAGCCAGTATTCCATCTGCTTGCCAGCCGCTTCCCGGCCTCCCAGGCCGAAGGCCAGGGCGATGGTGACCGCGACCGCGCCCAGGCTGAGGCCGAAGGCCAGATTGACTATATCGTCGGCAATACCCATGGCCCTGAGGCCCATGGCCAGGACGAGGCCGAGGATGGCGATTCTGGCGATATTGGCCAGCCCGGGGTTGGCGGCGGTTTTGGCGAGGGCGTCATGGGCGATGGTGGCCACGAAGTTGCCCACGGCCAGGATGATGAGGCCCAGGATGACCTGGCTGGAAAACTGCAGGAAGTCGCTGAGGATTTGCGAAAGTTGCGGCATGGAGAGCTGTTCCACCGCGGAAACGGAGGCGGCCAGCATGATGAAGAAAAAGACGATGCCGCCGCAGAGCCTGGAAAAGGAGGTCTTCTCCCCGACTATGCCGGGAATGCCGATTTTGGCCGGCATGGTGTCGGCGCCGATGTTCTGCAGCAGCTCGCTGATGATGGCGGTGACAAAGCGGCCCACGATGTAGGCGACGGCGAGGATCAGCAGGGCGGCGAGTATCTTGGGAACGGCGATGAGGATTTCGGCAAGCATCTGGGTGGAGGGCACGGAGATGGCTTCGATCTGCAGGGCGTCCAGGGCGGAGATGAGAACCGGCACGAAGATGAGGATGAAGATCATCTGGGAGAGGAGCTTCGAGATGCAGAACTCCTGTCCCAGGCCGAGTTTCAGGGAAAGTTTGTCCAGGCTCTTGGCGACCACCTCGACGGCGCTGGAGACGATCCTGGCGATGACATAGCCGACAAAGCCGATGAGCAGGGCGGCGACCAGATTGGGGATCACGGCGAGGAAGTTGTTGAACATGTTCTTGACCGGATCCAGCACGCCCTGCACGCCCAGGATGTCCAGGGTCAGCAGGAGAACCCAGAGCAGGAGAAAGTAGTAGCAGAGGTTGGTGAGAAACTGCTCCACCCCGATGACGTTGCCGGTCCTGGCGCTTAAGCGGGCATCGATATTGATGGCGCCAAGCAGCCTGGCCAGCCCCTTGCGGAGGATGCCGGCCAGGGAAAGTCCCAGAAGAAAGATGAGCAGAGCGCCGAAAACGCTGGGCAGGTATGCGCCCAGGGTTTCCAGAAACGGATTGATGAACTGCTTGACGGTTTCCATGATTCCCTCCTCGGTTGTTAAGTGCGGCGGTGCAGCGGCGCATGGCCCCGGGCGACAAACGCCCCCACAGGGGAGCCGCAAGGCGCATTTTTCCCATTATAGGGGAAAAGTCTTCGCTATGGAATTTTTTCGATCTGCCCCTCTCCTTCCTTTCCGCCGGCCCGGAAGCCCGGTCTGTTCCCCAGCTGCTGGGGCCGGTTTTGCTCGCGGCGGAAAAATCGGCTACTATTCTGACAAGGTTGTCACCGCTTGCCACAAAACGGTTGATCTCGAAACTTGCCAGAGGAGGGTTGCGCATGAATTTTCGTTACGAACGCCTGTTCGAGTTGAGCAGCACCGCACTTGCGGTTGTTTTCATCCTGGTGCTGGGGCTCCTTGTCTATATTGCCCTGACCAAGGCGCTGAAAACCCTGCTCGCCAAGCAGGCCATAGCCGAGCCTGTCTATCTTCTTGCCAGAAATCTGCTCAAATGGCTTCTCTTCATCATGGTCACGGTTATCGTTCTCCAGCAGATCGGCATCGGCATCACCTCGGTCTTTGCCGCCCTTCTCACCGTGGCCGGCATGGTGGCCATCGGCTTCATCGCGGTCTGGAGCATACTCAGCAATATGTTCTGCGCGCTGTTTCTCATCCTTTTCAACGTTTTCCAGGTCGGCGACGAGATCGAGGTGGTGGAGCCTGTGGGCGGGCAGGGCCTGCGCGGCACGGTTCTTGACTTCAATCTGATGTTCACCTCGGTGGCCGATCTGACCAGCGAGGGGCAGGAAGGGTTTGTTTCCCAGATTCCCAACAATATCTTCTTTCAGAAGGTGATCCGCCGGCGGCCGGGAGAAAAGGGCGAGAGTCTGGGCAAGCATCTGCTCGGCAAGCCCCTGCTCGTGAAGAGCGAGGGAGGCTGAGGCCCTGGGGGCCGGCAAAAAAGGCTCGACAGGCGCCGGGGAACAGCTGATAATCGGGCCGGATTTTCTTCTTTTCGGTTGGGGCCCGGCCCGGGCCCGGAAACATCACCTTGGAGATGTGGTCATGCGGTTCAAACGGATAAACAAAATTGGTTCATTCGTCTTTAAGTTGAA